>CASEKF010000061.1 GCA_949288455.1 uncultured bacterium
CAGGATTATTGTAAAGCGAAGCAATAGCGCTAGAAAACTCTACATTAGAAGACGCCATCCGATGGATATAGTCATTATCCGTAACTATTATCGCTCCGCTGCCCATAACTATATCTCCTTCGCGAGTATAAACTCCTCCGTAAACTTTGACGTTTCCATATATTCTAACGCCGCAGCCAGACGTCATTATACCGCAAATATTCGTATAACCGGGAGTTTTTTTAAAGATAGCCGCCGACCGAGCGTCCTTTAAAACAGTTTGATTAAACTTATCTTCAGACGCTATTAAATCAATATCCTCTTCCAAATCAAAGACAGTCGCAATAGACTCAAAATCCTCTGTAGAAGTAGATTCAGAATAGATATAATTAGTGTCAAAAATCTCTCGAATCTCATCGTCGGACATGCTGCATCCAAATAAAAATGAGACGCAAAATATTAATAAAACTAACGCTATCTTATGCGTCATAAAAGTTCTCCATTCAAACGGCAGATTTTACCAACTCTTAGAATAATTATACAATATAAAAGAAATATATACAATATTTGCAACATCGTTTAGCAACAAAATCCAAAGGAGCTTGACAAAAAAAAATAAATTTTATAATTTTAATAAAAACCGGGGAAAATCTATTTAGGAGAAGATTTTAACTTATGAAAACACACAAATTTTTACGGTTAAAACCTTTGGAAACGGCATCTCAAGAACCGGACTATGAAGGAGAACGCCTAAACAGAGTTCTTGGAAAATGGGATCTCGTGATGCTTGGCATAGGAGCCGTCATAGGAGCTGGAATTTTTGTGATAACAGGAACCGCGGCGGCAGGAGGAGCAGGATATTTAGGAGCCGGGCCGGCAATAGTTCTAAGCTTTTTAATAACAGGAATCGCCTGCGGATTTTCAGCCCTATGTTATGCGGAATTAGCCTCAATGATACCGATAGCAGGAAGCGCGTATACATACGCGTATACGGCTTTAGGAGAAATTTTTGCCTGGATAATAGGCTGGGATTTAATTCTAGAATATATGGTGGCCAGTTCCGCCGTCGCAATAGGCTGGTCCGGTTATTGCCGTTCTTTTCTAAAAACGGCTTTCGGAGGAAGAGACATTATGCCTCTTTGGCTGTCTAATAATACTATGGAAATCAATGCGGCCGTTTTAAATCCAACTCCGCATATTTCAAAAATCGCGGAAAATTTTCCGGACTTAGCCGCAAAGTTAAGCTCTATTTTTTCAACCCCCTCAATACAAGATAAGCCGGCGGCAGCAGTTAACGCTATAAACAGTATTCCGGCATATTTAAACTCAGATACCGCTTCTATAGCGACCTCGAATTTTTTAAATCTCATGGAAATAGCCGCTTCGGCTCCTCATATAGGTTCTTTCTTTTTCTGTATGAATCTTCCGGCTTTTCTAATAGTTTTAGGAATAACTATCCTTCTGGTACTAGGGGTATCTCAAACTTCAAAAATCAATATTTTTATAGTATGCCTTAAATTCGCTATTATTTTGATTTTTATTATCGTAGGCGTTCAGCATATTGATCCGGCAAATTGGGTTCCTTTTATGCCTAACGGCCTAAAAGGAGTTCAGACAGGGGCGGCGATTATATTCTTTGCCTATATAGGATTCGACGCTATCTCTACGGCGGCGGAAGAAACTAAAAATCCGGCTAAAGATCTTCCTTTTGGAATAATAGTGTCTTTAGCTATATGTTCCGGTCTCTATATGATCGTCTCGGGCATCATGACAGGAATATGTCCATGGAATAAATTAGGCACTTCTGAACCTATAGCTACGGCTCTAGAATATATCGGGCAATACGAAATTGCGGCCTATATTGTTTCCATAGGAGCCGTCATTTCGCTTCTTGCGGTTTTAATAGTAATGTTAATGGCTCAGCCCAGAATATTTATGAGTATGTCGCGCGACGGATTTTTCCCGTCTTGGATATCTAATATCCACCCTAAATTTAAAACTCCTTACAGAAGCACTATTATTAACGGTATTATAGTAGGACTGCTGGCAGCAGTTTTTACGATCAACGAAATTGCGGAATTATGCAATATCGGCACTCTTTTCGCATTTATCATCGTCTGCGGCGCGATAATTATTCTCAGAATAAAGAAACCTGACGTTAAAAGACCTTTTAAAACTCCATTATGTCCATGGATACCCATTTTAGGGATAATTACATGCGCTTATCTTATGATTGGACTACCTATAACGGCTTGGATAAGATTTATAATATGGCAAACGATAGGAGTATTAATTTACTTATTATACGGTCAATACCATACGAAATCGTTCAACGATAAAAATACCGAATGAGCTCCAGTATAGAGGAAAACGACAATAAAAAATAGAAATTTGAAATTTAGAAATTAATTTTTTATTAGGGTTGCAGCAGATCTTTACTGTCAGGTCTAATTTGATTGCCGTTTCTTCGCGGCGTCTCATAATGACATAACGTTTATGCTCAGCCCTTTATTTACGTTAGTATGATTATTTTTTACGGTTCAAAAAAAAGAGTCAAAATACTAAAAATAACAGGGTGGTGTCTCTCTTTAAGTTTTTTTACGGCGGCTTGTCTAAGTAATATATACTCCGAAAAACAATATTCTCTATTTTCCCTATTTATGTTAACTTTATCCGTAATCGCTTTATTTATTACCTATGCAATTTTATACAATTCTCAACGCGGAATACTTGCGATAGATAAAATAGGAATAGAATTTAATATAGGCTTTCGCAAACTAAAAATAAATTGGAATGATATAGAAAATATCGAAATTTCCAATTTAATTGCAAAAAACGGAGCTTCTCGCCAATTCTTAGGAATCTTATTAAAAAACACAAAATTTATCCCTGTTAATCTTCAAAAGCTCCTCGATATAAATAAAGCGGAAACAGGCTTTCATATAAGTTTTGAAAGTAAAAATTTTGAAGAAGATATTAAAACTATCGAAAAATCCATAAGACAATTTAAAGAAAAAATTTTGGAGGAAGAATGAAATATTTTATAAAAATTAATCTTATTCTATTTATTATGGCTATACTTATTTGTCCTACGGCAGCTCAAAATCCGGCTCCGATCATTAAAAGCATAACGCCGTCAAAAGCGTATGCCGGAGATACTATCGTCATAAAAGGAGAAAATTTCCAAACTTCCGGAAATAGAGTTTACTTCAGAAACCAAAGAGCAAAAGTTACGTCTCAATCGCCTAACGAGCTTACCGTAATAGTTCCGGAGAAATCTAAAGTAGGCGACGTATTTGTAGAAAATCAAGCCGGCAAGTCAAACGAAGTAAAATTTTATGTTCTTCCGTACGTAGAATTTAAACTGGAATCGTCCAAAATAGAACTAGGAAAAGAAACGAAAGGTATCATAACTGTTTTTGGTTCAACCGTTCCCTGGAAAATTTTAATAATTAATAAATATTATGAAACCGTTAAGCTGGATAATGGAGAAAAACAAAAAACGGTAGTAACCTCAGGCGGAGAAAATAATACTGCGCAAGTGGGAATTACAGCTATAAAAAAAGGTAATTTCAATATTTCTTTCAGAGTTCTTTCAGGAGATAAAAATTATAGAGAATCGACTAACGCTCAAAATGAACCTGAAGCTAAAATAAACGATAATAAAGAAGAGCAAGACAAAAAAGTAAAAGAAGAACAAGATAAAAAAGCAAAAGAAGAACAAGATAAAAAAGTAAAAGAAGAGCAAGATAAAAAAGCAAAAGAAGAACAAGATAAAAAAGCAAAAGAAGAGCAAGACAAAAAAGCAAAAGAAGAGCAAGATAAAAAAGCAAAAGAAGAGCAAGATAAAAAAGCAAAAGAAGAGCAAGATAAAAAAATAAAAGAAAGGCAAGAAGAGCTGCAGCGGCAGCAGGAAGAACGACTCAGACTTGAAAAAGAGCGTCTGGAAAACGAAGCCCGTAAAAAAGAACAAGAAAAACAAAAACTTGAACAAGAACGACAAGAACAGGAAGAGTTACAGCGGCAGCGGGAAGAACAACTCAGACTTGAAAAAGAGCGTCTGGAAAACGAAGCCCGTAAAAAAGAACAAGAAAAACAAAAACTTGAACAAGAACGACAAAAAACAAAAAAGGCTCTGCAAGACTTAGATATCAAAAATCTCGACTTTATTAAATCAGACAGTACTTTTTAGTTTTTCATAGCTAATTTATGGGGAGGACTTATGGATTTTTTTTCCGATTCTTTAGAAGTAGAGAAAGAATCTGAGGATGTAGATATAAGCGCAGAAGAATTTTTAGCTTCAGAAGAAATTACTGAAGAACGTGAAACCGTACGGCAAATTTTATCGTTAAATCTTGATCTTGACAAAGAGGATTTAGAAACTTTTCCCGAAAGCGACAGCGACGTAAAAGAAGAGCAAGAAGAGCGCAAATCCGAAGAAAAAACGACGGTCAATCCTTCAGAGCCTCAGTCATATGCCGAAGAAGAAGAAAAAAAACAGCCTGATAATCATCAGATTGGACAAGAAAACGTTTATCAGGAAACCGCGCCTGTTCAAAACTCTAAACCAAAATACCCTGTCCCGGCATACCCTTCTGCGAGCGGAAGAAAAGATTCGACAGCAGACTCAACAACCTCCGGAAAATCTCTGGATTTAGCCGCAAGACAAATGAAAAAAGCCGAAGAATTTAACGAAAAAGGCAAACAATATTTAAAACAGTCGCTTACCGAGCAAGCAAGAGCATGTTTTACCAAAGCCCTGGAAATAGAACCAAGACATGCCAAAGCTTTAAATAATATGGGTTACTCATATTTTATGGACGGATATCCCGATTATGCGGCGCAGTATTTTGAAAAGGCTTTAGAGTCAGACCCTTATTTGGACGTAGCTAGAGTAAATTTAGCCAATTCCCTGGTACATCTTGGAGACAAAGACTCGGCAAAAACGCTGTATAATCAAATTATAGAAAACGCTCCTCCGACTAAAGGATTGTTTTCATACATAGGAGCCGTATGTTCGTCTATAGGGGGTTATGAAAACGCGGTAAAAGCTTATTCTAAAGTCCTGGAAACAGAGCCGGACAATATAACCGCTATGAATAATTTGGGAGTCTCATACTCAAAGCTTAATCAATACGATTTAGCTATAGAGCAATATAATAAAGTATTGCGGAAAGATCCCTCGAATCCCTACGCTTATAATAATATGGGCATAGCGTTCGGTAAAAAAGGAGATTTAGACAACAGTATAACCGCTCTCGAATATGCGGTTTCGTGCAGTCCCTCGTTCGTATCGTCAATGTGCAATCTGGGCTTTGTTTATGGAAAAAAAGGCGATCAAGAAAAAGAAATAGCCATGTATAACAGAGTTTTGGCAATAGATCCCGAAAACTCGCAAGCTCAGCATTGCTTAGGTCAGACTATACAAGCTAAAGGCGATAACGACACGGCGCTTGAATTTTATAAAAAAGCCGCGGCTGCCGAACCTTACCTGGAAAGAACTCATTTTGATCTGGCTAACGCCCTGGCTATCAAAGGCGAAACAGACGAAGCGATAAATTCTTATAAAAAAGCTATCTCTCTTTCTGAAAAAAATCCGGACGCTCACAACAATTTAGGCATAGCCCTGCAAAAAAAAGGACTTATCAAAGACGCGATCGCAGAATTCAAAAAAGCGATAGAAGAAAAGAATGACTTTACCGAAGCGTGGAATAATCTGGCCGTCGCATACCATTCGATAGGTCATCTTTCCGACGCTCAAGAAGCTTGGCGGAAATGTATAGAGCTTAATCCAAATTTTGCCGAAGCGTGGAATAATCTCGGGACTTCTGAATTTCTGGATAATAATTTTAACGAAGCGATAGGATATTTTATCAAGGTTACAGAGATAAATCCAAACGACGCAAAAGCGCATTGCAGTCTCGGAAACGCCTGGTATGTCGCCGGAAATATCGACGAAGCCATACGCGAATGCGTTACGTCTATCAATTTGGAACCGTCGGCTTGGGCTCATTTCATACTTGGAAGTTCATATTACGCTCAAGGAGATTTCGATAAGGGAATAGCCGAATATAAAAAAGCTATAGAGCTTAAAGACGACTTCGTGGAAGCCAGGAGCGTACTTGGCGTCTGTTACAACGAAAGAGGACAGCTCCTGGAAGCTCTAGACGAATTTTTAAAAGCTCGAAGTATAGATAAAAATTATGCGGAGGCATATTTCAACGCAGGCAACGTCTATTTAAAATTAGGAAAATACGCGGAAGCTTTAGACGAATTTAGAGAAGCCGTGAGAATAGATCCGGAAAATCCGGACGCGGTATACGAACAGGCTAAACTTGAAAGCGAATATGGATATCCCGAAAAGGCGTTAGAACTCTGGGAAAAATTTAAAAAGTTTCCTGAAGCCGGAATAGATTGGGAAAGAATGAAAGAAGCTGAAAGAAACGCTTCGTCGCTAAAGAAAAAAATTAAAAAGATAAAAAAGGATCAAGAGAGGAATCAATGATAGACGTCCTATTGATACAACTTGAATCAACTGTTTTTTTGAGTAATTCTATTTTAAATTTGGGACTTATTTCGATAGCCTCAACTTTAAAAAGCAACGGTTATTCAGTTAAAGCTATAATGACGCAAAACATAATAGATATGAGCTTTAACGAAAGGCAAACGTTTTTTAAAGAGCAAAATCCCAAAATAACAGGTTTTAACATAAACTCAGATAATATCTTCCAAGCGGCGTATATGGCGGAAGAAATTAAATCGCTGGTCCCTTCTTCCATAATAATAGCCGGAGGGCCTTTAGCAAGCATAGAACAAGAAAAAATTTTAGAAAAATACTCTTGTTTCGATATGGCGGCCGTAGGCGAAGGCGAATTTTTAACCTTAAGCTTATGTCGTCTTCTCATTGGAGAAAGACAACCTATAAATCCTAAGTATTTCTTAGAAACGAAGCAGACTTCTCTTGATCAGATTAAAGGACTTATTTATAGAGACGGCGATAAAATACGCGTCGTTCCAAGGATCCCGTATATAGAGCCGCTGGATATGCTTCCTCCTCCAGATTATACTATTACGGACGTACCTATGTCGTTCAGATATTCCTCAGGAAGAGGGTGCCCTTTCAGATGCGCTTTTTGTTCTCAAGGAGTGCATGCAAAAGGCTACAGATGTTTCTCTCCGGAACGAGTCGTAAATGATATAACCTCTAATCTTAGAAGGCTGCGCGCAAAAGCCGTATGTATCGTAGACGATACTTTTATAGCGCGCAAAGAAAGAGCCGAGCAAATATGTTCGATGTTTGCCGAAGAAAGAAAAAATTTAGATTTCGTCTTTTGCTGCGAAGGAAGAATAGATATTTTTTACAAATATCCATCTCTTATAAAAACGCTTTACGACGCAGGCCTAAGATCTGTCCAAATGGGAATTGAAAATGGAAATCAAAGAATTCTCGATCTATACAATAAAAAAATTACTCTCAATCAAATTGAAACGGTAATAAAAAACATATATGCTCATGGCAATATCTCTATGATTAGCAATTTTATCATAGGGGGGCCAGAAGAAACTACCGAAACGCTTGAAAATACGCTAGAGTTCGTTTTAAAGCTTATGCGTCTGGCTCCGGGTTTTTTTGAAGCTATTTGGGCTTTTCTATGTCCTTATCCCGGCACTGAAATAGCGGCTAATCCGGAAAAATTCGGAATCAAAATAATAGATAACGAATGGGTAAAATCTCTTTCTATTAAAACTCCTTCGTGCGTATCCAAATCCCTTGACAAAAATACGCTAAGTATTAAAGGTATAGAGTTTGAAAAAATATTAAACAAAGAAATGATAGAAATAACAAAAGGACTATCTTTTGAAGACATTAACTTTCACGTTGATCTTTTCAGATACGGCATAGTAACGCAATATTACTCAAAAATAATATCTGAAACTCCTTCGATAAACAGCTGGTATAATTTAAGGCTAAATAACTCCAAACGCTTAAGCGAAATTCAAGAAAAAGAGCTGAAAGAATTTACGCCTTTAAGAACGGCGATAAAATCTCAGTACAGAGATTATTATCTCTTAAAAGGATGGCTGGAAGATATAAAAATCGTTTCAAACGAAGAAAAAGTCGCGTATGATCTAAGTTCAGGAAAACTTAACATAGAAGAAATAGCTTTTGAAATTGCTAAAAAATTCCAAATTGATCCTTCTGAAGCATTGGAAAACGTTCTTATTCCATTTTATAAAAAACTTGAAAAAAGCTTCCATATAATATTTAAAAAGTAACTTGTAATTATGAATTAACTTTATAATATCACATTATCCTTACTTATCAGGAGCGAGAATGCAAAATCTTTTTAGATCTTTAATACTACAAAAATATGAATTTCGAAAAGACATCCTCTTTTTACATTATCCGGAAGCCCATGAAGTTTATTCGCCTTCTTTTCTATCCGCTGCCTCTGCAATAAATAAAGCCGGATTTTCATACGAATATATAAGCGGCGCGTTTTTCACAGCCAAAACGCCGGAAGAACGAATTCAAATTATAAAAGCTTACGAACCTTTAGTATGCGTTTTCAATATTTCAAAAATGATAGAAAGACAAATAAAAAAAGAAATAAAGCGCATTAAAACCAAATTGCCGAAGATTAAAATTTTACTGTTTTCAAATGAGATACCGCCGGAAGAAAAGCGGCAAAATGTTGACTGTGATACTTGGGCCGCAGGAGATTTAGAAACGATCCTTCCGGATTATCTTACGGTTTTAAAAAAAATGCCGTCGGCTCCTCCGCCAAATATAATAGGACCTAAATATGCCGAATCTGAAAAAGAAACCGTCGCCCTGGATTTTAACGAAATAACCTTACGGCCTTATATGCCTTACTTCTCCTCTCGAGGAGAAAATAAATTAGGAATTCTTTCTTTCAAACGCAAAAGAGCTAAAATGCTGTATTCTCCGGAAAGAGTTCTAGAAGAAATATCTCAGCTTTTAAAATCCAACGTAGTCAAACATATATCTATTTTAGATCCAAACTTTATGGACGATAAAAATAGGCTAAAAAAAATTCTCGACGGCATTATGGAATTTCGAAAACAAGACGCTACGGCGTTTTCCTGTCTTGCTGATTTAAAATTTCTTTCGGAAAATCCGGATTATTTATTATTGCTTAAACAAGCGGGATTTAAAGTTATAATATTGCCGGTTTTGTCAACGGATCAACAAGTCGAACAACTTTACGGAAATTGCGGATCCGCCGAATTTCTCAAAAAAATAGTAAAACAAGCGGCTTTAATTAAAGGGATAATAATAAAGGCTATATTTACTATCGGAACTCCATACGAAACTAAAGAAAGCCTAGAAAAAACGCTTGAGTTATCGGAACAACTCACAGAAATTTATCCTTGCGGTTTTGAGCCGGCGCTGACCTACTTTTATCCGATTCCGAATACGTTTTCAGAAGATTTCATAAGCGAAAACAATGAAAATACGCTTGAAAAAGGAAAAGTTTACTCCTCAGATCCGGAATGGTTGTCAATCTCCGATCTTTCTTCCCCTATTTATTATACTGCCGATCTTTCCCTAATTGAACAAGAACGGCTCTACGAAAAATTTGTTTCAAAAATTACAAAAATAATGAAGCGACAAGCTCTGAATCTCTCGTTTGAAGAAGTAGCTTTTCATATCGAATTATATAAAAAATTCCAAATTTCAGATTTTTGTTTTACTAATATTATAGGCAAATCTTACTTAATAAATCGTTATTTCTCACTTATGGAAAAACCGATATTTCTCAGACTGTCGCAAACCCCGCCACATTTAGTAGGAAGCTTAACTCCGGTAAGAATTATCCTTGAAGATAATTATATCCCTTCTGAAACAGGATACTTAATAAAAGGCTATCTTGAAGACATAGAAATAAATTCGGAAGAAGCCGCGGTATACGAATATTCTACCGGCAAATTAAAAATCGACGACATAGCAAAACGGCTTTCAAAAGAACTGCCTAAAAATTTGACTCCTGAAGAAATCAAAGAAAAAATAATGATTCCGTTTCTTCTTAAAATGGAAGATACGTATCATATGGTATTTTTCCGCTGACCGTTATGTTTATAGAAAAACTTACGTTAGAAAAAGCTTGGCGGATACCGAAAAAAATTGCTCTTGTAAACGCGGATACGGGAGAAGCGGCCACATATTATCAACTTAACGAGAAAACCTCCCTTTTAGCCGATTTTTTATTCAGAAAGAAAAAATTAAACAGATACGATCTAGTATGCTGTATTTCAAATCCCTCTTTTTTCTCCGCGGCTCTCTTCTTCGCTTCAATATCCATAGGCGCGATATTTCTTCCTCTTAGGCCAAATAGCGCAAACTTAGCGAGAAGTTTAAAGCCAAAAATACTTTTTACCGATATTTTTGACAAAACCTCTGAACCTAATCTTTGGCCTGGATCGGAAATATATCCTTGTTCCTTTTCCGAATTAGGAACGCCGATACAAAACAAACCCATAGAAGAAATCGAAACAAGCGAACATGACGCCGCGCTTTTATTTCATGAAAAAGAAGACTATTTCGCGATAATCCCGTACTCTATGCTTTTAGCCGATACGTTAGCTTCTTTAATATATAATCGTATTACTGATTTAGACAAAACCGCGTCCTATTTTGAGTTTTCATGTTTAGAAGATTTTACAATGAACTTTCTGCCCGCTCTTATAGCCGGAGGAACAGTAGTAGTCGGTAAAGAAACGACTAACGTTCGGTGCGATTCTGTCGCCGGAGATCTTAATTTCTGGACAAAAAATATAAAAAAAATTGAAGCAATCAAAACTAAAGAAGTTCTACTCAGAACGGCAAAAGACGTAAAAGAGCTTAAAAATCAAGATTTCAAAAATATGTTAAAACCTGTTTTTTCGCTGCGCAGAGCCGGAATAAGAGCCTTTGAAGGAACTGAATTATCGGAAAAATATCTATTAAAATTAGGAACATCCGGATATAATATGACCGCTCAAATAATAAAAAACGGCTCTCAGTTTGCCGCAGAGACAGAAGCGGGAGAAATATGCCTAAGAGGAAGCAATTTATTTTCAGGATATTGGAATCATCCTAAAAAATCCGGAGAAATAATAACCAAAGGATGGACAAAAACGGACTTAAACGGCTTAGTTCAAAATGAAAATTTTTATTTAATTTGAAAATGGAGGGACGCCATGTCCGGAGATAAAATTTTAATTCAAAATAAAAAAGCATGGCATAATTATTTTATAGAAGACAAGCTAGAAGCCGGAATAGCTCTAACGGGGACAGAGGTAAAATCTCTAAGAGCCGGAAAAGCAAACCTTAACGACGCTTACGCCTCAATAAAAAACGGAGAAGCCTGGCTTTATCAAGCTTACGTCTCGCCGTATAAAGAAGGTAATATTTTTAATCATGAACCAAGAAGAACAAGAAAGCTGCTTCTTCATAAATATCAAATATCTAAACTCTTTACTAAAACGAAGGAACGGGGATATTCTCTGATTCCAACAAAAATCTACGTATCTAAAGGGAAAATAAAAGTAGAAATAGCTCTTGCCAAAGGGAAAAAGCTATATGATAAACGAGACGTTATTAATTATAAACAAGCAAAAAAAGATATGGAAAGCTAAAACTTAAGAATATCTTGTATTATTATATAATGTATTATATAATATAAAGCCAAAATAAAATTTACTTAAATTGCGCAAAATCAGCTTTAAAATAAAGCGAAATAACAACGCTAAAGATACGACCAGTTATACGGAGTATAACTCTAAGATTATATGAATATCTGGAGAAATTAGCGATATGAATACACCAATAGGCATCCTGGATTCAGGAATAGGCGGCCTTTCCGTTCTTACGGAAATCAACTCGGTCCTGCCGGAAGAAAAAATTATTTATTTCGGAGATACGGCAAATTTACCATATGGCAATAAAACCCCAGCTCAAATTCAAAAATTTGTTTTCGACATTTTAAAATTTTTTAAACAAAAAAAAGTTAAAGCCGTAGTAATGGCCTGCAATACGTCTTCGGCTTTAGTTTTAGATAAAGCTCGCCCTTGCTTTGATTTTCCTATAATAGGAGTCATAGAGCCGGCGGTACGAGAAGCTCTCAAAGTTATAAGAACCAGTCAAGTCGCTTTATTTGCGAACGCGGCTACTATTGAAAGCGGCGTATATGATAAAATAATGAAAAAATATTCTGATAACAAAATATCCGTAGTGGGCAAAGCCTGTCCATATTTTGTTTCTTTCGTCGAGAGCGGAATTTTTAGCGGAGCCGAAGTGGATAGAGTAGTAAAAAGATATTTGTCGGCTTTTGACAATGTGAACGCCGATACCTTGATACTAGGATGCACTCACTATCCTTTTCTCGAACCGGCTATAAAAAAAGCCGATGCCGGAAGATTTAAACTAATAAATCCTGCGCATGCAACGGCTTTGGAACTAGCCGATATTTTAAAAGATAAAAATCTTGAAAATCGCTCCGGTCTAACTCCGGATTATAAATTTTACGTTACGGCTCAACCTGAAAAATTTACGGAAACTGCTTCTCAGCTTCTAAACAAAAAAATAGATCAAGCTTATCTTATCAATCCCCGTTTTTCTCTTCAAGAGGCTTAATGATTATTCCCTTTTTTAAGGTGTATTGAAAATCTCGCATTCCATGAGCGTTTGGATCCGGACAACCAACTATAAGATCGGCAGACGTAAGCTTTAGAATATAATTCTTTCCGCTTAAAGGACATTTAGGAACAGCCTTCAAATATTTAGGAATCATTTCTTCAATTTTAGAAGGCAGTTTTTTATTATCCTGCTGATATTTTCTTGCGGTCTGAACGATGCCGGTCATATAGTGTCCGCAAAGTTCAGTTTTTGCTTCTATACTTATCTGTTTAGCGACTTTATTCATCCACCCCCAATTTACGTTAGAAAGGACTATCTCCTCTAAGCCGTACAGAGATGGATCCGGAGCCTCCAAACGATATGTTTTTAAATCAGAAGAAAGAGTGTACACAAATTGTTTTCCGGAAGCCGGATCTTCAGGGAATACGATTCTTTCGCTTTCTTTTCTAACGTCGCTGTTAAAAATAAAATTTAAATCCCGAAGACTTTTTGGATAAATTCCGGAACTCATATAATAAAATTCCAAATAAGTCTGAATAACGCTCATCTTAGACATACATTCTCTCAGATTTTTCAAACGATTAGACTCGTCGGAAATTTGAGCGAAAACAAGCGAAGAACAAATAAATATAAACAACGCGACAAAAAATATCTTTTTCATAAATTCAAACAACCTCGTTTAATTTAACATAAAAACAACGTTTTAATAGTTTGTCTAACTTCGACGCCAAAAAGCTCAAAACATCTCTAAAGACAAAAAAGCGGATAGACATTCAAAGTCATATTCCGCCTAATTTAATAAATTTAATTTATCTTTCCTATAAAACTATTCTCTTCCAGATATGCTTACGTCTTTAAAAAGGACATGCGGCGTAAATATACTTCCGTCGGCTTCGCAACGGTTTCCAATAGCCTCAATATTATCTTTAAACAATTCGTAAACGTTCCCGGCGACCATAGTATTTCTAACTCTGCCGACTATTTTACCATGTTTTACTCTAAATCCAAGCTCTACGTTCATGGAAAATTCGCCGTTTAAAAGATTGCTCTGGCCTCCTCCTATAACCTGATCTATAACGAGTCCGTCGTCGATGCCCTCTAACATTTCTTGATAATCGCAATTACCCGGTTCCATATAAAGGTTGGACGGAGCCGCTTGCGGAGGCATGAGGAATCTGCGATCCGCCGACCCGGTAGGTTCTTCGTTTAAAGCTGCCGCAGAAGCCAAGTCAAGATAATAATTTTTAAGAACGCCTTTTGAAAACAAGGCGAATCTCTGTCTTGGAACTCCTTCGTCGTCAAAGGGAGCAGACGCCGGCCCGGAAGGCATTATACCGTCGTCGTAAATAGAAACTCTATCGTCTAAAATGCTCTCTCCCTTTCTTCCGTAAAGAGGAGAGGACTTAGAAGCGATATTTCTTCCCGTCAGGCCCGTAGTAAATCCCTGCATTAAATAAGGCATGGTCTTCGGAGTAAAAATTACCTGCATTTTCTTAGACGGAGATTCAACGGACTTTGCCGACAACTTTTCTTTCCATGCTATATCGCCGGTTATGGACAAAGGATTTTCCGGAATATTGCACCCGTCTAAGCCTTCGTTGATATATAGAAGTTCTCCTGATCTCACTAAAAGAGCCGTAGCAGAAAGAGAAAATAAACTCTTATAATAAGTTTTCTCAGATTGAGACGTAAAATGAGAAGCCTCTACAAAACTTTTAGTCACGTTTACGTCTATATATGATTCAGGAATCATTTCGCGAAGCCTCAAAACGATATGCCTCGCCATTTGTTCCGCTTCCTCGACTTCAAAACTTACCGTAGCCGGAAAAAACACTTCGGGCTGAGGATATCTCTTTCCGCTCCAAAATGAAAAGTCAGCCTTTGGTCCAAAAGAAGAAGATTTGACGGCGGAGTCAATAAGCTTATCTTCATTCCCGGCAAGAGACGTGGAAGAAGCGAATCCTATTCTGCCGTTCTTAATAATTCTGAGACTATATCCCTTTATCAATCTGGATTTTACGGACTTAAGCTTATTGGCTTCGAACGATACGGGATATTTTTCCAATTTTACGACAAAAAGTTCGGCGTCCGCGCAGGAGTATTCTTTTAAGGCTCGTTCAATCACTTTTCTTTCCATTATCAACGTCCTCCTACGATTACGTCTCTTATTATAATATGCGGCCCTCCTCTTGAAATAGGCAAAGGCGACTGTCCCGCTTTTCCGCAACCGCCGCTACCGCCGCTATTAAAAATCTCCAAATCGTTTCCTATAGCGTCAATTTTGTTCATAGTCTCAAAAATATTTCCGGTTAAAGTCAAATCTCTAACTTTCTCTCCGATTTGTCCCTTTTCAACCTTGTAAGCTTCGCCTGCGCTAAAAGTAAATACGTCGAGATTAGTCATGCCTCCTTGAGAACCTTTTACGTAATAGCCTTCTTCAATTTCCCGGAGCATTTCGTCAAAAGACCAATCTTTCGGTTCGATATATGTATTAGTCATCCTAACGATCGGCTCAAACTTAAAATCGATAGCTCTAGCGTTTCCGGAAACGGATTCTCCCATTTTTCCGGCGGTGTCTTTAGAATGCAGCCTTCCTACTATTTTGCCGTCTTTAATAAGATAATTCTTCCGACAAAGGACTCCTTCGTCGTCATATTTGTTTGTGCCCATACCATGTTCAAGCGTGCCGTCGTCTATAGCCGTCAGAGAATCTACTCCTATTTCCCTTCCGGTATACATCTCTTTTTTCAACTTATCGTTTTCGCATATATGATCAGACTCGCTCATATGACCGAAAGCTTCATGAATAAAGGTCCCGGACATTCTGGGATCTATAAGGCAATCAAAACGCCCTCCCTTAGCGGGCTTAGCGTTCAATAAAGAAGCCGCATTTTCAGCAATCTTACGTATTTTGTCATCTATATCGGTCACTACCTTGAAACCGTCTATACCTCCTAAAGAATCGGCGTACTTCTGAACGTTTAATCCTTCTTTTGCAATCGCTTGAACAGACATTCCGCATTCGGAACGCTCTTGTTCAATATATGTGCCTTCTGAATTTACAAAAAATTTCTTTACTCCGACGTCTTTATAAAATATAGACGAATTATTTATTTTATCTTGAGATAAAATAATTTCATTATAATCTCTAACAAGTTTTTCTTTCTCATCTATATTTATCTTCATCGGATTTTCAGAATCTTGCAGAGAAACTTTAATATAATCCTCTATCACGGGAGATTCGGCGAGATCGTATTCCGCGGGTTTTCCAATTTTAGCCTCTCTAGCCGCAAGAAAAACGCTTTTGTCAAAATCCTCCATATCGGTAAAAGAAACGACTCCCCATCTGCCTTTATCTTTAACTCTGACGGTTCCTCCAAAACTGCTTATCTCGCCTAATTGTTCAAGCTTATTGCCAACATATTGAATTCGAGTTTCCATACGGTCTTCTATTCTTACGTCCATGTAATCTACCTTTAACGTCTCGACCGCTTCCTTAAGCTTATCCTTCAATAATATCCCCCCCTTGTGTAACGGCTGAATTTCCGCTTAGACATTTTTAGGATAATAAAACGTTATTTTAACCTTAAAAATTCTATCGAGGCTAAGATCTGTCCTTCTTAAAAAAACAAAAGTTTTACAAGGAAAATATGCAAAATCATAGAATTGGAAATTATGGAATTTTATAAAAAATGGCAAGCCGCGGCCTCACAGCGTATGCAATAAAATATTGGAGGAAATCGACAAATGAAAAACCTTAAGTTGTTCCTGTTATTTTTAGCCGTATGTTTAACGCTGGGAATAACAACTTCTTATGCCGCTATAGTTAGAGTAACTCAACCTAAGCTTACAGCGTTAAATATTTCCGTAGTGAGATTCGGAATAGTAAATATCTCTCAAAATGGAAATATTGTCACAGCTTACGAAAAAGTAGCCGATACAAAGTTAAAACAAAAAGGAACCGTCTACAAACTATGGGTATTCGATTTTTCGGGAAAAACCCGCGAATCGGTAAAAATCAGCGAAATTCTTCTGCCATGTACGGCTCTTCAAAACGCGGCTTTAACTCATGACGGAAAAACATGCATAGTAACTGCGGAAAGAGGTTCAAAATTCATAAAAGTCGATATTCCAAATAAAAAAGCCACGGTAATCTTCGAACATACTCCGGGCAAACAAGGATTTAGATGCGATACCGGGGTAATTCAAACTTATCCCGACGGAAAAATCGGCGCTAGCGGATATTTCTATGATGAAAAAGCTCAAATCAAAGCGAAATACATAGCTTATATAGATCCTAACAAAACAGGTTACGACATATTTACGCCCGCTTATAATACGACCAGATTTGAAAACGCTATAGGAAACAACGCAGACTACGTAGAATGGGTAGACGCCGGAAAATGCTTCTGGGTAGGCAGACTGAAAAAAAGCGGCAATCCTGAAATAGATAAGAAATACGAATTTAACGAAAATAATAAAGTCCTTTGCTATTGGGATAAAGGAAAAACAACCATATTAGACGAAGCTCCGTATTTCCTTCATTATTCCGCGGGAAAAGACAGAATTATCTATACCGTAGCTCAAAAAGCTCTCGATAGAAAAGAAGGGGAATTAACTCAATATCAAGGCGTCGCAACTTATGTTACTAGTACGGACAAAAAGAAAGTAAAAGTAAATCCAAACGACAGGCTTTATCAATATTTGACTATGGCTAAAGGCGGAAGCACGGCAATAATGTCAGATTTAAACTTAAAAACCACAACGGTTTCTTATTTCTACGGAAAAAGCGTCAACGGCTTTAAAATGAGACCTATAAGAGAGCAAACCAGAGTCGCTCTTAATCAGCTTAGACTTTCGGAAGACGGAAGCGCTTACGTAACTTGGGACGGATTCCAAATTACCTGGGGAGAATTACAATAAATTAAAATTACATTAAAAAAGCATAGCGCTCAATAATTTTCGCGCTATGCTTTTTTAATGTCAATAAATCTAAATTTAAGAATCGACCAAATTACTAAAATTGCAAAAATAATTATAGACGTTCCAAAAACTACTACGCCGCCATAAGGAAAAAAATCCATGGCTACGCCGGCAAAATACATTCCTGAGCCGCATGATACATAAATAAAAGACGAAATACTACCAAAAACTTTCCCCATCATTTCTCTTGGAGTTCTTTCCATCAAAGCCGTATTAAAAACAACTCCCGAAACTCCGTCTCCAAAACCGCCTAAAGCGATACAGCATAAAGATAAAAAATAAGGGGGCAAAAAAGCCAACTGAACCGGAACAAGAAAAGTTCCGCCCATACCCAAAGCCATAATTAAAGTCGAACCGCAATATAAAGCGGAAATATTAATTTTTTTACTTAAGCGAGAAGCGGAAACCGCTCCAAGGAAAGTTCCAATTCCCCAGCAAGTAAGAAGCCATCCGTATAAAGAACCTCCCAAAATCGCAACTTTAGCGGAAAATATCGGAAGGACCGTATTATAAGCGCCGCTCCCCAGTCCGTCGAATATTCTCAAAATCATAAAATAAAATAATATTCCGGATGATAGTAAAAAAACAAACGTATCCTTAAATTCCAAATATAAATTTTCCCTTACGCGAGAAACTTTTTGAGGCAAAATTTTTTCTGCCATAGCTATCAAAGTAATAACGGAAAAAACAAAAGTGCAGCTATCTATAATAAAAGCGCTGTTATATCCCCAAAATCCTATAACCAGCCCGCCTAAAGCAGGCCCTATAACGGTAGTTATCGACTGAGAGACCTTAGAATACGAATTAGCTTCCATCAAATCGCTCTTATTCACTATTTCAGGAAGTATAGACGAAGAAGAAGAAGAATATATTTTATCAAAAGCCGCCAACATAAATCCTAAGATAAAAAATATATTAACGTCTCTTAAGTATATAAAAGTAAGAATAGCTACGGCTCTAACTGAATCGCATATAATCATCAGCTTTCTCTTGTCGATTCTATCGGCAAGGAAACCGCCAAAAGGGCCAAAAAATAAAGACGGAACAGTTCTTATCGCAAAAAATATTCCCAATACGGATCCGGAGCCGGTTATCTCATATAAAAGAACGTTTAAGGCTACGTAATTTATCCAACCTCCGCAAGAAGATATAAATTGACCTAACCATAACAAAAAAAAACGTCTGTTTCTAAAAAATAAACTCTTCTTAATCCCCTGAATAGTCATAAGATTCTAAATCGACTCCGGCTTCAATAAAAAGTTTCCTAGCTACGTTGTCGTAATCGTCCCCGCTTAAATAATAAACTTTTTTTATACCTGAATTTATTATCATAATAGCGCATTCTTTACAAGGAAGAGGGGACCAAGTATAAAGCTCGGCTCCAAGAGTAGAAATTCCATTCATAGCCGCTTGGGCTATAGCGTTTCTTTCTGCATGACCGGCCGTACAATATTCTAATCCTTGTCCTGAAGGCAAGTTAGCGAGTCTCCTTGGACATTCGGATCTTTTATCTCCCGCAATACCTTCCGGCAACCCGTATTTTCTTATATCGCAATGCGAAGTTCCTCTGGCAGGCCCATTATACCCCATGCTTACGACGCATCTGTTTTTTACTATAACGGCTCCAAAATTTCTTGACATACATTTTGATTTAGCCGCAGCCTGTCTTGCTATAGACATAAAATATTCAGTCCAATCCATCATTCTAAAACTCCGGTTTTTAAAATATAAAGCTTTTTTTCAAGCTCTTTCATTTCTCTTCCATAAGACGCCCAATCATCTTCTCTTTGAGCTTTTTTTGCCGCGTCGAAATGAGAAGACGCCTCTATAATCAATTTTTTACAAACGCTCAAAGATACCTTTTCATTTTCTGTCAAATCTAAATCAGTCGTTATCGAGTCAGACGAAACCCCAAAAACCGACTTTAAAGCTTGTTCTAAAGAATCTTCCATCGCGACTTTATCTTCATATACGACAAATATCTTTTTTAACTGAGGAATTTTGCCTTTTTCGGCAGCCAGGAAAAGAGGTTCTATATAGATAAGAGAGCCGTCTATCGGAATTACCGTTAAATTGCCTCTTATAACGTTAGAGCCTCCCCTACTCCATAAAGCTAATTGTTTCGCGATTTCAGGTTCCTGGTCTATTCTAGAGTCTATTTGAGAAGGTCCGAAGATCAATTTATCCTTAGGAAAAGTATAAACTATTGTTTCTCCATAAAAAGGAGCGTCGCATCTGGCGACAGCCAAAGCTATCATATTTGACTTTCTCGCAGGAGAAAAAGGAAGAGCCAAAACAAATTCTTCCTTTACTCCATTAGGTTTAGGCAATCTTAAAATAGTGTAATAAGGATCTATTTCGCCTGAAGAAATAGAAGAAGGAATTTTCCAAAGATCTTCTTGGTTATAAAAGACCTGAGGATCAGTCATATGATACCTAGAGTATACTTTTGCCTGAATTTTCAACAAATATTCAGGATAGCGCATATGGCTTTTCAAATCTTCAGGCAGTTCGGAAAAACTTTTAAAAAGATTTTTAAAAGTTTTAGACTTAGTCTTTATTATCGGATCGCTTTCGTCAGATATATAAAAAGACACGTCTCCGTCATAAGCGTTTATAACGGCTTTAACCGAATTTCTTATATAATTTATACCAAAAAAATTTTGCGAATAAGGATAATTTGAAGAAACGGTATAGCCGTCGATTATCCAGAAAAATTTGCCTTCAGAAATGACTATATAAGGATCTTTGTCATAAATAACGTAAGGCGTAATATTTTTTACGATTTCTGAAATTTTTCTATTAAAAAGAACTTTGCTTTTATTAGTAATCTCAGAGCTAAGCAAAAGTTTTATATCGCCAAAATAAGAAGCGAAAAAAAGCCTGTTTAAAAAAGATGAAATCTTTACTCCCCCTTTGCCATTATAGGAACAGTAAACGTTTTCATCGCCCATAGGATAATCGAATTCTCTCTCGTTCGAGTTAACTATACAATAAGAATCGGTCAATTCGCCGTAATAAATCGCAGGATTATCAAGTTTTAAATCTACGGCTGAAACCGGAGGAATATCTTTGATAAAAAAATTAGGGAGTCCGTCTAAAGTAGCGTCGTTTACGGGGCTAAGACAACAACCGTAACCATGAGTATAAGTAAAAGTTTCGTTGATCCATTTTCTATCCGGTATTCTGTCTCTCGCAAGCTCTCTGGGAGAAATCATAACTTGCCTGTACTTTCCGTCTATGAAATATCTATCGAAATCCACGTCAAAAAATTTATAATAAGTGCGTATTTCCTGCAGCTCGGAATAAGCTTCCAATAAAGGAGTAGGATCCCAAAGCCTTACGTTTTCCAAGGTCGAAGTATCGTCGGCTATATCGGAAGCTGTCAGTTTAGTATCCGCAGGATATTCCTGTTCCTTAAATTTTTCAAGGCCAAAAGCCTTTCTGGTAAAATCAATGTTTCTTGAAATAAAAACCCCTTCTTTTGAAAGTTCGTTAGGAATTACCGTCAATCTTTGAAGGATAAAAGGATATATAAAAAAACTCGCCGCAAAAAATAAAATAAGACTTCCGACGCCGATTAAAGAACGCTTATAATTATTAGTCTTTAAGTCCCCAAAAAGAAAAAACGCAAAAAAACAAGACAATAGTAAAAAAAGAGTCGCCGAGGGGATTCTAGCGTATACGTCAATAAAAAACGCTCCCGATAAAAAACCGGAGTCATTTAAAAGACAAGAATATCTAAAAAGAAAAACTCTCAACGCAAACGTAATTATAGCGACAGAAAGAAGAATAAGAACATGACGCTTTAACAGATTGGGAAGATTAAAATTTGTCGGAATATATCTAAATCCCCTGGCGAAAATATAAAATCCAGCCGTAAGACACAATAAAGAGACAAACATCCAAAAAATTCTTGAAACACAATACTCATAAAACGGAAGGACAAACACATAAAAAGAAAGATCTTTAGAGAAAACAGGATCTGTTTGGTTAAAAGGAGTCCGGTAAATAAAATCCAAAACAATCTCATAAAAATAAAAACCGTCTATAAAAAATACGACCGAAAGAATAACTAAAATTAAATACAAAAAAGATAAAGATAAGTTAGATATTTTAGGAAGCTCTATTACTCCTGATACGATTACTTGAGGTATAAATTTTTTCAGCTTCAAAATTATGAAAGTATTTATAGAACAAAAAATAAGCCAAATTAATAAAAGAGAAAAACCGCAAATAAACTTACTATTGAAGTTAAACCAAAAAACAGAAGAAAAACCTAACGATTCAAACCATTGAGCGTTTATAAAAAATGCGACTAACTCTTTAAAAAAAATTAAAAAAATAAAAATTAAAAAAAATATGGAAAAAAAATTCAATTTTTTCTTTTTTTCCATATCCGCTTTATCGTCTGTATAAACCCTTCCGGAGTATAAATTCATAAAAACACCTTTAAAATAAACGTTAAAAAATAAATTAAAAAAAGCAGGATTAAAATCCTGCTTTTTAATTTATGGGCAGGGGTGGATTCGAACCACCGCAACGCGTCGCGTGCCAGATTTACAGTCTGGTGCCATTAACCACTCGGCCACCTACCCAACTTCGTCAATTAAGTTTAATTTAACTGAAGTGATTTACATTATACTATCGTAAAATATATTTGTCAAGAGGTAATTTTTATTTGCGCAATATTTAAATAAATCCCAAAAATAAATCCGAAAAACCGCTAAAGACCGATTAAACTTCCGCTTTTAAGGATATAAAAAAATTTCAATAGCTAGTCCGGATAAATCTAACATACCTAACTATTATCGCTTAGAATTACGATAACTTACTCTCGTTTATATCCTTTATAAAGACGGTATAAAATAAAAACACATTATATAATTTCATAAAAAATCTAAAATATAAAAAGCCTAACGAAAAATATCTTAACTTTGCTTTTCGTTAGGCTTTTTATATTTAGATTTCAAGAAAAAGTTTACTTATTGTTTACTTTTGCCTGAGCGGCGGCTAGTCTAGCAATAGGAACTCGATAAGGAGAGCAACTGACGTAATTTAATCCTATCATATGGCAAAACTCTACCGACGAAGGTTCTCCTCCATGTTCGCCGCAAATTCCCACCTCAAGATTAGGATTAGATCTTCTTCCGGCTTCAACTCCATTTTTCATTAAAGCTCCTACTCCTTCGCGATCAAGCTGATGGAAAGGATCTACTTTAAGCAAACCCTTTTCAATATATACCGGCACAAACGTTTTTGCGACGTCGTCGCGGCTATATCCAAAAGTAGTCTGAGTTAAATCGTTTGTTCCGAAAGAGAAAAATTGAGCGTATTCGGCAAGTCTTCCGGCAGTTACGGCAGCTCTAGGAAGCTCTACCATAGTGCCTACTTTATACTCGACTTCAACTCCTTTTTCTTTCATAACCTCTTTAGCCACAGAGTCGCACATTTCTCTGTTTATCATCATTTCGCCAATAATTCCTACTCCGGGAATCATAACCTCAGGCTTAACGTCCACGCCTTTTTTCTTTAAGTTACATGCGGCTTCAAAAATAGCTCTTACCTGCATTTTATAAATTTCAGGATAAACAATTCCCAAACGGCACATTCTTAAACCAAGCATCGGATTAGCTTCATGCATCGCGCGAAGCTTTTCAAGAAGAGCTTCTTTTTCGGCGAGAACTATTTTTTCCTCTTTAGTAAGAGGATTGAACTCCGCTCTAGTCTTCATCTTCGTTATATCGACAAGAATCTCTTCCGAATTGGGAAGGAACTCATGAAGCGGAGGATCTAAAAGACGAATTATAACCCAATAACCGGCCATAGCTTCAAGTATTCCTTCAAAGTCGCCTCTCTGAACCGGAAGAAGAGTATTAAGAGTTTCCATATAAGTATTCCAGGATTTCTCCATTTTCTTCTTCTGAGCTTCTATCTGTTCTTTAATCTCAAGAGCTTTATGTTCGTCAAGACCTTCAAGCTGCTTCTCAAGTCTGTCCAAAACTCTCTTTCCGGCTTCGGCTTCGCCCGCGACCATAATCATTTTCTGTACTACGGGAAGTCTATCCGTTTCCATAAACATATGCTCGGTTCTGCAAAGACCTATGCCCTGAGCTCCAAGAGATCTAGCTCTGCGGGCATCTTTAGGATTATCCGCGTTTGCTCTTACGCCAAGATTTTTTATTTCGTCGGCCCAATCAAGGAGAGTCTTTGCGGCAGGAATAAGTTCAGTCGGATAAACTCTTTCGATAGATCCTTCAAATACTTCTCCGGTCGTTCCGTCAAAGGAAATTATATCTCCCTCTTTGAAAGTTTTTCCGCCTACGTGAAATTTCTTTTCGGCTAAATCTACTTTTATAGCCTCGCAGCCTACTACGCAGGGAATACCCCAGCCTCTGGCTACCAAAGCGGCATGTGAAGTAGGACCTCCGGTACTCGTAAGAATACCTTCTGCGACGGCCATTCCCGAAGCGTCGTCAGGAGAAGTTTCAGGCCTGACCAGAACTATCTTTTTACCCTCTTTAGTCATAGCGACGGCGTCTTCGGCTTCAAAAACTACCATACCGCAAGCCGCTCCCGGAGAAGCCGCCGTGCCTTTAGCAAGAATAAGACCTTCGGAAACGGCTTTGTTTTTAGCTTCAGGTTTAAAATAAGGATGAAGAAGCATATCGATTTGTTCGGGAGTTACTTTTAAAATAGCTTCTTCTTTAGTGATAAGACCCTCGTTGCAAAGATCAACGGCAATTGTCACGGCTGCTAAAGCAGTTCTCTTAGCGTTTCGCGTTTGAAGCATATAAAGCTTATTTTTCTCTACGGTAAATTCCATATCCTGAACGTCTCTATAATGCCGTTCAAGCTTATTAGCTATCTCCTTAAATTGTTCATAAGCTTCCGGATCTCTTTCCTGAAGAGCTTCAAGATGCAAAGGAGTTCTGATTCCGGCCACGACGTCTTCGCCCTGAGCGTTAAAAAGAACGTCTCCGGTTAAAACTTTTTCTCCGGTGCTTGCGTTTCTCGTAAAAGCAACTCCGGTAGCGCAATCGTCACCCATATTTCCAAAAACCATAGTTTGAACGTTAACGGCCGTTCCAAGATCATGAGAAATTTTCTCTTTATTTCTGTAGACAACCGCTCTAGGGGTATTCCAAGAACGAAATACAGCTTCTATAGCGAGTCTAAGCTGTTCCATAACGTCTTCCGGAAAATCTTTTCCGGTTTCTTTAACTACATATTCCTGATAAGCTTTGACAACTTCTTTAAGCTGTTCTGCGTTAAGTTCGGAATCTTCTTTTACGCCGGCCTTTTCTTTATGCTCGGAAAGAATATTTTCAAAATTTCTTTTAGGAAGTTCCAAAACCACGTCGCTAAACATATGAATGAATCTTCTGTAAGCGTCGTAAGCAAATCTTTCGTTATTCGTAAGCTTCGCTAAACCTTTTACCGTTTGACTGTTCAAACCGAGATTAAGAATTGTGTCCATCATGCCGGGCATTGAAAATTTTGCGCCGGAACGAACAGATACTAAAAGAGGATTTTCAGCGTTTCCAAAACCCTTTCCCATTTTTTTCTCAAGATTGGACATATGGCATTTTACTTCGTCCATAAGACCTTCAGGCATCTTTTTGTCTAGTTTATAATACTCTACGCACATAGTCGTAGGTATAGTGAAACCCGGAGGAACCGGAAAGCCTAATCTGGTCATCTCGGCAAGATTAGCTCCTTTGCCTCCCAGAACGTCTCTCATGGAAGCGTTTCCGTCTTCAAAAGCAAAAACCATTTTAGTAGAGCAAGCGCATTGAGTCATCAAATCACCTTCCAAAACATATTATAATTTAGAGGTTAAACCTCTCTTAAAAAACTTTGACTTAATAAATAAAATACATAAATATAACCCTAATATTATAAGTAATAGGCTATAATTTTGCAATACTTTTTATTAATTTACCTTCATAGGCATAACAACGCATATATGCGACGGATCTTCGGTAGAGCGTATTATTCCCGGAGATTCGCCGTCAGATACTTCAAAAATAATATCTTCTCCGTCTATATTGGAAAGAATGTCTAAAATAAATTGGCCGTTGAAAGCTACGGTAAAATCAGGATTTCCGGTAATATCGCACTTAATTTCGCGAAAAGCGCTGCCTAAATCAGGAGTGTTGGATCTAAGAGTTATAGAGTTTTCCGTTAATTCCATTTTTACCAAACGAAAAAAATTTCTTTCCTGCGCAACTATAGTAACCCATTTTATTGAAGAGTAAAATAAACTCTTAGAAAGTTTAGCCGAAAACTTCGATTCTTCAGGAATAACCTGTTTAAAATTTGGATATCTTCCCTCAAGAAGCCTGGAAGTTATAAAAATACCGCCTGTTTGAAAAAATATAAGAGATTTTTTTACTCCTACAAAAACAGGATCTTCAGAATTTTGAAGAAATTTAGAGATTTCATCAAGAGTTCTTCTTGGAATTATATAAGATCTGGAATCCTTATTATTAGACTGAATCGGAACGGAAGCTACCGCTAATCTTCTTGCGTCAGTAGCCGCAAATTCTGCGGAATTATCAGAAAGAGATAAAGATATTCCTGTTAGAACCGCTCTAGTTTCGTCGTTTGAAGCGGCCGAAAATAAAACGTTTTTTATCGCTTTTTTAAGATCTTTTTGAGTTATAATAAAATCCGGTTCGTCGTCAAAATGAGGAATAATTGGAAAATCTTCGGCGTTAAGAGTCATAAGTCTACAAGAAAATCCGTCCGCGGTTATTTCCAAATCTCCGTCTTGTCTTTTTAAATCAACATATTCGTCTGTCATCAGATTAACAATATCAAAAAAAGTCTTTGCCGGAGTAGTAAAAGAACCGTTTTCGACATCTTGAGCCGCTACGGCAGTCTCAATGCCTAAATCAGAATCTGTAGCCGAAATTTTAAGTCTTCCTTCTCCCGTTTCAAGCAAAAAATGGGTCAATATAGGCAAAGGAGACTTTGAACTAATCGCTTTATAGGCTATAGACAAAGCGTCTAACAATTCTTTTCTCGTAACAGAACATTTCATAAAATATCCTCGTTTAATAATTTAATTTTTTATCATATCCAGTATATTTTTTATACTGTTTTTAGTTCCGTCAGAATTAGATTTTAAATTTCCGGAAACTTTTTCGTAAGCATGCTTTACTGTCGTGTGATCATTTTTATTAAAAGCTCTGGCGATATCCATATAAGATAAATCTGTTTCTTCTCTGGCTATATACATAGCTATATGCCTCGGAAGCGAATATTTCTGATCGCGTTTAGGACTTTTAAGATCAGATATGTCAATTCCAAAATACTTAGCAGTGCATTTTTGAATTTCTTCTATAGTAATTTTCTTGTCTTTCTTTTCCGATATAACGTCTTTTAAGGCTTTTTGAGCCGTCTCTATATTTATTACTCCTCCATTTAAAATAGACGCTCTCGCAATTACCGTAACCAACGCTCCCTCTAATTCTCTTATATTAGTATTTATATTTTCCGCTATAAAATAAATGACGTCTTGAGGAACTTTTATATTTTCAACTTCCGCTTTCTTTATCAAAATAGCTTGTCTAGTCTCTATATCCGGAGGCTGAATATCTACTTTTAAGCCGCTATCAAACCTTGAACTAAGCCTATCGGTTATATTAGGTATCTCTTTAGGAGGTCTATCGCTCGTTATTACTATTTGTTTTCCGGCTGAATGAAGTTCGTTAAAAGTATGGAAAAACTCGTTTTGAGTCTCTTCTTTATTCTTTAAAAATTGAATATCGTCAATTAAAAGGAAATCTACGCTTCTGTATTTGCTTTTAAAATCATCCATCTTATTTTCTCTAAGATGAGATATAAACTCGTTAGTAAATTTCTCTGCGGAAGTGTATTCTATATTGCTGTCCGGATTTTTCTGAAGAACGGTATTCGCTATAGCTTGAAGAAGATGAGTTTTTCCAAGTCCTACTCCGCCGTATATAAATAAAGGATTATATCCCCTTCCGGGATTTGAAGCCACTGCAAAGCAAGCGCTGTAAGCTAGCGTATTGCTTTCGCCAACTACAAAATTTTCAAAATTATATTTAGAATTTATTACGAAAGAAGATCTTTTTTTAGGCGCGACGGGTTTTGTCTCGTTTTTAAACGGATCTTCTAAAGGCAAAGAAAGCTGAGAATTAATTTCCGCATCCGATTCGTCCGAGTCAGAATCAGATATTCCGCTTATTTCGATAAATTTTACTTGAACTTTAGAAGAAGTCATATTTTGTATAAATACTTCTATTAAATCTATGCATTTAGGCTTTTTATTAATGATATTAAGAGCAAATCCTGTCGATCCGATAAGAAAAACGTTATTTTCAAAATTAATTGGAACCATTTTTTTTATACAGGCTTCAAAAGTAGGTTTTTCTATAAAAGGCTTTAGTTTTTCAACGCATTTTTGCCATATTGCAAAAATATCCTCGGAGTTATTAAAATGTTCCGGCATAATTATATAAATTATCCTTTTCAATAATTAAATAATTTTTAAAATTAATTAAAAACGTATAAGCCAAAAAGCTTTATTAAACACAAACAAAATTATAATTTATAAATAAATTTGTCGCCTTGCTAATATTATTTATTTTTATAGTTAATATTTTTCATGATAATAGAAATAGATTATGTGGATAATACGTATAACCGCGTTAGATCGTTATGATTAAAAGATTTTATAAGAGTATATTTTTTTTATTTTTATTCAGATTTATCCTTTTTTTTTTTTTTGTCTTTTTTATGCACATGTTTGATGTCGGTTATTCGTGCGTTGATCCAAATCCTCAAAAACATTATTTGTAAAGACAT
>CASEKF010000062.1 GCA_949288455.1 uncultured bacterium
CCTCCTCTTGCGGTTCAGCGCGAGATCGTTCGTATTTTGGATAAATTTTCCGAGCTTACTTCAGATCTTGCTTCCGGTTTGCCGGCCGAAATCGAAGCGAGAAAGAAACAATACGAATATTATCGCGACAAACTTTTAACATTTCAACCGATTAAAAAAGGAGGAGACTTATGAGCGTCTACAACATGATCTTATCAGCCAATGAAAGCACCGTTGTAGCGGAATACGAGCCGCAGACGATACGTTCCGAAGCTTACCAAAGCGAAGCTGAGCTGGAACGGGCTTTCATTAAAATGCTGACGGAACAGGGTTACGAATACGCGGACGTTCACAGCGAAGACGCTCTGATCGATAATCTCCGCAAACAGCTGGAGCGGCTCAATAAGTACAGATTTACGGATAAAGAATGGGACGGCTTTTTCAAGAACAAAATAGCCAATCGAAACGAAGGAATCGCGGAAAAGACCCGTAAGATTCAGGAAGATCATGTGCAGAACCTTATCCGTGAGAACGGCGACACCATAAATATCAGCCTGATTGATAAAAAGAATATTCATAATAACCGCTTGCAGGCGATTAACCAATATGAAGAACGCGGCGGAAAACATGACGCCAGATACGACGTGACCGTTTTGGTAAACGGCTTGCCGCTTGTCCATATTGAGCTTAAACGCCGCGGCGTCGCCCTCAAGGAGGCCTTCAACCAAATCAACCGCTATCAAAGAGACAGCTTTTGGGCAGGTTCAGGCCTGTATGAGTACGTACAGATTTTTGTTATTTCCAACGGAACCAATACAAAATATTACTCTAACTCCACCCGATTCAATCATATAAAAGAGAAAAACAGCGTATCCGTAAAACGCGGCAGAAAAACCTCCGACAGCTTTGAATTCGCTTCTTACTGGGCGGACGGGAACAACCGAGCCATTTCCGATCTTGTGGACTTTACGAAAACGTTTTTTACAAAAACAGCTTTGCTGAATATTTTGACAAAGTACTGCGTATTTACTTCCGAGGAGCTCCTTCTGGCGATGCGTCCATACCAGATCGCAGCCACGGAACGAATATTAAACCGCGTTGAAATCTCCTCCAATTATAAAAAAGCCGGAACCGTAGAAGCCGGCGGATATATCTGGCACGCCACCGGCAGCGGTAAAACGCTGACTTCTTTCAAAACCGCGCAGCTTGCGGCAAATCTTCCCTATATTGACAAGGTACTTTTTGTAGTCGACCGCAAAGACTTGGACTATCAGACCATGAGAGAATACGATCGCTTTGAAAAAGGAGCGGCTAACGGCAATAAAAGCGCCGCCGTGCTGCAAAGACAATTGGAGGATAACTCTTCCCGAATTATCGTTACGACTATCCAAAAGCTGGACGTTTTTATAACGAAAAACCCCGCGCATCCTATTCAAGATAAGCATATCGTCTTAATATTTGACGAATGTCACCGCAGCCAATTTGGCGATATGCATGCCAGAATCGCAGGCGGAACCGTCAAAAAAGGAGAAAAGATCGTTAAGGTAAACCGATACTTTAAAAACTATCATATTTTCGGATTTACGGGAACGCCAATCTTCGCCGCGAACGCGTCAAGCGGCGGAAATCCCAATCTGAAAACCACCGCGCAGGCATTCGGCGGGGAGCCGAACGATAAAGGGGAAAAAATATTGCCGCTGCATACGTATACCATAGTGGACGCGATCAACGACGGAAACGTGCTGCCGTTTCGCATTGATTATATCAATACCGTCAGGCAGAAAGAAAACGGCAAAGACAAGCAAGTCACGGCTATCGATACCGAAGAAGCCCTTAATTCGCCCGAACGTATTTCCGAAGTGGCAAAATATATTCTGGAACGCTTCGATCAAAAGACCATGCGCAATTCATATTACGACCTGAAAGGACGGAGAGCAAACGGATTTAATTCCATTCTTGCGGTCAGTTCCATTCAAGCTTGTAAAAAATATTATACGGAATTGAAAAAGCAGCTTGCCCAAACGCAAAAGGCTTTAACGATCGCCGCCATTTTTTCCTTCGCTCAAAATGAAGAAGACTCCGCCGACGGCATTTTAGAGGACGAAAGTTTTGATACCGACGAATTGGATCAAAATTCCCGCGATTTTTTGGAGATGGCGATCGACGATTATAATAAAATCTTCAAGACTAACTTTAACGGTTCCGGCAAAGGATTTCAAGATTACTATAAGGATTTGTCCGATAAAGTAAAAAGGCGGGAAGTGGATTTGCTTATCGTCGTAAATATGTTCCTAACGGGTTTTGACGCTACGACGCTGAATACTCTTTGGGTAGACAAAAATCTGAAAATGCATGGTTTAATTCAGGCCTTCTCCAGAACAAATCGTATACTGAACTCGGTCAAAACATACGGCAATATCGTCTGCTTCCGCAATTTGGAAAAAGAGACGAACGACGCGATCAAATTGTTCGGAGACAAAAATGCCGGAGGCATCGTTCTTTTAAAATCCTATGACGATTATTATTACGGTTACGAAGACGAAAAAGGACGTAAACAAAAAGGATATGAAGAACGCATTGCCGAGTTGGTTCAAAAATATCCTCTGGGACAGCCTATCGTCGGAGAACAGAATAAAAAGAATTTCATAGTTCTATTCGGCAATATTCTGCGCCTTCGAAACATTTTAACCGCGTTTGACCGTTTCGCAGGCAACGAAATCCTTTCGCCTATCGATTTCCAGGATTATACGGGCATTTATCATGACGTATATGAGGAAATAAAGCCGAAAGCCGGAGACAAAGACAGCATTATGAACGACGTCGTTTTTGAGCTGGAATTGGTAAAGCAGGTAGAAGTCAATATCGATTACATACTTATGTTGGTAGCAAAATACCATAAAGATAACTGCAATAATAAGGAAATCCTCATAGCAATCGATAAAGCGATCAAATCCAGCTTGCAGCTGCGTTCAAAAAAGGAATTGATCAAAAACTTCATCGAAACAATCAATACCGAAACAAAAGTGAACGACGATTGGCAACGGTTTGTAAGAGACCAAAGGGAAGCCGATATAAAGGCTCTGATTGCCGACGAAAATCTGAAACCTGAAGAAACGAAAAAGTTTCTGGCAAACGCATTCCGCGACGGCGTGCTAAAAACGATCGGCTCCGACATAGACAAAATTTTACCGCCGGCTTCCCGTTTTGACGGCGAAGGATCCCGCGATAAGAAAAAACAATCGATCATAAAAAAATTGAAAGCATTTTTTGAAAAATACTTTGGCCTGGTTAATCCTGCGGATTCTTTAGAAAAAAACAGTTAAAAAAACATTTTAAACGCAAACGCGGATGATTCGCAGCTTGACGATTAAAATATGCGTAAAAACGTTTCGCGCCTCCGCAAACGGACTCTCGCTTACCCGTGCGGCGATCCGCCTTATTACGCGCCAAGCTGAACGCCGTTATTCCCCGTCGAATGATCGCAACTAAAAATTATATCCTCATGACGCATCCCGTTTAGTCGCCGCTTATAAGCCGAGGAAAAAATTGCCGTTATTCATAGTCGGATATAATGGCATATTGCACTTCCGTAACGATTTTGCCGCCGATTTCGACTTCTTTACTTTTACCGCTGCAGATAAACCCTGCTTTTTCATAAAAACTCCTTGCGCCGAGGTTATCCTCAAGAGTCCAAAGGAAAATGCTTTCGTAACCACAAGCCTGCAGTCGCTCGATTACGGCGTCTATCAGCCGCTTGCCGTAGCCTTTGCCCATATATTCGGGCAGAAGGTAAATAGAATATATTTCCCCTTGTCCCGCATATTCGGCGTCTCGCGACTCGCCGTAGCTTGCCGTGCCGATCGGATTTCCGTCAAGCTCGGCAATCAAGGAATATCGGTCGACTCTGTCAAGCCTGTCTGCCCATTGCGCCGCAGATAAATTATCGAGGTATTCTTTCGGAAGCAATTCCTTATACGCGTATTTCCAGCTGTCCGCATATATTCTACCGACAGCCATGCGATCATCAGCAGGTTGCAGTTCTCGTATCTCGATCATATTGTTCGCTTCTTTTTCAGAATATCGAAGCTCTTATTCATAAAACTATATATTTCCTCCATAAGCGCGCTTCCGTCAGAACAATTTGCATTTTCAAATTATTGTTTCATTGAATAGCGTCTTTTCGCCAATCCATACGCTCAATCGCCGCGTCATAAGTACGTTCCGCAATCTATCCGTAATCTATTAGCCAAATCCGCCGCGATAAAGTTGCCTCAGCGCTTTCCCGAGCGTTTCAGAAACGACGCGATCGGAAAAAAACAGAGCTTATCCAAAACTTATTCCTTCAGTTCCTCGTAAACGGCCTTTATCTCGGCGGCCGCAGCGTTCAGCGAATCCCGGTTCGAGTCGCTCTATACGGTATCGTCAGGCTTTGATCGGGACAAAAGTACTACCGTCTCGACATGGACGGTTTGAGGAAACATGTCTACCGGCCGAACTTTACGAACTTTATAGCCCCGCTCGCAAAAAACCTTTAAATCTCTCGCTAAAGTCGAAGGATTACATGAAACGTATATAATATTGGAAACGCCAGACTCGGCAAGAGACAATATAACGGAAGGCTCCAAACCTTTTCTCGGAGGATCCAAAACGGCCCACCCTACTTTCTCGGAAAGATGAGCGGACAGAAAATCTTCGGTCTTTAAACATAAAAATTCAGCGTTTAAAATCCCGTTTTCCAAAGCCAGTTCTTTTGCGGCGACGATAGAAGCGGCATGTTCCTCCACTCCGATCGCTTTCTTATATCTTTCGGCCGAAAACATGGTAAAAAAACCGCTCCCGCAATAAGCGTCCAAAAGGATCGAATCGGATTTTTCGGGCATAAAACTCAAAACCGTTTTCGCTAACTTTTCAGCGGCTTCAAGGTTAACCTGAAAAAACGATTCGCAGCCGATATAAAATTTCCTATTTAAAAGACGCTCCTCTATTCTTCCGGAACCGACTAAAATAAACGTATTTTTGCCGTATATAACGTTGGTATTTTCAGGATTTACGTTTAAAGATACTCCGCCTATGCAAGGGAATTCTGAGCAAAGTCTTTCCGCCGCCTCTTTTAAGCCTCTGATTTTTTTCCTTTTCGCCACAAAAGTAACCTGAGCCGTTCCTAAAGACGAAGTTCTTATTCCTATATGTTTTAAATAAGAAGCGTCCGAAAGGCCGCCTCTGAGAAAATCCTTACAACGTCGAAGAATTTTATTGGACAAATCGTTCTGAAGCTCGCAGCGATCTATCTCTATAATGCGGTGAGAATTAAAAGCGTATAAACCGCTCTTTTCTCCGGAAACGACGAACTGAACCTTGTTCCTGTAACCGAAAGGCTTTGAAGGAAGAATGGAAGAAAAAGAATATTCGGAAATCCCCCCTATCCTCTCAAGCGCGTCTTTTACGAAGCGTTCCTTTATACGCAGCTGTCCGTCATATGAAATATGCTGAAAACTGCAACCTCCGCATTGAAAAAAATAAGGGCACTCCGGTTTAATCCTAAAAGCCGAAAAAGACTTAAAAGACAAAATTTTGCCTACGGCATAACTTTTTTTGACCGTGCCGAGAATTATTTCAACTTCGTCTCCCGGAGAAGCGTAAGGAACGAATATCACAAAATCGGAAATCCTTGCGACTCCCTGCCCTCCGTTAGCGACAGACTCAATCTTTACGTTAAGTTTTTGCCCCGGATAAAAACCGCTCAAAATAAACAACCTCCCAAGACAATTAACGACTTTAAATTTTTTAAAAATCGTGATATTATTGAAAAATATTATAACAAATAAAAAATTAAAATAAAACTTAAAAAAGGCCCAAATGAAACTTCTTTCAAAAAAACAAATAAATAAACTTCTTGAAGAGCTTGACAAATTATATCCGAATCCAAAATGCGAATTAAATTACTCGACTCCCTGGCAGCTCTTAATCGCCGTTATTCTCTCGGCGCAATGCACGGATAAAAGAGTTAACGTAATAACGGAAGAGCTTTTTAAAAAATACGGGAACTTGGAAGATTTTATTAAAGTAAGTCAAGACGAACTCGAGCGAGATATAAAAAGCGCCGGCTTTTATAGAAATAAAGCTAAGGCGATTAAAGGATGCGCCGAAAAAATAGTTTTCAAATTTAACGGAAAAGTTCCGGATACGATGGAAGAATTGACGGAGCTTCCGGGAGTAGCGAGAAAAACGGCTAACGTTATGCTCGGAGAATATTTTAAAAAAAACGAAGGAATAGCCGTAGACACCCACGTGCTAAGACTTTCTCAAAAAATCGGCCTGGCCGAATTTTCAACTCCGGCAAAAATAGAGAAAGAGCTGATGAAAAAAATACCTAAAGAAAAATGGGCCGATATATCGCTGCAGCTCATATTACATGGGCGGCGAGTCTGCAAAGCCCTGAAACCGGACTGCTTACGCTGCAAATTAAACGAAATATGCAAAAAAAATCAGGCTGAAAAACAATAAATTAAAGCAAAAAGTATTGAAGCAATTACAAAAATATGATATATTAATAAAGCGGAAAATAAAAAACGATTCAAAATAAATTTAATGAGGTGTTAAAGTTATGACAGAATCTGATTTTTACTGGGAAATATTCAGCAATACAGGCTCTCCGGCGGCATACCTTCTATATAAAGAAGAACACCTTCTATAAACGATTTGCGCAAATTCAACGGCGATTACGGGGTTTGCTTTAACGGCAAACCCTTTTTATTTTAGGAGACAAAATCAATGAAAAAACATATATACGCAGCGCTGCTGTTCATATTTTTACTTGTTCCATTCTACGGTTCCGCAAACGCGGAAACCTATAATCTTATTAAACTGTTAAAGCAAAAAGACGAAGAATTAAAATTTATATTAACTCAAATCGGCGAATCCCGCAAAATTTTAAACGACTATTTAACGGGATATCTGGACGAAAAAGAAGCGGAAGCAAAAATAAATTCGCTGAAATCAAAGCTGAACTCCCAAAATATATCCTCCGAAAGCGGAGACGGCAAAAAATATATATATAAAGCGGCCGAAGCGCTTATCTCAAACGCGGCGCTTTTTATTTCGTCGGGCAAATGCGACGATCGAAACGAACTCGCGGCATTTTTAAAAAAACAAACCGAAGACTCGTACGAAATTATGAAAACCGCGGCTGAAGAAGAAAAAAAAATATTGACCGAAAATCATGCGTCGGACGCTCAAATTGAAATGGATTACGCAGCTTGGCGACAAAAAGCCGTCCCAATCTCGGAAAAACAACGGAACGTATCGCTCGAAACAGAACTCTTTCTTATCGACAGCCAGTTTTCTCCGGATCAAACTCGAACGGCAAAACGCATAAAATCTATAGTCAAACAAGCCGAAACTATAGGAGAAGAGTTAGACAATTTAAAAATTCCATTGTCAATGAAGCCGATACTGGAAGCTTCAAGCGACGGATGGAAAGCATTCGTCGCGCTTCTCAAAGCCATGGAAGCGTCGGCGAACGGAGACGAAAATCAAAATATGGAAAAGGCTATGAAAGACTACAGAGAGGCGGCGGAACGAGCGCAGCAAAAAATTACGAATTTTATAAAATTTACGCCATAAAATTGACGCCATAAAAATACTAAAAGTTTTTATATAGGAAAATAGCAGGATTATAATACTAAAAACTAAAATAAGTTTATGATAGTTTCACACCGAAAAGGACTTTTAAATACGAAACATGCCTCTAATTAAATGTACGAAATGCGGCGCTCTGTTTCCTCAGAATACGCCTAACGCAAAATGCAGCATATGCGGAGGAGCCTTAACAGGGATAGTGGCTTCCAAAAAGCCGGCGGCTTCAATAGGAGCCTCCAGGCCTATGGCGTCTATTATCGAAAAACCTAAAAGCCAACAACCGGAACCCGCTCAAGGGGCGTCGTTTGCCGTAAAGCAACCCGAACAGCCTCCGCAACGGCAGATTCAACAGCAGAGCCAACCTCAGCAGCAACAGCAGAGTAAGTCTCACAAATCGTCCATTTTTGACAGCATATTTCCTCACAAGCCTAAACCGGCGGAAGAAAAAGAACAAACCGAGAATAAGCAAGTAAAAATCCAGGCGGGCAGACGTCTGCCGCCATCGGTTATTCCGCCTCAAAAAGCTCAAACTAAAAGCGAAGATCCCTCAAAAGCAGCGAAAAACGTCAAGCAAGAACAAAACGCGGAACAAAAAAAGCAGAACGTTTCCGGCTACGTTCAGCAAGGAAAAAATAAAGTAATACAAAACAGATATGAAATTCTAAGGCCGATCAAGCGCGGAGGAATGGGAGCCATTTATGAAATACTGGATAAAAGGCTCCATAAAAAATGGGCTCTGAAAGAAATGATCGAGACTTTCGACAACGAGCAGGAATGCAAGGAAGCTAAAGAAAGATTCGAACGGGAAGCTATGCTTCTTGCGTCATTGAATCATCCTAACTTGCCCAGAGTAATAGACTTTTTTGAAGAAAACGAACGTTTTTATCTGGTTATGGATTATATAGCCGGAATAGATTTAAACGATCTGATCAAGCAAAAACAAGACAGAAGACTTCCGATAAGTCAAGTAATATCCATCGCCGCGGATATCCTGAATATCTTGGATTACCTGCATCATAGAAATCCTCCGATTATATATAGAGATATCAAGCCGGGGAATATAATGATAAGAACGGAAGATTCAAAAACCGTTCTTATCGATTTCGGCATAGCGCGAGCAATCTCGCAGGATTCGACGGATCCGAAAACAGAAGTGGGAACCGTAGGTTACGCTCCTCCGGAGCAGTATACCGGCAATCCTCTGCCCTGTTCCGATCTCTATGCCCTTGGAGCGACTATGCATGAATTGATCTCGGGAATTCCTCCTAAAATTCCGTTTCAATTCGCGCCGTTAAAAGAAATTATACCTAATATTCCGGAAGAAATTAATTTTCTCATAACTAAATCTCTCGAGCTAAACCATAACGATAGATGGCAGACGGCCGCCGAGATGCTAAAATATTTAAATCAGAACGTTATTCGCGTTAAAGAGCATCAGGAAATGCCAACGCCTCAATTCCAAAGCGTCGGCATTCCGGACGAAAAAGAAGAGAAATTAAAAGCTCAGGTAAAAACGCCTCAAAATAAAGTGGTAGAACTTACAAATTTTACTCCTAAGTCTCAAGCCGTCCAGGAAATTCCATTCTCAAACGTATCTAACTTATCTTTAGAAAATCTAAACTCGACTTTAAAACCGTCGGCTCCGCATCAACTTTCGCCGGTGGTAGAGCTTGGGCATTATCCTCATACTCTTCCAAACAGACAACAAGATCAGACGATCAGGAATAAAGTAAATCAATTTTATCCTGAAAATCCTTCGATCATTCAAGATAAAATTATAGAAATTCCAAAACAGCCGGCCCAGCCCTCCCCTATGGCGGCTGCCGCGGCTCAAGCGCAAGGCTCGAATACTTATTCTATGCCCGCGGGAGGAGTTTATCTGCCCGAAACGCCTCAAGAATATACGAATCAAACGCCTGAAATGTCTCAGCCGATCAAATCTCTGGAATATCAATCGCATAAATCGATACATGATTATGCCGTGAAGTTTAAAAACCCGAGCATTGTTCTGGAAAATAAAAATCCTATAGCAAATATTAAATTTCATCCTATAAGAGAAACTATCTGCATACTTGACAAAAACGGCGAACTGAAGGTAAAAGATTTGAAAACCATGAAAGAAATCTCGACGGTTCAGACAGGTTTCGAAGGATTATCGGCCATAGATTTTACCGCTGACGGTTCTTTATTCGCCTATAATTCCAAGTATAACGAGTGTTCTATTCTGGACGCCAAAACTTTGAGTTCCATCAATAAATTCGCCGTAGAAGATTGCAACATAGTCCAAGTAATTTTCCATCCCTACGAACCGCTGCTTATAGCCGGATGCGACGACGGAACGATAATAAAATTCGATTATCTGGACGGGAAAAAATCAGAACTCAGGTATAAGAAAAATCCAATAACCGCAATGGATCTCAGTACGGACGGAAAAAATATATTTACCGGACATATAAACGGGAATATAAATGTCTGGAATACAAAAGACGAAATAATGCAATATACCGTTAAAGAACATAAAGCCAAAATCAATTGCATATCGATAGCTCCTCACAATAAACTTCTGGCTTCTTGTTCCGAAGATAAGACTATAATACTGTGGTCTACCGCTAATCTATCGCAAGTCAGAAAACTATCGGACCACCAAGCCGGAAGCGTATATTCGGTAGCATATATAATTAATAATCCATATCTGGCCGCAGTCACGGCAGATAAAACTTTTAGGATATGGGACGTAAAAACAGGCAAAAATATCGCGGCTTATACTTCAGAAGCAAAATTTAATACGGTAAGAATCAAAAACTATAAAGACAATTCATACATAGCGGCGGCAGGAGACAACAACCTTGTAATATGGCACAACCTTTAACGTTTCGTCTCTTTAACTCGCTATATCGCAAACTCTTGCTAAAAAAAAATAAGTGTGCTATAATACTACAGATTTTTAATGATATTAACCGCTAAGCGGAGGCTTAAATAGTAGAGGAGGAACTCACAATGTCATCTATATGTCAGAATTGCGGCAAAAGGCCTATGGCAGGAAATAACGTCAGCCACTCTCACAGAAAAACAAAAAGACGCTGGCTTCCTAATATACAACCTATTACATTGTATATGTACGGCGAAAAAAGACGGATTAAAATATGCACCAGATGCCTAAGAACCTTTAATCACAAAGGAATATTGCCATAAAATAAACGGAAAATTATATATCTCGAACGCGCAGATTAAAATTAACGCGCAAACGAAAATTCGTAATTTTAACCGTATATTAAAAGCATAAAAAAACCGCGTTGCAGCTTAAAGCTTGATACGCGGTTTTTTTATGCTAAAAGTCCGGGCGTGAAAAACGCGGAAGAAATCTTAATTATTTACAAGAAGATCCGTAAGTCTTCTGACTATACGGATCTTCTTGTAAATAATTAAAAACATAACGTTAAAATTAAAAGATATATATATTTGTGCCTTCAAAAGGAATAGATATATATTCTAAAGAAAATTATCTAAATAAAAAACAAAATAACGCATAAACAGGAGAATTATAAAAGCGATGATATGTCCGTATTGCAACTCTAATATTGAAGACTCCATGACGTCTTTATGCCCGGAATGCGGCCTCGATTTTAAAACAGGCAGAAAATTCGTCGCTAATATAAATCCTCTCGGAGTTAAACTTCCTTTCTGGTCCTCAATTACTCAGGAAGACAACGCGATCGTTATTAAAATGAAAAATTCCAATACTTCAAACTATATTATATTTGCTCCTTTAACAATCTTTTTTATTTTATCCTTTTTTGGCGTGTTTAGCAACTTAGACGGCATAACCTACTTTGGTATAATGTTAACATTTATTTTTATCGGTCTTGGCATATATTTGTTTTTAGATAATAGAGTTTCTACGGTGAAAATAGACGATCGACAAGTATATGTAAAAACGGTGGACGGACAAGAGAACTTATTGTCCTCCTCCTCTATAACTCAAATATACTGCGAATTAGTACAAACCCTACAAGAGCATATCAGAATATATAGAAGACATTACGGTTTTTTTTACTTGCTTGAAAGCTTGCTGGATATAGCGAAAGACAAAGAAAGAAAATATTCGGTGCATTACTCTTTTTCCATAATTGCCAAACTTGAAAACGGAAGCGAAGCAGTCATTTTGGATAATATCAAATCAGCTTTAACAGCTCAATTTATAGAAGAAAAAATAGAAGAAAAATTAGGAATAATAAACCTTCCCTTGCCTAACGAATATGAGTCAATAGCCAAACGCACTATTGCCGAAATGAAATTTAAGCAATATAACGAATTGGAAACTAACCCTATAGGAGGAGTGGACTGGAGCGATCTAAACGGACATTTGACAATAAAAAGAAAATGGCATGCTCCTAAAAATTTAACTCTTATGATCGTCTTAAACGCGCTGACTTTAATATTTCTGTTCAATATGAATCTTTACTCCTCTTTGCCGCTTCCGGAGGCGTTTTCCTGCGCAATCGCTATTATGCTCCAGGTATGCGTAAATATTTACGCCATAACTTTATTCAGTAAAAATACCACGAAAATAAATGTCGACAATATGGGAATAGACGTAACCGTCTATCCTATATTTTATCCCGGAAATTTTAGAATTGAGAAACATCAAATAGAAGATCTGTACGTTACGGACACGCTTATGAAAAATAATATGCCGGAATATAATATAGTAGTTAAATTATCAAGCGGAAATAAATACAGGCTTATGAGCGATATAAAACAGCTAAGCGAGGCTCAATTACTCGTATATAAAATAAAATGCATACTCGGAATGCATACGGGAGAGGATTTGTTATACAGACTGAAAGGATTTTAATACGGCTTCTTAAAACAGCTTAAATGCTCAAGTTAATCTATAAAAATAAATATAATCCAAGGATACCAAAAAAAATTTTCCGCCGTTTATCTTAGATTAGATAAACGTCGGAATTGCGCTCGCAAATAACAAAGGAGAAAAATATGAACTGTCCGTATTGTCAAACCGAATTAAACGATTATAATATATCTTTCTGTCCGGAATGCGGATTAGACTTTAAAACGGGAAGAAAATTCGTATCAAATATAAATCCTTTGGGCGTTAAACTGCCAATATGGTCCTCCGTTAAAAATGAAGGGGACAGACTGGTAATTAAATTAAAGAATTTTGACACGCCGATATGCATTATCTATATTCCTTTTATAACGACCGTTTTTTTCCTCATGGCGGCAGAATCGTCTCTTAATTTAACCTGGGACGTAATAACGCTCATACTCGCGGCTTCCGCAATAATAGGAGCGGGAACATACTTATATTTATTGAGCAACTTATCTACGTTAACGGTGGATAATCAAAACATGGTTTCAAAAATGTCCGGCGAAAAAGAAAAAATCATAACATCCTCGTCTATTAGGCAAATATATTGCAAAATGGAGAAAAAACTCGTGAAACGGGTTTACCTGGCAACCGCCAAATATGGAGGCAATTACGTAACATATGACGTTTACTATTATTTTTCTCTTTTAGCCCTTCTCGAAAACGGAACGCATCTTATTATAATGGATAATATAAATTCGGCTTTAACCGCCCAGTTCTTAGAAGAGAAAATAGAAGAAAAACTGGGAATAATAAACCAATCGATAAAAGGCGAATATGAAGAGGAGATCAAAAAAGAAATACAAAATATAAATTTTACTCAAAACGACACGACTGATTTTAACGCTAAAAATTGGATGGAAGACGAAAATGCTTTAATTATTAAAAAGCCATGGGGTAGTGAAGATACATACATAATGCAATTTCTTCTGTTCAGCATTTTTTTAGCGATATTGCCGATTTCATCCTCAGGAACAATGATAACCGACGATACGGGCACATATATTCTAATGGTAGTCATATTGTTGTTAATGAATATATATCTGGGCCTTATGACCGTTAAAAACTCAACTAACATAACCGTAAACGAAAACGGCATAGATATACAAATATCTCCTATATGGTGGCCCGGCAGTCGCTTTCTAAAATACCAAAATATAAAAGATATCTACGTAACAGATACAATTCGAAAAAACGAATCTCCGACTTATAATATCATGGCGATAATGTTTAACGGAAAGAAGTATGCTATAATGCGCAATGTACAATCGCTTGGAAGCGCCCAAATAGGCGTTTATAAAATAAAATGCAAACTGGGCAGGGATCCGCTAAAGAGAGAAACGTACCGCTAATCGCGATAAGCTTATTTCACCATATCGACAAATAAAGTTTGTATCCGTTTACGCCAAATTATTATACTCGCGATTTAAAACATAAAAAAAGCGCGGAGTCCCGCGACGGCTCCGCGCTTAATTATTTAACGATTATAACCCTTGGCGCATTAAATCGTATTCGGGAAGAACTTCCGGAGTCTGATTCAAAATATCGAGAATGTCTTTCGAAAGATATTTTTTATTAACTATAAATTGAAAAACATTATCGTCAACCCAACTGTCGTACATCGTAAAAAATCCATTATCTCCCGGTTTCGTTCCCCAACTATTCTCCACAAGCCATTTTGTAATTTTTCCGTTAATCTCGTCGAAACCAGTTATAATCATAGCATGATTTGCCGTGCTTCCGCCGTAAAGATATCTTTCTTTTCTATGCATGTCGGTATCGATGCCGAGAAGAGAAGAATAATCGTATAAATCTTTAGCCATAATACCGGCTATTCTATCCATATCATGAGACGCGTCAGCGGCGAACCAAACCGGTTCTCCCGCCTTGATAGAATCTGCCGCGGCCTTCTTAAAAGCTTCGAGTTCAATATTAATCATCGGAAGATCTTCACATTCAAAAATGTTTCTGTTATTTTCAATAACGTAATATTTGCCGTATTCCCAAGCCGGATTCGAAAAAAGAGAAACGTAATCTTTAAGATTGACGCCTATTTCTTTATAAAATTCGACCGGAGTCATAGTTTTGGGATCAGTTATCTTATCGTCCTTATCCTCAAATCTGAGAATAAATTTCTGAGGAGGTTCGCCAAGGCACATAACCAATATGGCGTAAACTTCCCCAAGATATTTTTCTTTTACGGTTCTTAACTCATCGACGGTTTTCCCCTGGGAGTATAAATCTCTAATTTCGGCGGCATGTTTTCTAAGGAGATTTTCAAGCACATAATTCATCGTTCTGCTGTCGGCGGTATGAGCAGTTTCCGACATGGCGTATGAAGGTACGACGCCGTACTTTTCAATCAAATCGGAAGCGTAAGTCCAATGTCCTCCGTCAGAAATAGGATTGGCAAGCCAAACTCTAAGATTCCTGTCCATTATATCCCTGTCGGCGTACTTTATCATCATTTCATAAAACATATTGGCTTTTTCGAATTTATCCCAGAAAAAACCGTACGTTTGAGAAAATTCAAAATCTTTAAGAGAATATTTTTTCATAACGACCGGACTCATCATTGAAAGAGCCGCAAACATCCAACATCTGCCGGACCTTTTTTGATCGCTGACCGAACCTGAATCGATCTTTGTGGAAAAAAACGAATCTTTAGAAGAAGTTATCGAACGTTTTTCAGATAAATTATTGATATTATTTGAACTTATAGCGTTTATCTTAGCGTCGGAAGGAACGCTGCGCATAATTTTTTTAAGCGTGACTCCGTCTACTCCGCCGCTTCCCGCAGGAACGGCAGACGTTTCCGTAAGAGTCTGACCATATAAAGAACCGCAAGTTAATATTGCGGCAAGCATAAATGGAAAAATTTTTCGTATCATTAAAACCCTCCTTAATTAAATCTTTCCGGCGCTTTTTCCGGCGGAGAACCCCGTAGAAAAAGCCGCCTGTAAATTGAAACCTCCGATATAGCCGTCTATATCAAGAGTTTCGCCCGCAAAATAAAGCCCTTTTATAATTTTACTTTCCATCGTTCTCGGATCTATATCTTTAAGATCTACGCCACCTTGAGTAACTTCCGCTTCAGACATGCCTCTGGGTCTTAAGACGGTCAAAGTAAATCCCTTTAAACCTTCCGCAATTTTATTTTTTTCCTTAGAAGTCAGCTGAGCGCACTGTTTTGCAGAAGTTAATCCCATCTCCTGCATAAAGACCGGAGTCATCTTCTGAGGCAAATAGTCGTCAAGTAAATTTTTAAGCAATTTTTTTCTGTTCTTTTCCAAATCCGCGTCAAGTTTAGAAGCTATTTTTTCTTTCGCAAGAGCGGGTTTCAAATCTATAACGATATATGTCTTTAAATTTTCGGCCAGACAATTAACCGTTTTCCTGCTCAAATACAAAATAACGGGGCCGGATAATCCGTAAGAAGTAAAAACCATTTCTCCGAATCTTTGATCTATAACTTTTCCGTCGGCCTTCAAAAAAGCTTTCACATTTTTCAGAGATAACCCCTCCAAAGCGAAGCTGATATGAGTCTCCGCAACTTCTAAGGGAACTAAGGAAGGTCTTGGAGTAACTATTCCATGTCCAGTCTTTTTCGCAAAAATATATCCGTCTCCGGTAGAACCGGTCCACGGATAAGTCATACCTCCGGTAGCTACTATGACCTTGGAGCAGTCGATAATTTCCTTCTGAGCAGTTCTGACCGAGGCTATACTGCCCGACTTCGCCATTATTTCAATAATAGGAGTATTGAGCCTGACGGAAACTCCGCCGCGCTTTAATTCGTCTAAAAGGACTCCGCAGATATCCGACGATTTTTCGCTGGCAGGAAAAATACGCCTGCCTCTATCAGGTTTACATTTGACTCCTCTGGACTCGAAAAACTTAATTAATTCCGCAGGCGGAAATTTATTAAAAGAAGAATGCAAGAACTGAGCTCCCTTAGGATAACCTTCGAAAATCTCCTCAAGCCTGCCGATTTGATGAGTTAAATTACATCTTCCCTTGCCGGTAATCAGCAATTTTGTTCCAAGCTTCTCCATTTTATCAAAAAGAATTACCTTATTAGACGAAGAAGAAGCCGCAATAGCGGCCATCATTCCGGCCGGACCGCCGCCGATTACGGCAACAACCTTATTTGAAATTTTAAACACCTCCAATAACGCAGCTGAAGCATACGCTTTTATAATCAATCAAGAATTTTATATTCATCCTTTCATTACCGCAAACAAGATTTCCTTTTTTTATCGTAAAGTTTTTCTCCCCTTTCCAAAGAACAAAGACGAGCAAAGCCGCCTTTTATATAATAAAATTTTCTTTTTTTCAAATATTGTGATATAATAAAACTAAAGAAGGCAACAGGAGGCGGAATTTATGTTCCTAAAAAAAATATCCTCGCTCTGCGCATACGCGGTATGTTTCGCGCTGACTCTCATAGCTTTTGCTTCGGAAGTTCAAGGCGCGGCGCGTATGTCAGGAAAAATTTTATCTATAAACGGAAACGTATATTTTATCGAATTAGGAGACGGCTCCAAAATTAAAGTAAAACTTAAAGAAGGGGCTAAAAGCCTTAGAAGTCAAAGCTCCGGCGCGTTTAAAACGGGAGAAGAAGCCGTATTTAACATAATCAGCGCGTTAAACGACAATCCTTTACTGGCAGATTCAATAATGGACGTCGCATACGCAAGACAAAATACGGCTAAAGCTTACGTAATGCCAAGAGACACCAGAATAGGCGGATTTGCGACTACGGCAGGCCCATCCGCTACGGGAGGAGCCAGACCAAACGCCGTAGGGCAAATAGGAATAGGCGGAAGTCAAAATATAAATCCTCCGGTAACCGTAAACGCGCCTTTTACAGCTTCGCCCGCTCCTTTAAATTCTCCTTTTACCGGGGAAGCTTTAACCTCGGGAAGCAATATACCCCAACCTCAAACTCCAAACGCTCCTAATGCGGCCGCCTCTTCGCAATATAACATGCCGGGAGCTCCGTCTCCTATGTCCCCCTTAAATACTCCCGGACCGTCAGGCCTTTATGAACAGCCCAATCAGGGAAGCTACAACCAGCCTATGATGAATCTTACGGTAGGAGACTCTCCCGCCCAAAATCAAGACCCGGCGTCTTTAATAATGGGAAACTCCACTATGAAAGGAGGAACTCCGGATCCATATAATCCGTATGGAGGAACGACTAACCCTTATGACGCTGCGTCTCTATTCTCGGGAGGCGGCGGAGACGAGGAAGAAGAAGCCGATCCTCTGGACGCTCTAAATCCTGCTAATACGATGGGGCAAATGACCCAAATAACCGGGAAAGTTATGAATTTGGACGCGTCTAAGGGAATAATTTTCTATATGGCAACCGGAGCTCCGGGTATGCAGGAGCTTGGAAGCGCCATCGTTACTCAAAGAACAATAATGCTGGACGGACGGACGGGAAACGCCATAGCTTTCGGAAACATAATTCCGGGTTCAATCATAAGGATTGAAGGAATCATGCAAAACGGAACCATACAAGCTACAAGAATTACTTTAACTCAGTAAATATATTAATAAAAACGAATATATTAAGGGTAGTATATTTTGAATATCGAAGATATAAAAATAAAAACTTTTCGGATTTGGTATGCTATAGGATCGCTTCTTCTTATTTTCATAATCTTATGGATTTTATCTATAATTAAAAACATCTTGGCTCTTATTATAATATGTACTTTACTATCCTATCTTATGATGCCGATAGTAAATTTTTTTTCCGGTCCGATTAATATCCAAATACGAGACAAACTGAAAATATTTAAATGGACGATAAAACTTCCTGCCGCCGGGAAAAAAATAAAAACGAAAAAAGGGCTTCCGAGAATTTGGGCCATTACTTTAACGTTCGTACTTTTTTTTATGCTGATACTGGCCGTAATATTATTAGTAATACCTTTGGTGTCGCAAGAGTTAAACAATTTATATGCAAACAGACTGGTCTATAGGGACGCTATAAGCGAATTTTACAACTCCTCTCTGAACTTTCTGGAAACGCATACTCCAATGACAATAAAGCCCTATATAAAGAGTTTGACGGAACAAGTAAATATAATAGACGTACATGAAACTTTGAAAAACGCGATATCTTCGTTAATGCCTGCCATGCAGAATTTCATGACTTCCATGTCTTACCTTCTTTTAATACCGTTCGTTACTTTTTATATTCTAATGGATTACGAAGTATATCGAGACGGCCTTATATCTCTAATCCCTAAAACCAGAAAAAAAGAAGCGCTGGAACTTTTATACGACCTTGACGTAATGTTAAAACAATATATTCGAGGACAACTTCTCGTTTGTCTTATAATAGGAGTGTCCGTAACCATAGCTATGATTATTCTGGACATACCTTACGCGATATTGTTCGGAGCGTTTGCCGGGGCCATAGACGTAATTCCTTATATAGGAGTAATTTTAAGCCTTATACCGGCAGTTCTGTTCGCTTTAATGAAAAGTCCGCTGTACGCTCTTTTAGTTTTGGCGATACTTTATTTTATCCACTGGTTTGAAGGTCATGTCATTATTCCGAATATAATGGGACAAAGCGTCAAGCTTCCTCCTCTGACCGTAATAGTGGCGCTTATAATAGGAGCCGAAATTATGGGACTCTTAGGAATGTTCCTGGCTGTGCCAGTCGCCGCGATAATCAGAGTATGCATAGATTTTCATGTTAAGAAACGAATAGAAAAAGAAAATGCGGCTCCTCTTTGACCTAAGCGTATAACAATTGCGTTTAAACCTTCCGAACGGCGCGATCAAACTATAAAAAACGCCTGTTTCAGCCAAAATTTAACGGCAATTGCTATAAAAAGCTTTTCGTTGCCTCAAATAAATTAAAGCCGAATATTTAAAACCTCATAAAAAAAGCGCCTTAAAAGCGCTTTACAAAATTATAAAAAACTTACATTTATAATAACGTATCTTTAAAAGAATCTTCAATTATAGCAAGAGCCTTTTTTAAATCGTCATTAGAATGACGATAGCAAATATACCAATGATGATAAGGTTGTATAAAGAGACCTCTTCTTATGGCTCCCGTATAAAAAGCCGTCCTTAATTTTTTATACCTGCCTTCAGGATCTCTGTCAAACGTAACGAACGGCATAGGAGGAACGTCCGAAACGGTTACTTTATAAGGCAATTTCGCGGCGATTTTCTTTAAGCCTTCGTTAAACTCAACGCCTTTTTGCCATATATCCTCGGCAACTTTTTCACGTTCCATAATTTCGAGACATTTTAAAGCCGCCGTCATCTCAAGACTGTTGGGAAAATATGTAGACGAAATAAACACTTCTTTTTCCGCAATTTTCATTATATCGGCTTTACCTAAAACAGCCGCTATAGGATATCCGTTCGCCAAAGCCTTTCCAAAAACGCCTATATCCGGAACGACTCCATATTTAGCCTGAGCTCCTCCCAAGCCGAATCTAAACCCGGTTCTTATCTCATCCATAATAAAAACCGCGCCGTTACTATGAGCTATCTCGGCTACGCCTTCAAGAAATCCCTCGTTAGGCTCTACTACGGGTTCTCCCAAAGGATGACCGACTCCTGTCACTATAACGCATGCCACTTCGTTTTTATTTTTCTCAAATAAAGCCTTAAGCTCTTCAAGATTATTGTAATGAAACTCAAAAGTATCTTCGTAAGCCTTTTTAGGAACGCCTCCATGAACTTCCACGCACCAATCATGCCAACCATGATACCCGCAGCGAATGATCTTATCCCTTCCGGTATGTCCTCTGGCAATCCTTACGGCGCATGAAGTAGCGTCAGAACCGGTCTTTACTATTATTCCCATCTCAGCGCATGGAATCAATTCTCTGAGTTTAGCCAAAAGAATATTCTGCCATTTCTGAACCAAGCTAAAACAAAATCCATCCGACATTTGTCGTATAACGGCGTCGTTTATTTCTTCTTCTACATAACCCAAAATAATAGGACCGTAAGCGCAGAGCATATCCATATAAACGTTGCCGTCTTCGTCAAGAATATTGCCTCCGAAACCTTTTTTGATAAAAATAGGATATTCTCCCGGAACAAAATTATAAGGGCGTCTAATTCCCATCATCCCTCCGGGAGAAAGAGATTTAGCTTCATCATAAAGTTTTAAAGATTCGTCAAGTTTCAATTTTTCCATAATCAAAGCCTTCCTTTTAAATATGCCGAATTAATTCTCCGCTTCTCCGGTCTTTAAGTATAACACAGATCCAAGGTTATGCCAAGAAAAACGAACGCCTAAATAAATCTTAATTAATATCCTCGGAATGTTCCCAAATTAATTTTCATTTAAAAGAAAGGAATAAAATAGTTAAAGATTAAATTTATTCATTAAAAATCTATTTAGTCAAACATACAAATTAAACATAATGACAAGATTAAAATTTGGAGAAAAACATGAATAAAGATATAAAAATTATTTTTATAGCGCTAATTCTTCTTCTTGCAAATTCTTCGTTAATTTTTTCTCAAGAGATAGAGATATTCAATCCTATAAATCAAAACGGCGGGGTAACCGGAAAGGTAATCTCAGATGACGGACCTTTATCGGGAGCCTTAGTGACGCTGAGTAACGGGACCTCATCCATGACAGGCCCGGAGGGAGAATATTCCATAAACGATCTTAAGCCCGGAATATATAGCATACAAATATCAAAAGACGGGTTCAATCCCGCTCATGGCACGGTCAAAGTCGTTCAGGGCGAAGTAAAATCAGTTCTTATAAAACTATCTCCCGACACTGCGGTTCCAAACAATATACAGATAAGCAATCCGAATTTTGAAGAACAGAAGCCCAGATATAGACAAGAACAGCGCGTAAACGACAAACCCAGATATACTACTATGACTATAAAAGTACACCCAAGCAAAGATTTAACCGGAGGGTTCAAAAATTATGGAAAATTTTGGTGGGTCTACTCGATCAAAGTCGAAGACAAAACCGGAAGCAAAAGATGGAGCGAGTCATATTCAAGGCCATATAGAGGAGACGGCGAAAAAGAACTTATATGCAGAGACGCTATACTGGGTAAAGAATATAGAATAGAAATAGAGTGGAGAGGTTTTAGAGATTCAAAAACAAGATACTGGACTAAAAAACTTGAATACGAAGATCAAGTCTTTGATTATGATTCTCCTCTAGGCTATTAACTCTACCATATCTAAATTCAGGAGGACGTTATCTCTATGAAAATTAAAAAGCTTCTTCCGATGACAATCATGTTTTTACTAATTTTTGCAGCTTCATGCGCGAATCATAAGACGGCGGATGTTCCTCCTGCGACCAGAGTCGCAACAAAAACTCTTCCAAACGAACAGGACGTTCTGGACGCGGTTTTCAACGACGATACTAAAACCCTGGCTTTAGCCCTGGAAAAAGTTCCCAAACTTGCAAATACCAAGACGGAATACGGTTATACGGCGCTGCATATAGCGATCTGGAAAAATAACGCAAGAAGCGCGAAAATATTATTGGGAAATAAAGCCGACGTCGAAGCGAAAACACAATGGGGATTTACTCCTCTGCATGAATTGACCAGATGCGAAGAAAGCAACGATAGAAAAGAAATAATGGAAATGCTCATTATGCGCAGAGCCGATATAAACGCTCTTACCAATACCGGCAATACCCCGCTGGATATAGCTGAAATCCAAGATAAACAGGACTTTGCAAAGACTTTAAAACGTTACGGCGCCAGGCGGGTGAAACAGAATTTAGATCTGCCTCCCCTGCCCGATTTCGTAAAACGAAACAACGAAATAATCGAATAATAAATATCTTAGCAGCGACAGGAGAAAAAAATGACCGATAAAAAATTCAAACTTATAAGAGGAAAATTTTTGCTTCCCATGACGGAGGATTTTCCCAGAATAAAAGACGGCTACGTTTTGATAAAAGACAAACTGATTGAAGAAGTCGGACAATATTCCAAGGAAATCGGCGAAAAAATCATATCGTCGTTTAAAAACGAACTTCAAATAATCGGCATGCCGGATAAAGACGAAATAGCAGAAGAAGATATACCCATGCTTCCCGGAGTAATAACTCCGGGATTTGTAAAAGCTCATGGGCACGATCACGAATCCCCTCTTATCGGAATAGCAAAAGACGAACCTCTTACCGCCTGGCTTGATCATGCCGTTAATTTATTTACCGGCTTTATGAATGAAAATAGAGAAAAATTAACGGCACGCTTTGGTAAGTCTCCCAATTATGTTACTTATATAAAAGCGAGAATAGACGACATATATTATGGCATAACTTCGTCTATGGTACATCATTGCAATCATGGAAAATATCATGTAGAAGATATTGTGCAAGCCAATTTAAACGCCGGAACTAAAATGATAATCGCCGTCGGAGCTCAAGACAGGAACTATGATTCAAGAATTCTAGACACTCCTCAGATTGCGCTCGAAAGAATGAATAAATATCTGAGCGAATTTAAAGGAACGGAGCGTACAAGGATTATCCCCGGCCCGGATCAAGACTTTTCCAACGGTCCCGAACAGCTGAAGGTATTAAAAAAATGGGCTAAAGACCATGGAACTCTTATACATATCCACTCGTCAGAAGAGCCTGAAACTACAAAATGGTTTACCAAAGAATATGGTATGACTCCGGTAGAATATTTCGAAAGCATAGGTTTTCTGGATCAAGACACAATCCTGGCTCATCAAGTAAATTGTACGGAACATGATTTAGAAATATTGCGAAAAACAAAAGCCGTAGTAGTGCATAACCCTCTTGCGAACACAATACTGGGCTCAGGTATGCCGCCTATTATGAAAATGATGGAAATGGGCATACCGGTTCTTATTTCCACCGACGGTTCGGGCAGCGCCGACAATCAAAATATCCTGTCTGCGGCAAGACTCGCTTCTCAATATCAAAAAGCTCTTAACAAAGACGCTTCTCTGCTGAAAACCAAACGACTTCTTAGATTAATAACATCCGAACCGGCGAAATACTTGAGATTTAACTCAGGATCTTTAGAAAAAGGTAAAGACGCAGACGTTATTTTTATCGATATGACTGCTCCAAACGTTACTCCGACAAGAATAACGAACGTAGCGGAAAACTTAATCTGGGCGTCTAACGGCAACGAAGTTAAACATGTCATAGCAAACGGCAAAATTTTAATGGAAAACGGCAAAATAACCGTTCTTGACGAACAAAAAATAAAAGACGATATCCTCGAACTTGCGGAAACATTTGATAAATATGCGGCAAAAGCCCCTGAAATAAAACAAACTGGAGCGCATAAATTGACTTAAAAAACGAAGCCTTGCCTAAAACGTAGTTAAAAACGTTTTCAGCAAGGCTTCGTTTTTAATTATAATATAAACCGGAGAGAAACCTCTAAAATGGAAGATATCGAAGTTTTTGCGGCTCAATGTCCTAAATGCGGAAAAGAAACATTTTTTTTAAACTCTAATACAAGAATAACGGCCTGCTCCGCATGCGGTCAAAATTTCTCGGCGGGAACAAAAAAAACGCCTAAAGAATTAGGAAATATCTCAACAAAATGCTATTGCAAAAATAAACTTTCGCCATGCGGCGACAATTTAACATGCTTAATATGTCAACAAACATATCCATACGCGCAATATACCGAAAAAAAAATAGACGGAAAAAGAATAGCAAAAATTCCCTCGATAAGCGACGACGAGCTGAAATTGCGTCTCATTGAATATATTACCGACGGAGATTATACCAAAGAAGATTTCGCGGAACGCCTAAACTTTGAAAATGCCGTTAAAGTCATGATTCCGGTAGATTTATATAAAAGCAGATTTAAAGTATCTTGGCAAGAAAGAATAAATAGAAACAACAACAGGCGATATATAAACAGAGTTATGGAGGGAGAAGCCTCTATAGGCGTAACTCTTACTTCAAAAATACAGCATGAGCTTATGTCTTTTATATCATACGCGGCGTCATACGGGCAAGTTTACAATACGCTTGACGCCTATCTAAATCAAGACGCGGAGGAAGTCGATAAAGAAACGGAAATTAAAAATCTTCAAACGGACGATATTCAGCTGCTGCCCATAGATATAAATCCCGAAGACGAATATAAAAACAAACATAAGGAATTAATCGATAACGCCGTCAAGAAATACGTTCTTGAAGGAGCGGATAAAAAAACTTATATCAATATCACGGTAGAAATACAAGCGACAAAGCATTACAGGCGGCTTTACTATCCTTTCCTTATAGCTCCGATAGAATATCAAGATAAAAACGCAATATATCAAACGGCTGCGGCAGCTTTCAATACGGGAAGATGCGGAGGAGATAAAGCCGAATATATCTCTTTCAAAAAAAATATAAACAAAATTATGAACACGGCCGGACTCATAAGCGTCTCAATTGTAGTTTTAATGTATTGCTTATCATTCTCGGAAGAAATGCCCATAAATTTAATGCAAAAAATGTCAGACCTTTTGCTGTTCGTTATATCGCCCATCCTGTTAACCTTGTTAGGCTCTTTGTATTATTACAAATATTATTTTATCTCCAGCTTAAAGAAGAAGAGACTTATAATCCGAGAAAAACTTTTAAGACAAGAAAATTTACTCTATCTTATAGATGTGAACGATTCGACAGAAAGCAAAAAATTGAGTAAAAAACAATAAAGCGTCGCCTGAAAAACAATTGTTTAAAACGCTGCCAAAAATATTCTTTTTCGTGATCAAAACTCAACATAGTCCGCTTGTGCTTTTAAAATTGCATATCCTCGGCGAATTTAATAAACAATGGAGAAAAAGCCTAAAATGGAAGATATAGAAATTTTTTCGGCCAAATGTCCCAATTGCGGAAAAGAAGCGTATTTTTTTAACTCTCATATAAGAATAACAATTTGTTCCGCATGCGGCGAAAATTTCTCGGCGGGGATAAAAAAATCGCCTAAAGAATTAGAAAATATTAACGCAAAATGTTATTGCAAAAATAAACTTGTACCTTGCCCGGACGATCTGAAATGCTCATTATGCCAGCAAAAATACCGTTACGTCCAATATGCCGAGAAAAAAATAGAAGGCGGGAGATTAGCCAAAATACCCTCGATAAGCGACGACGAGCTGAAGTTGCGTCTCATTGAATACCTTACCGACGGAGACTATACCAAGGAAGACTTCGCAGAAAACATAAATTTTGAAAATACCGTTAAAGTCATGATTCCGGTAGATTTATATAAAAGCAGATTTAAAGCGTCTTGGGCAGAAAGAATAAACAAAAACTATATAGAAAAAGCGATAGAAGGAGAAATCACGGTAGGCATAACAATTACTTCCAAAATACAGAGGGAACTTATATTGTTGATATCTTCAGAAGATCCCTCCGAGAAAGAAACGGAAATTAGAAATCTTCAAAATGAAAATATTCAGCTGCTTCCAATAGATATAAACCCGGAAGACGAATATAAAAACAATTACAATGAATTAGCCGCTATCGCCGTAAAAAAATATTTAACTGAAGAAAAATCGAACGAAACATGCAGCGACAAGAGAGCAGAAAAACAAACGGCGGAACAGAATAAGCGATTTCGACGCTCTTTCCTTAAATCTGTCAATACGGTCTTGAAAAAAGATTTATCTGAAGCAGACGCCGGCAAAAAGTTCCTCAACTTTCAAATAAAAACACAAGATACGCGACATGAAAAGCGGCTTTACTATCCTTTTCTTATAGCTCCCATAGTTTACGGAAATCAAAACAAAATATATCAGACGGCTGTCTCGGCGGTAAGCGCAGGCAAATGCGGAGGATTAAGACCGGAGTATACGGATTTTAAAAATAAAATAAAAGCAAATATGAAAATCAACGGCTTAATCCTCATATTAACTGCGATTTTTTCTTGTTATTTTCCTGTCCTAATCGTCGATGCTTTTCCAAACATTTCTATGGATCTTCTGCGGAATATCTACGCAGTTTTGCTGTTCATTATATTGCCCCTACTAATAATAAACCTAGGAGCTCTGTGGTATCGCAGATACCGCTTTGTATCCGATTTGAAAAAGAAAAGACTAAAAAACCGCGAAGACATTTTAAAAAGAGAAAACCTTCTTTACCTTAAAGACGTTAAAGAATACGGCGGCAAAAATTATAATTAAATCAAAAAAAAGAAAAAAATGGGCTTAGGATTAATATCATTGGCGCACATATTACATACTTCGGAACAAAAAAGGAATTTCACAAGAAAATCCGGCTAAAATATTAAGTCTTCAAAATCATTCCATAATATCAACATGAAAAACCGTACAAATCCTACGCTGACTTTTGCTCGATCGATACTCTGAGAAGGGCCGAAGAACAAAATAAGGCGGTATGCCCCTCCATGGGGAGCATGCCGCCTTATTTTGTTTTGTGGAAATATCTGTCCCGTCCTTCATCCTACGCTCCGACTTATCCAAAATTTATACGCATATCTAATAACGACATATTCATGCCTTCCGACTCGTAAGTCGCTTTGAGGTTAACTTATCTGCGACTACTTTTTATTTATCCTAAAGATCAAGATAACTCCAATATTACAAACTCTCAACCTTAATCGTCGATATTCAAGATAAAATTGCCGTCTTAATATTGCGCGCTATAAAGGATAACCGAGAAGATATAAAGAAATTCTACATACTCTGTAAAAGAGGTTTTATATTCAATTTAAAAGCCGAGGCAAATACGGCGGGGAGGAAAAATGGCAAGAAAAACTTTTGTTCTCGACACAAGCGTGCTGCTCCATTCAGCCGATTCTCTCAATTCCTTTGAAGACAACGAAATAGTGCTTCCTATCGTAGTTTTAGACGAAATTGACAAATTTAAAAAAGGGTCGTCTGAAGTCAATAGAAACGCAAGAAGAATCATAAAACAAATAGATCAGCTGCGGCAGGAAGGCTCTATAACCGAAGGCATACCGCTTTCAAACGGCGGACTGCTTAGAGTCGTAACCGACTTAGGGAAGACCGCTATGGCCAAACTTCTTCCCGAAGGTTTCGATTCTTCCAACGATAACAGAATACTTTCTCACGCTCTCGCATTAAAGAAAAACTCCAAAAACAGAAGAACGATACTGGTAAGCAAAGATATTAATATGAGAGTAAAAGCCGACGCGGTGGGCATAGAAGCCGAAGACTACGAAGCCGATAAAGTAGAACTGGACGAATTATATTCCGGTCATGCAGAGATATACGTTTCTCCCGAAGAAATTGCCTCATTTTATAGAACCGGATCTCTTAAAAATCATATCGACGAGCTAAAACCTAACGAATACGTTACTCTTTATAATTCTGAAGATCCGTCCGGCACTGCGCTGGGAAGATATGATTCGATAATGAGAGAAATTGTGCCGCTTCAATCTGAGGAAAATCTGTGGGGTATCGCTCCCAGGAACAGAGAGCAGCGCTTTGCGATAGATATGCTTTTAAACGATAAAATACAATTGGTTACATTGCTTGGCAAAGCGGGAACGGGAAAAACTCTCCTGGCTCTGGCTGTAAGTCTTCATAAAGTTTTAAGCTCAAACGCAAAAGATCCGGAAACAGAAACTTTCAGAAAATTAAACGTGTATAGACCGATAATTCCAATGGGCAAGGATATAGGTTATCTTCCCGGTAGGGAGGAAGATAAGATTCATCCATATATGTATCCTATATATGATAATCTTGAATATCTTTTGCATGACGGAGTTAAATACGATGGAATGAAGCATTCGGGAGGAGCCGCTTTGACGACTAAATATCTCCAGGACGCTCAAAAACTGGAAGTAAAAGCCCTTACGTACATAAGAGGAAGAAGTCTGCCTTATCAGATTATACTTGTCGACGAAGCTCAAAACCTAACTCCGCATGAAGCGAAGACAATTATTACAAGGGCCGGAGAAGGAACTAAAATCATATTCACCGGAGACGTATATCAAATTGATCATCCATATTTAGACTCTACCAGCAACGGACTCGCCTATATAGTAGAAAGATTTAAATATCAAAATCTTGCGGCTCATATTACTTTAAGTAAAGGCGAGAGATCAGATCTTGCGGAGCTTGCCGCAACCATATTGGAATGATATCGCAAGAAAAAGGCGCGCTCATGAAAAAGACGCTTACCACCATTATTTTAATATGCTTTATAACCCGGCTTGCGGCGGCGGGAGAGCAAGATCTCTCAGCCGCCACGGGCAAATTTGATTTTGCCAAACCGATAAAAAACAAAACGTCGCTCTATGTGCCAAACGACAAACATTTAAACGTATATAAAACGGCTTATATAGATAAAGCCAAAAAATATCAATCGGAAGGCAATTATATACAGGCCTGCGCGGTCATTCAAAAATTAGTCGACATATTGGTAAAAAAATCTTCGGAAATAACGATGGAAGAATGGCTTGCCTCTTACAATCGTTTTTATCAGCAGGTCCTAACGGAGCAAAACGCGTATAAAGCTCAGCTCGAGGCCCATAGAACCGGAACATTGAAAAAAGCGTTTGAAAAAGCGCAGAAAGAACGGCTTTCGACCATTAAAGGCGCTTTGTCAAATAAAAAAGACATAGCTTTGAAAGGCTCTCTATCGGTAGATCAAACCGTCTATATCCTCTCTTCGGCAGCGTCTTCTAATTCTATAGCAATTTCAGCGTTCAGCTTAGCCGGAGAAAAACTTTACGACGATATAGTTATTCCGGACGATACGAACAATCCGCAAATCAAACGATGGAGCAAAACGTATAGGTCAACCTTTCCCAAATGGTCTCCGGACGGATCTAAATACGCCTATATACTAAACGGAGCTTTATGCGTCTCAGACAGAGACGGCAAATCCTTTCTGATATCAAACATATCCGATTCAGCCGAAGAAAACGACATATCTTACGAATGGTCGTTAAACGGCAAAAAACTATGTTATCTGAGACAAAATCAAGGAAATATTACGGCATATGCGAACTCTGCGTCAGGCGGAGAGGAAATAAAACTAGGTCCTGCGGAAGAAGCGTCAATCTCGGGAGACGGGTCTAGAGTTCTATGTTCGTTCAATGGAAAAATCAAACTTTACAATAGCGTTTCAGGACAAGGTTCTCTTTTCGCCAGCGGGACTAAAGCGACGTTTTCAACGGACGGCGCGCAAGTCATATATATTGCGAACGGTCTTGTAAAAATAAGAAACATAGATTCTAAAGAAGAGAACGTTCTTTATAAAATCCCTCAAGGACGCAAAATCGTATCTCTTGCGGGATTGGCCCGTAATGCCGCGGCTTGCGTTTTTTCGAACGGAGACGTTATAATAATATATTCGGACGGAAAATCCGCGCAAATATCTAAAAATGCCGGAGCTATCGACAAATCGTTCTTAAATTCCCCGTCCGGTATCTTATGTACAAATAAATTAATAACATTAACCGTTAAGGAATAAATAAAATGAGAAAAACAAAAATTGTCTGCACTATAGGCCCTTCCAGCTCAGACGAAACCTCTATTAAACAATTGGCTCAAGCCGGTATGGACGTCGCAAGACTGAATTTTTCGCATGGGACTCAAGAAGAACATGGAAAAGTAATCGATATAATAAGGAAAATATCGGCGGAAATAAAGAAGCCGATAGCGATTCTTCAAGATTTATGCGGCCCAAAAATCAGGCTTGGAAATATAAAAGACGGAAAACAATCCATATTTCGTGGCAATTATTTCCGCCTTTATGCAAAAGAACGTCTTGGAGACGAATCGGGAGCTTCCGTAACTTACCCTCGCCTTTCCGACGACGTAAAACCGGGAGATAAAATTCTTATCGACGACGGCCTTATAGAATTGCAGGCGGAAGATATAAGGCAAGACGAAATAAAATGCAGAATCGTTACGGGCGGAGAAATAAAATCTCATAAAGGCGTAAATTTTCCCGGAATAAAGCTTTCTATACCTTCGTTAACTGAAAAGGATCTGGATGATTTAAAATTTGGCATTGAGAAACAAGTCGACTTTGCGGCTGTCTCTTTCGTACGATCCGCAGAAGATTTAATTCCCGCATATGATTTAATGACCAAAATGAGCAAGGTAATCCCTCTAATTTCTAAAATAGAAAAACCTGAAGCGGTTACCGATATCGAACGTATAATAGATCGTTCATACGGCATTATGGTAGCGAGGGGGGATTTAGGAGTAGAACTTCCATTTGAAAATCTTCCTTTAATTCAGAAGAAAATAATATATTTATGCAATAAATCCAGAACTCCGGTTATCACGGCCACTCAAATGCTAGACTCAATGATACGAAATCCATCCCCTACTCGAGCCGAAGTCACAGACGTAGCTAACGCGGTTTTAGACGGATCAGACGCAGTGATGCTTTCCGGCGAAACGGCCGCAGGAGCTTATCCCGTGAAAGCCGTAGAAACTATGCGTAAAATCGTCGCAAAAGCTGAAGAAGGATTAAACTATGAAAATATCATGAACGCTATCCCGGAGGCAAATAACGCCGCGGATATCCTTTGTCTGGCAAGCTGCGAAATGGCTCTAAAAATGTCGGCTAAAGCTATAATGGCGTACACTGCTACAGGCAAAACGGCACGCTACATAAGCAGATACCGCCCTAACTGTCCCGTAATAGCGGTTACCGATTCTCAAGAGACGTACAGATTGTTAGCTCTTTCTTGGGGCGTAGTTCCTATATATATTAAAGGGAAAGGACTATTTCAAAAAACTTTGCCTGAAGCTATAGCTTCCGCTTCGGCCGCAAATCTTATAACGCAAGGCGATTTGATCGTAATAACGGCCGGAATTCCGGACGGTATGAGAACAAGCGCGAATATGCTTATGTTCCAAGTAGTAGGAGCTTCGGTCTTACGCGGTAAAGGAATGGGAAATTTACGAGTCGCTTCGGGAAGAGCAATTTTTGTTCCGGACACCGGGATAATGCCACAAGATAAACGTCGCGGAGACATAGCGATAGTAAAATCTTTTTCCTGCGTTAAAAATCCTTCGGAATATTATGGGATAGAAGGATTAATAACGTTGGAGCCGCCTCGCTGCAACGATCAAGACGTTAATTATCTAAAAATTCCGATTATCGCGGGAGTGCCTTCCGCCAAAACGGATATAAAAGAAGGAACTCTGGTTACCGTAGACGCCAAAAGGGGGCTGGCGTACTTTCAATAGCCCTGCGGCAAAACGACTGCTATAAAGAAGCGCCGCGGCTTTGTCCACATGAACAGACAAAGCCGCGTATATACGGAATATCAAATTAAAATCACATTCGACGCTATCCGGTAAATATATCCGGAACTCAATATGACCGGGACGACTATAAAACGACTCCGCATGTGTAAATTTTCCGTATACAGATAGTATCATTTTCACGGTAGGATTGAGATATGACGCGTAAAGGAACTAGCGAAAAACATAAAAAAACCTTTAAATTTGACTCAAAATTAAGAAAAATTTTACTCTACGCTATCATAGTAGGACTTACTACTTTGATCTCCATTTCTATATTTATCCAATCTTACGCTAAAAAATCTGCAGATCATCATAAAAGGTTAGCTGAAATTGCCGCAATTGAACGAGAAAATAAAGAATTAGCCGAAGTTAACGAGGATCTGAGAAAACAAATAGCATATTTAAAAACAAAAAATGGAGTAGAATCCGTAGCGAGAGAAAAGCTAGGTTTAGTAAAAGACTCGGAAATAGCTTTCGTGGTAGTCAAAGATACAAAAGAAGAAAAACGCGGCGTTCAACAAAACCCCAAAAACGATAAACGGCTTCAAAACGAACGCCAAAGCGACAAAGACGAGCAAAAAATAACTAAGGAAGAACTAGCGCAAAATAAAGAGCCTAAAAACTCAAACTGGATTACGCTAATCTGGAACGATCTATTCGGAAGCGAAAGCGATAAATAAAAACATAAGGAATTCATTTCTATTTTTGTCAACGCCAAATCAATTAACATATGATGGAATATCGAAAACTTGGAAATAGCAATATAAAAATATCTGTCGTATCCATGGGAACTTTAACAATGTCTCCTATGCAGAAAAATATGACGCGCAAAGAAGGAGGCAAATTAATAGAAGACGCCGAAGCGGCGGGAATAAATTTTTTTGACTCGGCAGAAATATACGATACATATAAACATATTGGAGCGGCCAATTTAAAAAACAAAACGATGATCGGAGCTAAATCATACGCAGTCTCATATAAGGAAATGGAGACTTCGATAGCAAAAGCTCTAAAAGAAACTAAAAGAAAATATATAGATATTTTTATGCTGCATCAGCAAGAATCGGAACTTACTTTAAAAGGGCATAAAGAAGCGTTAAAATGTTTGCGAGACGCGAAGGAAAAAGGGATAGTACGACTTTCCGGCATATCGACTCATCGCATATCCGGAGTAGAAGCGGCTGCAAAACATCCTGACATAGACGTAATATTCGCTATTTTTAATTATAAAGGACTAGGAATATTAGACGGCAATTCCGCAGAGATGGCAAAAGCGCTTGGGAAAGCGGCGGAATTAGGCAAAGGCATTCTTATAATGAAAGGCTTAGGCGGCGGACATTGTTTCAGAGAGCCGGATAAAGCTTTCTCATTTTTAAGAAATTATCCTTGGATATCCTCCGTAGTAATAGGTATGCAGAATATCGACGAAATTCAAGCTAATATAGCTTTGATGCATGGCAAAGATATTCCCAAAGACGTTTTCCAACGATTAGCCGTCAAGAAAAGACGTTTAAACATAGAGAGAGAAGGATGTCAAAAATGCGGAAGCTGCGTTAAAAAATGCGATCAAAAAGCTTTGACTCTAACGGACGACGGAATTATAATAAACCATGACAAATGTATTTTATGCGGCTATTGCGCGTCTGTCTGTCCTGAATTCTGTCTTGAAGTAGTATAAAAACTCGTTACGTCTTGAAACGACACATCGCTCTTATTTTTTATACTCGAGGATTCTTCGCACCTCATTTTTCTTGTTTCATCCAGTTCAAGAATTAAATAGACTATAGCTCCTCGCATAAAAGCGAAGAGCTATAGTCTATTTAATTTATAAAATAAATACTAAAATCTTCGGCATATGCTTAAATTTGTTAAAAAGACAATTCAAAACAGGCGCATGGCATAGCTATAGACCAATTTTCAAGCGTCTCAGGATGTATCTCCCCTATAATGCCTATTCGCTTGCCGCCTGAAACGATAATTCCGCATCTTCCGGGTATAAAAGACGGATGTTCAAAAGGAATCAAAGAATAATCCCAATTAAGATAAAACATAAGAGACTGTAATACGCTGCTGATTTCTGAAAAATTAGACGTTCCATGAGCTATTAAAGCCGCAACTTTATAAAGCGTCACAGAACGCTCGGGAGATTCTTCGCAAGGCAAAGCGACTTCTCCGGTTTCAAAAATCCTATGGGGATATTCGGCTCTGGGATTTTTCGATTCGATTTCTAAAAGAATAGGAATAAGAGAACGTCTTACGGCTCCAAAAGTCTCAGTCATGGGATTAGCTATTTCCAGAATATCCGAAAAATCGCGCATTTTATCTCTTTGATTTTCAGCTGACGTAAGAATATACGTCATTACCTCTTGAAAACTCATACCAACCATTAATTCTCTTATTTTTTTTTCAAAAAGAGCTTTGTCTGATTCCGTACCTACCGTAAAACTATCAAGCATTTCGGGTTCGAAATTATTATAACCAAACGCGATGCAATAATCTTCGGCTAAATCGGACATATGCATTACGTCGCCTCTGTAAGGAGGAGGCAAACATATCGCGGAATTACCCGATATGCGAACTTTATGTCCCATTCTCTCCAAATATCCGGCAAGATCGTCTACGGATACCTTCATCCCGGAAATTTTCTCTGCAAATTCACAGGTTATCTCTGTTTCGCAATTAAAAATTTTAGGCGAAACGTCAGTCATAGAAGAGTACTCGACGGCAAAAGGATATATAACTCCTCCATGATCGGCTATATTTACGGCCATTATATTTGCCGCAAGATTTACCGCTTCTTTATCCGTTCCCGTAACCTCAACGAAAAGACGTTTATCCCCTACCTTAACTCGTCCAAGATCGTTGCTGTTGATTATAGGAGGAAAAGAGAGAACGGAGCCGTTATCGTCATACAAAATTGGAGCGGCGTCAGATCCGGTAAGAATAAATCCATACTGTATTCCCTTAGGATGTTTTGACAAAATTTCCCTTAACGTCATTTTTTCTTCAAACCCAAGAGGCGAGAAAGCGACGTCATCCAAAATCGCGGCTTTATAATGTATCGGAAAAGCTATCTGACCGGCGTCGTATACTCCTATCGCTATAAGCTCTCGTTTTCTGCCGAAATTATCGCAAAGTTTTTCTTGAGCCTGTATAATCTGTTCAAGAAAAGAATCTGAAACTTCTATATCGCTTACGGCAAATCCGGCTATAAAAGGACGAATTGAAGCGACTTCTTCGGACACGATGATTTTATGTTTAGATTCCGGAGTTTTGCCAAAAAAATCATAATCCTTTCTCTCGTTGAAATGAACGGACAAAATTTGCCTGGCCGTACCTTCCAAAGACCAAAGATCAGGACGGTTGGTATCATTATTCTCAAGTTTAAGTTCGTCTTTTTGTTCGTCGTAGCCCTTAAATTCGCTCTTAACGCAGTCAAGATAATATTCCAAATTATCAAGCGAGATTTCGTCTTTCGATATCATTTTTAAAAGTTCTTTTAAAGAACATGTATATCCCGGCATTTTTTACACCACCTTTGCGTCTCTTAGAAATTCCAGATCATGACTAAATAACTGCCTAATATCGTTAATGCCAAGCGAAACCATAGCCATTCTATCAATTCCAAGTCCCCATGCTATCACCGGAGCTTCAACTCCTAAAGGCAAAGTTACTTCCTTTCTAAATATTCCGGCTCCGCCTAACTCTATCCAGCCTAAAACGGGGTGTTTAGCATGCATTTCTACCGAAGGCTCGGTAAACGGAAAATAAGCCGGGGTAAAACGTATATCGTCAGCTTGAGCTATTTCTTTGGCAAAAAGCTTTAAAAGACCTAAAAGCTTTCTGAAATTAAGATTGTCGTCTATTGCTATGCCCTCTACCTGGAAAAAGTCAGTGCCATGCGTAGCGTCTATCTGATCGTATCTGAAGCATCTGGCTACGGCGAAATATTTTCCGGGATTATCAGGGCCTCCGGCAAGAGTTCTTGCCGATAAAGCCGTGCCTTGACTCCTCATAATAAGCTTTTTAGTTCTATCGACGTCGAATTTATAATTCCATCCTTTGCTGGAAAAAGCTCCTCCGTTTTCATGCGCCGCTTTTACGTTGGAAAGATAAGGTTCCGCAATTTCAGCTTTACCTAATGAGGGTTTTAAAAAATAAACGTCATGGATATTGCGGGCAGAATGGAACTGAGGCATAAACAAAGCGTCCATATCCCAAAATTCGCTTTCGACAAGAGGCCCGTACATCTCTTTAAATCCAAGAGCGGTCAGCTTATTTCTAACTCCCTCCAAAAATTGTCTGTAAGGATGTTTTTTGCCTATAACTAATTTTGGAGGATTAAGATTTATATCGTATTTTCTTATCTCTCCTTCGCGCCATTTTCCTGAAGAAAGCATTTGAGGCGTAATTTGATTAATAACCTGTCGCAATTTAAGACAAGGCAAAATATCTTTCCCTTTAGACGTAATCTCAACGTCAGAAAGAGTTCTTTCGTCTATTCTAAAATAACCTTTTTCGGGACTCCTTTTTTTAAAGCCGTCGCGCGCTTCATTCCGCTCTTCTTCAGATAGCTCGGCTAAATCGACGCTTTTAAGTTCTCTTATTTTAATAAAAACTTTACGTCTTTCCTCAAGTTTTTCGATAAATTTCAAATCGACAACTTTAGCCGCTCCTTGTTCGACGGTCAAAGCTCCGCTTTTGCGAAGCGTTCCGATTAAAGGATTTACTGAAGCCGCGTCTAATCCGCAAGCGTCCGGCAAATCTTTTATAAGGATTCCGTCCTTATGCCCGGCTAAAGTTTTAAGAATCTTAGATTCGATAAAACCATTTTCAGCCACCGAGTCGCCTAAAGCGGTAAGAGAAACTATATTTTCCTTTCCGGTCTCGACAACGGTTATAAATTCCTTTAACAAAAGCCATTCGATGGCGGTTCTAAGCTGAGCCGCCGGTATGCCGGCAGCCTCCGCAAGATCAGAGGAAGAAAACCTTTCCTTTTTCTTAAAAGCCAGAAGAACCGCGGTTTCAAGAGGATGAAGAGATTCGGCAGTTTCGTTCATGATAACTTTCTCCTAAAATAATATTCGATTCAATAAGGTTGAAATTAAAAAGACGCCTTTGTCAAGTTAGTCCCGGGATAATAATTATAAAGAATTTTGCGGTAATCCCAGCCATTTTTAGCAAAACCGTAAGCTCCCCACTGACACATGCCTACTCCATGCCCCCAACCTGAACCGGAAAAAGTAAACGCGGAAGAAACGTCTATTTCAGATATTTCGCTTTTAATAGAAGCTATGGAAACCGGAAGACGAGACGCCGCCAGAATCCCGGCTAAATGTTCTAAAGACTCTTTTTCCATCTGCGCCTGAAGCATCGTGTCCGCCTGCACGACTTTTTCGTCGACAAGAGTCGAAGTTTCGTTATCCGAATCGTTTGAAGGCAAACAAATTTTTACCGATAAAAGAAATACTTTCTTTTCTGCCCCGTCCATAGGCGTAGAAACTAAGGAATATTTAGTGCTTTTTTGTTTGTCGGCTCCCAACGCAAGCCTAAAATCTGCCGCTTTAACCGTCGTTACGCCGTTAGAAGCGATTATCTTCAAAGAGACGGCTCTGCCGGAATCGTCCGTTTTATCAATTTTTATATCCAGCAAATCTCCGGATATAATTTTTTTATCGTTTAAAAGTTTTGAAAGTTCATCGCGCTTAATCGAATAAGTCCATTCCGAAGGAGCGCAATACGGACATGAAGCCGAAGCCAGATACGGCAAATCTCCGGATTCAAAAACGTTGTCTCCGGGACTTGTCCTGCCCGCGCAATTAGAATGAAAAAACGCGGAAATAGGCGAATCATTAAAAACAAGAATCTCGCCTGAAGTAGCGTTCACAGCCTCGATAACAGAAGGAGATTCTCCTTCGACTCCAGCGTAGATTTGATCTTTAACCGTTGAAAAAACGTCGAACGACGCATGTCTGGGAGTTCTTTTCATAGAAGCGGCGTAAGTTCTGGCCGCCACGCTCTGAGCCTTTAAAGCTTCTATATGCCATGAAGCGGGCATTTCTCCGCCTACTACGCCGTATAAATATTCGTCGGTTTTTAATTTATTTATAACAAGCAAATAACCCGGTTTTTCAGATAAAATAAAAATATCTCCTCTGTATGGCTTGCCGTTTACTTGCATATAGGACGGAGACGACAACTTTAAAATTCCCGACGCCTTATTATCTTTGAAAGAAATGAAATCGCCTTCCGCTTTAAATTCAGTCTCTTCTAAAAATTCGTCCGTATGCCCGTCAGGCTTAACTACAGAAAAACAGCCTGAAAGCGAAATAATTTTAACGGAAGGAGCTTCGAGTAAAAGGACTCTCATCATACCCGGAGTATCTTCTATAACGGCCGAAAAGGCAAAACCGAAGAAGACGCAAAATACAACCGCCGCAATAATCGTTCTTTTCAAATTCATAATCTAAATCAACTTTCAAAATAAAATAAATATTACGAAAAAACAAAAAATTAAAATAACGGCAAAGCGCAAATCTTAAGCGAAGCGGATAATCAATTAAAAATTAACGAATTAATCTAATTAGTTAAAATGTTAAAATAAAACGGATTCTTTCTCCTTGTCCTTTTAATTAAACGGACAAGGAGAAAGAATCCGCTCCAAATACCGAAGATCGGGGTCGAACCGATACGGGATTATCCATCCCCCAGGATTTTAAGTCCTGTGCGTCTGCCTATTCCGCCACTCCGGCTTTTCAACAATAAATATTATAACAATTTTTAAAAATATGTCAACTACAACTTTTAAAAAATTAAAGTTATATGAATAAAAAACGCTTTGCCTAAGGACATACCGAAACAAATAAATCCAACCAAATAATTGCGCCTACGTAACGTATAACCTAAAAGAATTCAAATATGCAAAAAGCCCTATATATAAAAGGGCAGTCTTGACAGTTTCAGCCTGCGTCTATATAATTGGAGAGTGAATCCCTTTAGCCGGATATCCAGGTTAAGGATCGGAGGATTAGAATTTGTTAAAGCTTTCGTCGCAAACCATAGCAAATTTCAGTCAAGAGACTGACGAGGATATTGTTAAACTTGCAAAAAACGGGGAGGAATTTGCAACAGAATATTTAATCAATAAATATAAAAATTTTGTCAGGGTAAAAGCGAAGTCATATTTTTTGGTAGGAGCAGATAGAGAAGATATAATCCAGGAAGGAATGATAGGATTATATAAAGCGATAAGAGATTTTAGAGCAGACAAACTGTCTTCTTTTCGAGCTTTTGCCGAATTGTGTATAACCCGTCAAATTATTACGGCGATTAAAACAGCCACAAGACAAAAGCATATTCCCTTAAATTCATATATATCTCTTAATAAGCCTATATATGACGAAGATTCGGATAGAACTATGCTCGATATACTCTCGGGAACAAAAATAACGGATCCTGAAGAAGTTTTTATAAGTCATGAATTATCAGACGACTTAAGAGAAAAAATTCAGGAAAACCTGAGCGAACTTGAATCGCAAGTTCTTCTGTCATATCTGGAGGGCAAAAGCTATCAGGAAATGGCAAAAGAATTAAATCGCCATGTAAAATCGATAGACAACGCTCTGCAAAGAATTAAAAGAAAAATAGAAAAAACCCTTGGAGAAAAGAACTTTTAATAAAATGGGCATTTCTTATACTTAAGCTCGCCTAAGTATAAGAAATGCTTTTCGGCTTTTAGCCGGGTAAATTGCTCAAAAAGGAAAGGAAGAGATTTTATATGACAAAAATAAATCAAATTTACAAATGCAACATATGCGGAAATATGATTGAGATCATACATGCCGCGGCAGGAAAACTTATGTGCTGCGGACAGGAAATGTCTCTTCTTGACGAAAACACGAGGGATGCCTCTAAGGAAAAACATGTGCCGGTTATCGAATATAAAGACGGCGGAACTCTGGTGCGAGTAGGCTCTCTCCCGCATCCTATGGAAGAAAAGCATTATATAGAATGGATAGAGGCAATAAGCGGGAACACAGTGATAAGAAAAATGTTAAAGCCCGGAGATCAGCCTGAAGCATTTTTCAAATGCGCTTTAGAAAACGCTTCAGTCAGAGAATTATGCAACCTGCACGGTTTGTGGAAAGCGTAAAGCCTAAGGAGAGAAATATGGAACCTATAAAAATCAAAGAAAATCTTTGGCAGATTCCGGTGACTGATTGGAACATAAGAGATTTTCACGGATATTCGGTATACAGCGGAACGACTTATAACGCATATTTGTCCACAGGCTCTAAGAACGTACTTTTCGACACGGCGAAAAAAGGATTCGGGGAACATTTTTTCGGTATGATCTCCAAAATAATAGAGCCGAATAAAATCGATTATATATTTGTAAATCATGCGGAACCGGATCATTCTGGTCTGCTTCCGGAAGCCGTAGAAAGAATACGTCCTGACAAAATATTCTTAAGCGAAACATGCGGAAAAGCTATAACGGATCATTATCACGGAAAGGATTGGCCTTTTGAAATATTAAAAGACGGACAAGAAGTCGACATATCTTCTAGAAAAGTCGTTTTTCTGGAAACAAAAATGCTGCATTGGCCGGACAGTTGTTTCTCATATCTTAAAGACGACGGCATTCTGATATCCAGCGACGCTTTCGGGCATCACTGGGCTACAAGCGGCAGATATGACGACGAAGTAAACTCTGAAGAGCTGGTCAGGCACTCTAAAAAATATTTTGCCAATATTCTTTTGCCGTTTGCTTCCCTAATCAAAAAACTGCTGCGAAGAACAGCGGATATGAAATTAAAAATCAATATGATATGTCCGGATCATGGAGTGATATGGCGCAATAATCCTGATCGTATAATAAACTTATACGATAAATGGAGCGAGTCAAAACTCGAATCTAGAGAAAAAAAAGCGGTGATATTCTACGACACAATGTGGCAAAGCACTGAAAAAATGGCTTACGCTATAACGGACGGCTTCAAACTGCAAAACTTCGAAGTAATTATGATGAATTTGAGAGCAAATCATAGAAGCGAAGTAATGACGGAAATTTTAGACGGAGCTATAGTAGCGGCGGGATCGCCAACTTTAAATAATGGAATCATGCCGACGGTCAGCGATATGCTATGCTATATGCGCGGTTTGAAGCCTTCCGGCAGAATAGGAGGATGTTTCGGCTCTTACGGCTGGAGCGGAGAATCTGTCAAGGAAATCGGAGAATATATGGCGAAAGCAGGATTAGAACAGCCATGCGGCGCAATCAAGGCAAAATATGTTCCAACTGAAGAAGATTTGCAAAAATGCAGGCAATATGCGGCAGATCTTGCCGAGCAATATTTAAACCACATAAAAGGAGAATAAACATGAAATTTGTATGCAGCGTGTGCGGTTACGTATATGATCCACAGCTTGGAGACGACGCCGCAGATATAGCTCCCGGAACGAGATTTGAAGATCTTCCCGACGATTGGGTATGTCCGGTATGCGGAGTCGGAAAAGACGATTTTGAACCGGAAGAATAAAGAAACGAAAGACCGCTTCATGTCGAAGCGGTCTTTCGTTTCTTTATTCTAAAATATCTTAAAAACGCGCAAAACAAAGCCGGAATTATTAGCTTTTTAAACTTGATAATTTTAAAAACTCTTCTCTTAACCGTTCAAAAGCAGGCTCATTTTCAAAATCCAGTCTGGGCATATCGCGCCATAACTCTTCAAGATTATAAAAAAGGCGATAATTAGAAGACGAGCCGGGCGCAGGCCTAAAACTTCTAAAAGGCAGTTCTCTATCCTGTTCGGCAAAAATATGAATGACTATGGAGCCATAATCAAGTAAAATCCATCCTCCCCCTTCCATTCCCTGCACTACTCTTCTTTTAAAATTAAAATTTTTAAAAACCAAATCTATAGCCGAAGCTATAGCCTTTGTCTCTCTATTTGAAAACGCGGAAGTTATCACTACGTAATCATATAGAGAAGAAAGGCCTTCAAAATCTATTACTACAACGTCTTTTCCCTTTTTCTCCTGAGCTATAACGGCTGCAAAAATTGCAATTTCCTTGCTGTTATCAATATCAACCATATCATTTTCTCCAATTCTGCATTTTAATTAAAATAGCAAATTAATCATAAAGCATATTTGCGCAAATATATTCTCTAACTTCGTCGGGCACAAGATATCTTATAGATTTGCCTTCTTTTATCCTGGTTCTTATATCGGTAGAAGAGATATCGACTCCCGGAACGTTCAAAGAAATAATTTTATCCCTGTTGGCAAACTTTTCAATTTTACGTTCAAGGTCTATAAAAGACGAGCCCGGCCTAGAAACTGCGACAAAAAATTCCAATTTTCCAAGAAGTTCGTCGAAACGGCTCCATACGTTATTTAAAACGGCGTCCGCCCCCGTTATGAAGACTAAACGTCTATCGCTATTCTGTCTTAAAAGCTCGTCGACCGTATCTATGGAATATGAAAGTCCTCCCCGTCTAAGCTCTATATCCGACGCTTCAAACTTAGGGTTAGATTTAATCGCCAATTTCAACATATTAAACCTGTCGTTTCCTCCGGCAAAATTTGAGCCGACAATTTTATGAGGAGGCGTAAAATTAGGAATAAAAAGAACCTTGTCAAGCCTAAAAGAGTTTAACGCTTCCTCCCCCGCTATTAAATGACCAAAATGGATAGGATTAAAAGTTCCCCCCATAACGCCTACAATTTCAGACATTTTGTTATCCCGGAAAAATAAAATTTAAATGGTTTAAAATTCTAACGTTTTTTCGCAAACCCTTCAAGCAAACAAAAATTAATCGTCAGAAGCATTAAGTATAGCAGGAAGAATTTATCGATTGTCAAAACAGAATAAGACGGTTCGGGTTATTTTCCGGAGGGACTTTATTTTGTCAAGCATAAGGCTTATCGTTATATATATATTTCTTTCGGCGGGAATATTTGTATTGACCGCTTCAAACGCCTATCCAAACGCAAACGTATCTCCAATATCTTTGCAAAGAAGAGATCCGTTCCAAATCGTATTTCCCGCGACAAATTTTTCACAAAAAAACGACAGATTAGCAATGCGTAAGCAAACATCAAAAAAGGCGAAAGCGGCAAATCAAAAAGCAAATATATCGGCGGAACAAATAACGTACAAAAATCAAAAAGCCATGGCTTCAGGAAACGCTACAGTTATATATAGAGACGCCGTAATAAAAGCCGATACAATTATTTACGACGAATTAAATAGAACTATTACCGCTTCCGGCAACGTAGACGTCACGCAGAAAAACAGCAATTTAAAAGGAGATTACGGAACATATAACTTAGACGACGGAAGCGCGGAATTAATTAACGCTTACGGAAGCACGGACGAAGTAATTCAAAATGATAAAAAAATTCAAGGCAAAATATATTTTTGGGGCGAAAAAATCACTAGAGACGAAAAATCTACGAAGATTAAAAACGCCGTAATAACTACCTGCGACTGTCCCAGACCTGACATTCACTATCATATTACAAGCGAAGAAACGGAAATAATACCGGGAGATAAAATAATCGCTTATAAATCAAAATTAAAATTCAAAGAAAAAACCTTTCTTAATTATAACCGTTTAGAATTATCGCTCGATAAAAAGAAGCAAAGCCTTATACCGACGATAGGAAGAAACGAAAATGACGGTTGGTATCTCAAAAAAGATCTTGACTTCAAATTGTTTAATAATCCGGGCATCGCTCATATTGATCTTTATGAAAAAACGGGGATAGGCTTTGGAATAAAATACCCATACTCTTTGCTGGGAGGCAAAATCTTCGGATATCTGGATTATTATGATCATACTCCCGCCTCAACGGCAGTGATAACGGAAAACCTCACTAACGACCAAAGAGAAATGACCATAGGAGAAAAAGAACTTAGAAATGATTTAAGATATGAAATAGGCAACGGATATTACGCAGGATTTAATTTAGGCTCATACGATTATCAATATCCGGGGGAATTGAGCAGCAGTTGGAACAATTATTACTTTTACTTTGGAAGAAGTACGGAAAACCAATCTATACTTCTATCGCAAGCCACTACGGACTATAATACTTATACTTATCAAAGCAAATCTCTTGAATTTGCCCAAAAATTAGGCGAAGGATGGACTTGGAGAGTCGGAGGATATAATAGCGGATATGCCGGGAGTATCGACACAAACGACTCAATCTGGAGATATTATACGAATCTGAATTATTCAAACGACTTTAGCGAAGCAAATTTAACATACTTAAGAACTAACACAAGCGAACTTTATCATCTGGATAAAATTCCGGAGATAAATTTTATGACTAAAAATCTCAATATAGCCGGTCTGCCCATAAAAGCGGCGGTCAGCGCGGGCAGCTACAGAGAGGAACCCAGCGGACTAGCTCTAAATAGAGGCAAATTTTATATAGGGCTCGAACCCGTAAGCGTAGCGGTAGGCAATTACGGCAAGCTGGACATAGGCGGAGGTTTTCAGCAAACGCTGTGCGACGACGGAAGCGGCAGATATGTATTCAGCGGGGAAACCGCATATAAACACAAAATTACTGATAATATAAACTTGAGTTTAAATTACCTCTTCCAATCTCCTAAAGGACACTCGCCGTTTATAGACGATTACGTTCCTTCATACAGCTTATTCACAGTGGGAGCCGAAATCTTCAACGGAGATTCATGGAAATTTTCAATATCAGGCGGATACGACTATCTTTACGACGTAAGAACAAGTATAATAACGACTTTAAAGCTTAAACCGAGCGAAAAATTTGACTGGACTTTAAGCGCTCATTATAATGCCAATACTCATGAGCTTCCCAACCTTACTTCTCAGCTTAAAGTAGATTTAGGGAACGGATTTTCAATTGAAAACTGGACTTTATACGATAATATCAACGACAGATTTACATACCTAAACATAGGAATAACAAAAGAAACGCATGACTTCGTCACTAAACTTTTATATAGGAATCAACAAAAAGAGCTATGGCTTCAATTTTATTTAAAAGCTTTTCCTGAAGAACCTGAAATTATACTGCCTTCCCCTAACCATATTATAAGCCCGAATCAATAACTATACACATTAACGTCAAACATTACGATATCGGCGTTTTCGTAAGGAGTCCCTGCGGGTATATTAGAATCATAACAATCGTTTAACATATCGTTAGGATAGCTTGACGGCACGTCTACGGCGCCCGAAGTAAGACTAACGGTAATCGTATACTGGCTGCTGACGGATAAATCCGGCCCTATAGTGTCTATAAATTTTCCCAATTCAGCTCCCGACGTATCGGTAACAAGAGCTTGAGCCGTAAAGGTATTCTGAATATAGTTATCAAAAACTACCGAAGAATTATTCAAGGGAAAAGTTATTATAGCCATAGACATATCGTCGGAATAGGACACGTAATTAGTAAGATCCGCAATATAAGACAGAATCCTATCGGAAGGACTTATTCTGTGATACCAAATATACTGAGGAGCAGATAAACTATCGGGTTTATATATTCGAATAACGTCAGTAAAAGTACCTATATCGTCAGATTGAATCGGCTGAGCCTCGGCATTTAAAAGTATAGCGTAGTAAAGATTTCCGGATATTTCTCCGTTAACGGCGAATCGAAACGTAATATAACGCTGCGTTTCTTCCTGACTTGGATCGGAAGGGTTAATTACTACCGAGCCGGAACTTGAAGAACTAGAGGAAGACCCCTCGCTCGCACAGGAAAAAAGGAAAGAAACCGTAACTATAACAAAAAATAAAACGAAATGTTTTCTCTTCAAAATATAAAACCTCCGGATATACGACGTGGAAACTTTAAGTAGTTAATGAATACAGTAATAAAAACCAACGCTTTACTTTTAAATTTCTTTCTTTCAGTTCTTAGCGGATTCCTGCTTGTAATGACAATTCCAGGGACTAACGCTCCTTTAGCGGCATGGATAGCCTTAGTCCCGGCAATTTTAAATTTAAACGGATCCTCTTTTACAAAAGCGTTTTTTTTCTCGTTTTTAACGGGATTTTTATATTTTTCCTCGCTTCATTTATGGGCAAACGTTTTCGGCTGGGAAGTCTGGCTGGCGTCTTCGTTAGTACATCCAATATGCGCAGGCATGTGGGGAGGCCTTGCAAGCTTATGCTTAACGAACAAATATTCGAGTTCGTTTGTTCGAATATTTGTTCCGGCAGGATTATGGGTAATATTCGAACATTTCAAAACTCTAGGCGTTCTGGGAGTAAACTGGGGAAGTTTAGCTTACTCGCAATATCAATGTATTGAATTAATACAAATAGCCGGAATAACAGGCATGTACGGAATAACGTTCCTATTGGCTTTTTCTTCAAGCTTAATAAGCGAATTGATACGCCTGGTTATCTTAAAACAACAGATAACCAAACTTCATATTCTTATTGTCGCGGCATTTGTTATCATTTTAATAAGCGTTATAAAATATGGGGCCTTAGTAATTCATGAAGACGAAACGCAAGCCGGCACATCCATTCGAATAGGCATAGTTCAGCCTTCATTTGAAATGGCAATAAAAACGGATCCTTACTATAAAAAGTTCATGTTAGCTCATATTATAAATCTTATACGTCAATGCGAAAAAGAGCGGCCTGACATTATAATACTTCCCGAAACTTCTATACCGTATGCCTTGCCGAACAGGCCTATGCAATTAATTATGTCGAAGCTTGCAAAAGACGTCAGAACGCCGATAGTATACGGAGCGATAACTATAAACGAACGACAGCAGACGTATAACAGCGCCGTTTTATACGACTCATATGGAAAAGTCTCCGGCATTTACAGCAAAAGGAAGCTTGTGCCCTTCGGCGAATATCTTCCGCTGCCGGATTCCTGGCGTACAATGCATAAACAGCTAAAACGAATTCCAAACTTTACTCCGGGCACACAACTCGCGAATTTCTCAATAAAAGGACAAAAATTTGGCGCCATAATATGTTTCGAATCAGATTTTCCGGCTTACGTTACGGAAGCGGTCAATCATGGGTCTAAATTCATAGTCGCTCTTACAAACGACGCATGGTTTGAAAACTACAGCGTCGCCGAAAATCATGTCAGCTGGAACGCGATACGAGCCGCAGAAAGCCATGCTCCGATCATCCAATCGGCCAACGCGGGCATAAGCGCGATAATAAATCGAAACGGGAAAATACTAAAACGTATCGAATTGTTTAATAGAGCCGTTATGTGCGAAGAAATAAAATTACTCTCCACGGGTTCTTTTTACGCTAAAAACGGAGAAATTTTTCTTGTCGCGTGTTATTTTATTACTTTATTAGCAATGTTGACTATAGTTTTAAATAAAACGCAGAAAACGGAGAAAACATGAATATTGCGATAAAAACGGCGCTGATAGCCGGCATTTGCCTGTTTATAATTCTTCCAATATCAGCGCAGGAAAACCAGGATATAAACCTTCAAAAAAAACCGGCTTCGCCTCGAAAAAGCGAAATACCTCCGATAAAAGAGCCTGAATTTGCAAACAATCCCAAAACCGTTAAAATGACTGCGGACAGATTGTTATACGACGATCAAACAAAAATATCTCAGCTTCGAGGAAACGTAAAAATTACTTACGGAGATTCGGTAATTACGTCGCGATACGCTACGTTTCATGGAGACTCTAAAGAAGCGTTTTTTACCGGAGGGGTACGACTATTTCGTCCCGGAACCACTCTTACGGGAGATAAAATGGACGTCTACTACAATGAAGAAAGAGCCGTAATAAAAGAAAACGTAAGAGGAGTCTCTTACCAAAAACAAGAGAAAAAGCCGGGTAAAAAACAAGGAACCCCGGATGAAGAAGCCCCGTTAATTATAACTTGCAGACAAGCCGAGTATTTCTGGGGAAACGAAGAAGCATACGTAGACGGAAACGTCAGAATATCGAAAAACGACAAACGGGCGTATGCCGACCATGGACATTACAGCCAAAGTATTCAAACGGTTATTCTAACCGATAACGTACGATTTGAACAAGGCTCCGGCAACTGGATGACCTGCCCTGAAGCGGTCTTCGATATAAAAGCCGAAACCTTCGCGGCTAAAGGAGGAGTCAGCGCCGAAATAGAAATAGCGTCTCCGGAACAACAAGAAAATAACGACGAGAAAAGCGCTAACAATCAAAAGGATAATCTGAAAGAGTTGCCTGAAGATAGAGTATTGGTTCCGAAAATAGAGCCGCAAGAAACAGACGAAGTTATATTCACGGAAGAAGATTTTTAATAATAGAATCGGTAGATATATAAAAACAGGAGTAAAACCAATGATATTAGATAGCAATTCGCATTCAGTATTTTTGCTATACTATCACTTGGTTCTTGTTGTAAAATATAGAAGAAATGTATTTGATGATATAATTTCTGAATTTGCCAGAAAAATATTTGTAAGAATTGGAACTTTCTACCACATTACTTTAGTACAATGGAATCATGATAAAGACCATGTACATATAATGTTCAAGGCTCATCCTAAAACAGAATTGACAAAATTTATAAATGCGTACAAATCAGCAAGTTCTAGAATAATAAAAAAAGAATTTCCACATATAAAAAAATATCTTTGGAAAGAAATGTTTTGGTCTAAAAGTTTTTGTTTATTGACTACCGGAGGGGCTCCTATTGAAGTCATAAAAAAATACATAGAAGAGCAAGGAAAAAAGAATAAAAAATAATTTTGAAGAATGTAGACTGATGAAACTCCTCAAAGCATATAAATTTAGAATTTATCCAAATGATGAACAAAAGATATTTTTTAGTAAAACTTTTGGTTGTGTTCGTCTTGTCTATAATCTTATGCTAAACGATAGAATTAAGGAATATGAAGAAAGCAAAGGTAATCCTAATAAACGGATAAAATATCCTACTCCTGCAAAATATAAAAAAGAATATGAATTTCTAAAAGAGGTTGATAGCTTAGCTCTTGCTAATGCTCAAATGAATTTGAATAAAGCATACAAGAATTTTTTTAGAGATAAATCTATCGGTTTTCCCAAATTCAAATCTAAGAAAAATCCTGTACAAAGTTACACAACTAATAATCAAAATGGAAGTATAAATATTTTTGAAAATTGGTTAAAACTTCCTAAATTAAAAGAATTAATAAAGATAAAAGCACATAGGAAACTAGATGGTATAATAAAAGCCGCTACTATTTCGCGTACCGGAAGCGGTAAACATTTTATCTCTTTGTTGTGTGAAAGCGATATACAAGAATTACCAAAAACTAATTCATCAGTAGGAATTGACTTAGGTATTAAGGATATGGCTATTTTATCTACCGGAGAAAAAATCAAGAATATTAGATTTAGCAAACAATTAGAAGATAAACTAAAAAAAGAACAAAGAAAATTATCTAAAAGATTATTAGTGGCTAAAAAAGAAAATAGGAAATTACATGAATCTAAAAACTATCAAAAACAAAGAATTAAAGTAGCTAAGATACATGAAAAGATTATGAATATGAGAGTGGATTTCTTACATAAGTTAAGTATGGATATTATCAAAAATCACGATATTATCTGTATTGAAAACTTAAATATAAAGGGATTGCTTTGTAATCATAAATTAGCAAAATCTATCGCAGATGTATCTTGGCATAGTTTTATAAATAAATTGGAGTATAAAGCTAGATGGTATGGTAAAGAAATAATAAAAGTTGATAGATTATATCCATCTAGTCAAATATGCTCCGTATGTGGTTATAGAGGTGGCAAAAAAACTCTTGATATTAGAGAATGGACTTGTCCTGTTTGTCATACTCATCATGACAGAGATATAAATGCAAGTAAAAATATATTGGCTGAAGGTCTAAGAATAAGAGAAATAGCCTAAAAATTATAAAGAACCGTAGGAACTATGGGGATAGCTTGGTAAATATAGTTGGCTTATAAAAGCAACTACTTCCCAAGAAGAAGCTCCCACTTCAAAAGCTGTAAGCTTTAAGCGGGAGAGGTTCACTTATGATATCGAGCGGCTACATTATATCCGTCCAATAATATTACATAAAAAGGAGTTAACTTATGAAGGTTATAAAATTAACGAAACAAAACTTTAGCAAAGAAGCGGAAGAATCGTCCATCCCGGTCTTAATAGACTTTTGGGCTCCCTGGTGCGGTCCATGCAGAATGTTTTCTCCAATTATAGAAGAGTTAGCGGAGGAAACGGACTCGGCTAAAATTTGCAAAGTCAATATCGACGAAGAACCGGAGTTAGCGGAAAAATTTTCCATCGCCAGCATTCCGACAATATTAGTAATGAAAAACGGAAAAGAGACAAAAAAACATATTGGACTTACCACAAAAGAAAATCTTCTCGCTATGCTGAAATAACAATCGGATAATTTAAGAATAACAGGAAACGATTCGGCTTGCGATAGATACGCGTAATTTAAATGTTATGAGTTCTTAAAGGAGAAAAATACATGAAAATTCTAGTCACCGGAGGGGCCGGTTTTATCGGCGGCAATTTTATAAGATTTACGCGTAATAAATATCCTAACTATAAAATAGTATGCGTAGATTTATTAACTTACGCAGGCAATCTGGAAACCCTTGCCGACATGCTTGGAATGTCAAATTTTAAATTTGAAAAAGCGGATATATCCAACGCGAAAGACATAGACAGAATTTTTAATGCGGAAAGACCGGATATAGCGGTAAATTTCGCGGCCGAATCTCATGTAGACAGATCCATAGAAGATCCCGGCTTATTCCTTAAAACAAATATTTTAGGGACTCAAACTCTCATGGACGCATGTATTAAATATAACGTCAAGAGATTTCATCAAGTCTCCACAGACGAAGTTTACGGAGATCTGCCGATTGATAAGCCGGAGCTTCTTTTTACGGAGAATTCTCCTATACATGCTTCTTCTCCTTATTCGGCCTCGAAAGCTTCGGCGGATCTTTTGTGTTTAGCATATCAAAGAACCTTCGCTTTACCTGCTACTATATCAAGATGTTCCAATAATTACGGACCTTTTCACTTTCCCGAAAAACTTATACCTCTCGTAATAAGCAGGGCTCTAAACGATCAATCCATACCGGTGTACGGAGAAGGAAAAAATATACGAGATTGGCTCTACGTAGAGGATCACTGTTCCGCCATAGACAAAATAATCCATGAAGCTAAAAACGGAGACGTTTATAATATAGGCGGAGGATGCGAAAAACAGAATATAGACGTGGTAAAACTGATCTTAAAAATATTAAATAAACCAGAGTCCCTTATAACGTATGTTAAAGATAGACCTGGGCATGACTTACGTTACGCGATAGACTACTCAAAGATAAAAACAGAGCTTGGATGGACCCCATCGGTTAAATTTGAAGAAGGACTTAAAAAAACGGTAGATTGGTATTTAACTAATAAAGACTGGTGGCAAAATATTATAAGCGGCGAATATAAAAATTACTATCAAAAAATGTATTCGGGGAGAGAAACGGCCAGATGAAGATACTTGTCACGGGAACGGACGGTCAACTGGGCTTCGACGTAGTAAAGATACTGGACGGAATGGGAGTCGAGAATATCCCGACTACGATAAAAGAATTTGACCTTACCAACTTTCGGCAAACTGAAGATTTTATCAAAAATAGTAAGCCTTCGGTAGTAATACATTGCGCGGCATATACGGCAGTAGACAAAGCCGAAGAAAATATAGACGACTGCATGAAAATTAATCAAGGAGGAGCTGAAGCCGTAGCTGAAGCTTGCGCCGCTATCGACGCAAAAATGATTTACATAAGCACGGACTACGTTTTTAACGGAGAAGGAGAACGGCCGTGGGAAACATATGAACAAGCCGATCCTATAAATACTTACGGACTTTCCAAATATAAAGGAGAATTAGCGGTAAAAGACAAGCTTGAAAAATATTTTATAGTGAGAACGTCCTGGGTATTTGGCATAAACGGCTCCAACTTCGTAAAGACTATGTTAAGGCTGTCTGAAAAATCAAACGAATTAAAAGTGGTAGACGATCAAACAGGTTCGCCGACTTATACGGCTGATCTAGCTCAGCTGCTATGCCAAATGGCATTTACGGATAAGTACGGCACATACCATGCGTCGAACGAAGGCTTTTGCTCTTGGGCGGAATTTGCGGAAAAAATTTTTGAATTAACAAACAAAAAGGTAAAAATCGTAAAAGTTAACTCGTCCGATTTTCCAACCAAGGCCTCAAGACCTCAAAATTCAAGATTGTCGAAGATATCGCTTGACAATGCCGGATTTAAGCGTCTGCCAATATGGCAAGACGCTTTAAAAAGATATTTAAGCGAATTAAAACTAATATAAATTTAAATCCGCTTGATAAAATAAAAAGGAAAAAACGAACGATAATGAAAAAAATTATCCCTCTCGTATTTACGTTGCTAATTTTCATTGGAGGATGCTTTTCAAATTCGCAAAACGACTCAGACGCCGCTTCGTCTTTGTCTAAAGATCATTCTCATGCTTCTAAATCGGAAACTGCGGCTAGCCGGAAAGAAGACGAATCTACGAATAAAACGCTGCAAAATAAACTAGAAAAAATAGATATCAAAAATATCAAAATAGGCGAAGGCGAAAAAAAGATGATTCAAGATCTCGCTAAGCGGCAAGGAGCGAATATAGATTTTAAAAAAAATGAAATATCCGTCTCGGATAAAGAAGGTCATCAAGTGGCCGTCGCTAACGAATGGTTACGCAATGAACTTACCGAATTAATCCCAGAGCCGACATCAGGCAATATAACTATGTCCGCAATGCTAGACGGACAATTCAACGCCAGCGTTTCCAACGTAAAAGAAGAAGAATATAAATCGTATGTGGAAACGTTGAAAAAACAAGGATTTAAAGAAGTCAAGCAAGAAACGAACCAAGAATGGAAGCGATTCGCAGGAGTAAAAAACGACTGCTTAATTACTGTAGCTTATGCGATGAACGTAATGATTGTAGATCTTAAAAAACAGGAAAAAAACAAAAGCGACGAAGAGCCTCAATAAAATATAGCCCATTGTTTTTACAATGGGCTATATTTTGCCTAAAGAGCAATTAAACCATATCAAAGCTAATATGGCTAAGAATATTATCTTTAATAATTTTAACGCGAAAAAGCGGGAAATATCACGAGATTTTCTATAAATTAAAGTCTTATTTTACAAATAAAACCGAAGCGTAACTTACAAAATTATGCTTAGCAAACTGTTCTTTGGTTACCTTTAAACTATTAGTATGTTCTAAAAGTATGCCTTTTGAAGCTCCTAAAGCTTCACATGCTCCGATACAAGCGGCTATTGCTCCTCCTCCGCATGCGCTTCTGGTATTTTCGATATTCATAAAAATATCTCTTCCCCGCATCGCCTCCATAAGACTTATTAATTCGGCGTCGTTCTGAGTCATAACCCATTTTTCGGCTTCCTGGCCTATTCCATGAGAAGTAAAACCATAAGACACCCCATAATGAGTTAAATCGGAAGAAGCTATTACAAAAAATTTTTTCTCAAGCTTTTTTAATAAATTTCCCAACGCTAAACCGCAGTCATACGCTAAATAAAAAAAAGGACAAGCTATAGGAAGCAGTTTGGCTTTCGGAAACATATAAGAAATAAACGGTACGTTAACTTCTATAGAATGCTCCTTATCATGCGCCATTACGGAAGGAACCGCGCATATCGACGGCTCGGCCAGTACGGCGGAAGCCGTTTCTTCGTCTATTTCAATCGAGCCTATCGGAGTTTTCCAGGAACCGGAAGGAAAAATCGACAACTGCCGTACGTCGGAATGGTGAACGGCTCCCAATATGACGAAAGTATCGGGAATATCGAGAGGATCTATGCTCAACAACGCTTTAGCGACCGCATAACCGGAATAAATCCATCCCGCATGAGGCATAACCGCGCCTACCGCGCTAGGCTCCTTCTTTACTTTACCTGCTTTATTAAGGCAATAAAGCAACATATCAATACAAGTAGCTTCATCGGCAGGATAAAACATATCCGCCGCTACGCTTTTTCTAATTGGCATAACAAACTAACCTCCAAAATAAGCAATTTTCTACTCTGCGGCGTCTTTAGAATAAACGTCGGATTCAGCGGCAAAAAGGTATTTCATAATATCGTAAAACCGCCTTCCCCAACATATTTCGTCATGTATTCCATGAGGATCTTCAAAATAAACCAGATTTTTATTTAAAACAAAACCTTTTTTAACTAAAATATTGCAAAAAACTCTGCAGAAATTAACCGGATTATATATTTCCTTTAAAGTGTCGTCAATAAGAAAAGAACCGCCGCCCTCTTGAAGCCCCATATCTATCCAAAGTTTAATGTCTTTTGCCGATTCCATATTCCAATTTCTGGCATATTCAAGCATAATTCCAAAGTCCCACCAAAAAGACGGAGACAAAGCGGCAAATTTTGAAAATACGTCAGATTTTAAACGAGACGCTTCCAAAGTTAAAATTCCCCCTAAAGAAGACCCCATAATAGCCGTATTCTTCCTATCTCCAAGAATCCTATATTTCGATTCAAGAAAAGGTTTCAATTCTTCGGTCAAAAAAGATAAATATTTTACCGAACCTCCCCCATTATCTATAAGAGCGTCGTAAGTCGGCGTAAACTCATATTCTCTCGCGCAAAGATGAGTAACTCCTACGATTATAGTTTCAGGAACAGCCCTTTCTTCATAAAGTCTATTCATAACAAAATCTACGTTCCATTTTTTATGCCAATTGCCATGCGTTGAAAATAAATTTTGACCGTCGTTCATATAAACGACCGGATATTTTGCGTCGGAAGCCTGGTAACCCGGAGGCAAAAGAACATAAATTTCTCGTTCGTTATC
>CASEKF010000063.1 GCA_949288455.1 uncultured bacterium
ATAAAAATACATTTTTAGCCCGGTTATATTTTATAAACAAAACTCATCGCCCGGAAAAACTTCCGCTTAATTCTTCGCTATTCATAAATCTCAAAGGACTTCTCTATGTGCCAGCTTCATATAAAAAATCCTGATTTTAACATATTTAAAATCAGGATAAAGTAATGGAGATGAGGGGACTCGAACCCCTGACCTTCTGAATGCGAACCAGACGCTCTCCCAACTGAGCTACACCCCCATGCAAGGATTCATTATACTATTACTTTATTTATTTGTCAAGAAGAAAGTAATAACATATACATAAGATTTTTATGCACCAATAACCTTTTAGACGATTCAAAACTTAAATCTTATCTTGACGGCTTGATTTTCTAACGTAAACGCCTAAGATTCGGCTCCTAACTATCAGCGCAAGAGTCTGAGACTATCTATATAAAAACGACCGGTCGTTCTAATTGAACTTTCCGGATACGCCCATTCAATATAAGGAGTAAAAGGATTTGCAGAACTAGTAATGGAGGGAGAAACCGAAGGATCCGAATCCTCCTTACGGTACGGTTTAAAACTCTCTCTGTTCAGAGTGTACTTCTGCCAAGATTCTGTTAATTCGATTCTTGCTCGATAATAAAAATTATGATTTTTGTCTTCTAAAACGATAAGCAAAGGCATCTGTTTATCCGCTTTGGCTTTAAAAGAAATACTTCTCAAACCGTCTAACACCAAAGCGGAAGTTTTTACTCCGACAGGCTTGTTCTGAGAGGAAGTAAAACTTACTTCCAAAGCTCCGAAAGTAGTGTCAACGTTATTTTTATCATAGGTGATTTTTACATACGATCTATTTCTATCGGTCGAGTTAAAAAAATACATCGGCACGTCGAAATTAATTCTAAGGTCAGACTCCTTAGATAAAACGTCCGGCATTAAACCGCCGTAAGCTGTTAAAATCAACATAGTCAAAAGAGCTATGCCGACAAAAATTCCAAACGAGATATTGCCGATTTTAGAAATATAGTTATACATACTTAAATCCGCCTTTAATAAAAATAAAAAAGGGAACCCTCTCCATATTATTCCTGAATAATTTTACTTTTCTCATTTATTGTCCTGCAATCGTTCTAATTTAAGAACGGTAATCCTATGCCTTACTACTTTTTCTACGGTTATTCTAACGCCGTTTGTCTCTATAGTCTCCCCAGCTCGAGGTATCCGTCCGAGCTCAGCGTAAACGTAGCCGCTTATAGTCTCAAAATCAGCGTCGGGCAAATCCTCCGGTAAGGAGATCTCAAGAGACTCGTTTAACTCAGAAATAAGAGTTCTGCCCGCGACTATAAATGAATTTAAAGATATTTGCCTTATCAATTCGGAATCTTTATCGTATTCGTCCAATATATCTCCGACGATTTCTTCTACCGCGTCTTCAAGCGTAACAATGCCGTCCGTGCCGCCGTATTCGTCTATAACTACGGCAAGAGCAGTTTTAGCGCTCTGCATTTCCATCATCAATTCGTCTATTTTTCTACTTCCGGGAACAAGCATAGGCTTTCTCATAAAATCTGATACCGGACGCTCAAATTCGTTGTCGCACAGCGGCGGAATCATATCCTTAGTGTGTATCACTCCTACGATTTTATCGATCGAGCCGTCGTACACGGGAATCCTGCTGAAGCCATGCTCTAACGCAATATCTATAGCTTTTCTCAAGTCAGCGTCTTTTGAAACTGCTTTAACGTCGAGTCTTGGAACCATAATTTCAGAGGCCGTAGTGTCTGCAAGCCGCAAAACGTTATGCAGCATCTCGTTTTCCTTTTCTTCTAAAATTCCCGCTTCGGACGCGCGTTCAAAAACTTCCATCAGATCGTCCTCAGTCATTCTTTTTGTTGACTTACTATAAAACGGGCTTAAAAATTTAGAAATAACAAATAAAAAAGGAAAAGCCGCGAAATAGACAACGTAAAAAGAGGGAAGAAATTTTATAAAATTTTTTTCCTCTACAACCGCCGTTTTAAACAAAGAGAAATCCGCCGCAAATAAAAAGAGCGAAAAAAAAGCAACGAGAGCTACGTCAACGTATATATTAGCCGTATTGCGGATACAAACGGACGAAAAAGCTCCAAAAGCGACGAAAGAAGCGACTCTCCAGAAATTTATCGAAGCCGTAAGAGCTACGTCGGGGTTAATCTTGCAAAAAAAAGCCTCAGCCTCGTCATATTTACCGCGAAGAGCTCTAAACTCATTTCTGACAAACGATTTGACAAGACTTAAAAGAAAGGAAAAAAACAATGCGGAACACAAACAAACAAAAATTCCGTAAAGCAAATAAAAAAACCTTTCGCTTATTTTTCTATTTTAAACAAAGATAGAATACGACTACAGTGAAAAGTATCCCTAAAAGTCCCCCTATAATAGTTTCGTACACTTCATGAAATTTAGCTTCTATCCTGCTTTGCGTGACTAACAGAGCTAACGCCAGAGCCAATATGCCGGCGGTAGTATTTTGCGTTATTAATAGAATTGCGGTGCTCGCGCCGAAAGCTAGAGCCGCATGTCCGGAGGCGAGACCTCCTTGAGTAAAGCTTCCTTTTTTCCCAAAATATTTAAAAACGGCTACGGCAATAAGCAGAAGGAAAATAATGATGACGACTATATGCGGAAAATGCTCTTTTATTCTAGTCGCCACGTCTGTCATCACCGGACGCCGTATAGCCGGAATCAAAATAAGATAGCCGCATCCGCACGCTCCTATGGACGCTATAAGAACGGCTCCGGCAGAAAGATCTTTAGCTATTTTAGCTAAAGGATGAGCGGAAATCGTCAAAAGATTAACTACCGTCTCTATCGCCGTATTTATAATTTCAGCAGCTATCACCGCAGTAATGGCCAAAATCAAAACCGCTAACTCCGCTCTGTCAATATCAAGCCAAAGACACATGAGAAGAACGCATATAGCCAATATAACATGTATCTTCATATTGCGCTCGGTCTTAAGAGCGTAAGTTATGCCTGTGACGGCGTTATTAAGAGATTCCGTAAAACGTATTTTTTTCATTTAAAGTATCTTATGTTATCGCCTCAAAATTTATCCTGGATATATATGAGTTGCCTAGAGCGGCCATTTCAGCCAATTCTTCGTCCGTAGCGTCGTCATATCCTAAAAGATGGAGAATTCCATGAGCCGTTAAAAAAGCGAGTTCATGCTTTACCGAATGTTTCTGATTTTCAGCCTGACGCATAGCTTGAGGAATCGAAATAACTATATCTCCTATAAGCCGATACCTCTTAGAAGGAGGAGATAAAAGCGAAGCTCCTTCGTTCATTGAAAAAGAAAGAACGTCCGTAGTTTCGTCTATCCTGCGATATTCAAAGTTTAATCTTTTCATAATAGCGTCATCTGTAAGAAGTACGCTTAATTCGCAATTAAAATCTAAATTTACCAACTCAAGAATTTTTTCAGCGCATATTTTTACAAATCTTTTATAACCTCTTGGAGGTTTTCCCTGGATGTCGACAAGAACTCTGACTTTGCTCATTAATCCTCCGTTCCGATTCTGTTTTTAGTATTTTTTTTGTTCAGGATATTCAATTCTAGTATGATAAAGGCTGGCCATGCTTTGTAAAAATTTCTTTTTTAATTTACTTATATCTTTAAAACTAAGCTCGCATTCGTTAAATTGTCCGTCGTTAAGCATTCCGTTGATTATCGCGTCTATCATAGATTCAATTTTAGATAGATCCACGTTCTTCAAAGACCTTACGGCCGCCTCGATAGAGTCGGCCATCATAACGACGGCGGCTTCCTTTGTCTGAGGCTTTGGCCCGGGATATCTAAAATCCTCTTCCCTGGCGTTTTTATCCGTTTTTAGGGCTTGAAAATGAAAATACTTTAAAAGAGACGTTCCATGATGTTGAGCTATAATATCGATTATAGGTTCCGGAAGCTTATACTTTTTGGCTAACTCTACGCCCTGTTTCACATGAGAAGTAATTATTACCTTGCTGAGCGTGGAAGCGCATTTATCATGAGGATTTAAAGCTCCAAACTGATTTTCGATAAACATCGACGGGTGTTTTGTTTTACCTATGTCATGATAATATGCTCCCACTCTTGCAAGAAGAGGATTCGCCCCTATCTCCGATGCTCCCGCTTCGGCAAGATTAGCGACAAGTATACTGTGAACGTGAGTTCCCGGAGCCTTAGAAGTCAATTCTCTCAGAAGATATTCCGTAGGATTAGCTATATCGAGAAGTCTGACGTTGGTCACTACCGGAAAAAGATTCTCGACAAAAAACATGGCTCCTATTGCCATGACGCATGAAAACGAACCGTTGACAGCGGCTACGGCTACCGGCGACCACATTAAAACGTCGTCTTCGGAAATATAAGTGTTGGTTATCCATGCCGCCAACATGTTAACGGCAGTTACAATCACCGCAGCCCACAGCATTTCCGTTCTCTTGCGGGTATTCGAAAAAACTATTATTGCGGCGACTCCGGTAAATAAACCGGTTATTCCGGCCGACGCGCTATGAGTCATCATAGAAACTAATATACAGATAACTATAGTCACAAGTACTGCAAAAGAAGATCCCGCGACCATTTGAATCAAAATTGAAGCGATAGCGACAGGAGTCATATATCTCAAAATATACGCGCCAAACGCTTCTGATATAGGAAGATGAGTAGTAAAACTGCAAAGGGAAGTCGTACCAAGAGTAATAAGAGCCACAAGCAACAGCAGTCTTTTATCTGAAAGAATAGAAGGCGCAAACATTCTAGCGCCAAAATATAATATGACAAGCATAATAAAGACGGCGGTAGAACCTGCAAATACGCCCTGTAGTAAGAGAGAAGGCCTATATATATCCATATCTCCAAGAAGCTCCAAATGCTTGGGCGTCACGATCTCGCCTTCTCTAATAATAGTCTGCCCCTGAGCTATAAAAACGGAGACAGGTTTAACTTCGCTCATTCTTTTCGCCTGAAGATCTTTTATCGCAACCCAATCCTGAACCTTATTAGGACGGACGGAATTAGATACCAAAGCGAAGATTACTTTTTTCTCGTTATCGGGAAGATTCAGACTATCGACGTTCTCCTGAATTTCCGAAATAGATTCGTCGCTAACAAGAGAAGAATTACCCGGAGCGCTCGAAACTCCCATTTCCATCGCGCTTCTAGTAATCGTCATAGCCGTCTGCTTCAAATTTACAAAAGTCATTTCGTCAAAAGTTAAAAGCTCGTCGAAAATTTCTCTGCTGACAAATACGGGAAAAGATGTCTCAGGCTCTATAGGAGCAGAAAATTTAACGTCGTTAGCGTCCGTAGACAAATCGGACAAAGGATCTGTTTTTTTGCGCTTTCTTTCGTTCGATATCTGCTCCAAGGTATACGATAAAGAACCCAAGACTTTATTGGTAATATCTCCGTCGGTAGACATTATATTGGGAACGGTTTTAGCGGCGGCAAGTCTAGCTTGTTCTGTCGCTTCCTTATCTATCTGCGTAAAATCTACGAGAGCCTTAACGTCCTTTAAAGCGGGCTGTCCAACTATAAAATTATCTTTCGGCATATATTCGGAAGAAAGAATCCAAGTCAAAAACAACCAAAACAACGCCACGATCAAAGTGTACTGATAATTTTTCTTACTAAAGGCGCATGATACGCAAACTTTAAGGAGAGATATGAACGAAATTATTTGTTTTTTTAAAAAATTTAGAAATTTCATGAATTAAAAGCATAAGAAGCCTCACCAAGATTGAGAAATCATGATGCGGCTTCTTTAATTTTTTTATTAACGTATAATCCAAAACCGAACTGACGCCGCTAACTGGATCTTCTCCGTCTTGCAGCTTCTGATTTTTTCTTTCTTTTTACGCTTGGCTTTTCGTAATGCTCCCGCTTTTTCCACTCGGAAAGAATACCGTCGCGCTGACATTGTCTACGAAATCTTTTCAATGCAGAATCAATCGATTCGCCTTCATTCACGCGAGTTTCCACTTTCTCACCCCCTCTACATTGAACTTGCCTCCCGTTAATTCAAATAAATAATTCAGGAGCCTCGTTTTAAAAATTATATTCTATTGTATAAATTATGTCAAGTTCCATAAAAAAGACAAAATACGCTTTTGCCTAAAGGAAAAGCTTCAAAAAGCCGAACTGAAGACCAAAATCAGTTCAAGAAAAGAATAAACGTCCGACTAAAGGTCCGAAAGGAATTATTTTAAGAGCTATAACGACGGCAAAAGCTATAAACTGAAAAACGGTCCTGCTTTCCGCTTCCATAACGGCTTTTATATCAAAGGAACCGGAAGGATTCGGATAGAGTTTAAAATTAGGAATTATCCTGTTGACTTTAGAACAATAATCCTTATAAGGTTCCCCAAACATCTTTTCCAGGAACTCTTCCTCATACGGAATTATCATTCCATAGACGCCAAAATAGCATACAGCCCATAATATTATAAAGACAAGAATCATCCATAAAGGACATGCCCCTGAAACGGCTATCACAAATCCCAAGCCGGTCAAAGCGTTGCCTATGTAAAGAGGATTCCTAACTATCGCGTAAGGGCCTCCGGTAACAAGATAAGGAGCGTCGGCGGTATCTTTCCTAGTCGTAACGCCGGCGTATCCGACTCCCCAAATTCTGATAGCCTCTCCCATAAAAGCGACTATAATTCCTATTGAAAACGACAGAAGCGTAGGCTTTCCCAATAAGATAAGCGTCAGCGCTACCGGGATAAAAAAAACGCCCCTGTACTTAAAAAAAAAGCTTCTCATATTAACTTTCCTTTGCAATTTGTATACTTTTATCGGCAATTTTAGACGCGGCTCCGCCTCCGCCCATTACGGCGAGTAATTCTTTAGAAATAACGCTTAGCCTCTCTTCGTCCCTCAAAAGATCAATAGCTACGGAAGATAACTGCGAAGAACTCTCGTCAACTACGACTTCAGGAGTTATTTCCCTATCGGCCAAAGCGTTGGGCAATCCCTTATATTTTACATTTCTATACATATATGTCATAATCATTTTTTTAAACATTCCGGTAAAAGGAAGAAGGTTAGCCAGAAACCCAAGGCCTCCGCTCGGAACTTTAGCTTTCCAAGTAAAAGCTACGATCATAGGCTTTCCTAAAGAAGCGATCTCGGCGGTGTTAGTGCCCGGTATTGTTATGACTAAAGTAGATACGTTTATAATATCGTATCTATTATCCCTCTCAATTTTTATTCTAACTCCTCCTGCCGTAACTATATAAGAGTCTTCAAGCGTACCCCAAGTCCCGTCTATATTATAACGCTTCTTTTTAGCTATAAAAACTTTAATATCATCAAAAGTAACAAAAGGAGAAAGACATATCACAAATTCAATTTTCGGAATCTCGACTTTGATTTCCTCGGCCGTTTTCATAAAAACAGGCAGGCTTTCTCTGACATGACTCAACCTGCTGCCCGGGAAAAAAGCCACTACCTTACTAGATTTAGAAAGTTTAGCTTTAGCTCTGGTTTCTTCCTCCGTCATGCAAGGCTTGACGCCGTCCTGCATCAAATCTCCCACTACGGTTATATTATGTTCTTTAACGCCAAGATTCATAAATTTGCGTTTCAAACTATCTTGCATTACGAAAATATGTTTAAAATACCGACAAGTATCGGCTTTCTTCATAGTATAAAGCAAAGCCGGCAACTTAAGCCTTCGGCTTACAAGAACGGCATGCCAGGGATCTCCTCCCAGAGATATAACAGCTCCCGATTTTAAAGGGAAAAAACCTTTAGGAGTTAAGTTAAAAGCAATCTTTAAAAAATCTTTCGGCTCAAGCACCATGTCTACGGATTCGCAATTCTCGGCTATCGCTTTTTCTCTGCCCGTAGAATAAAAACATGGAACAAGGAGGACTATCACTCTGGAATTGGCGTCTTTAAGTTTTATTTCCGCAGAAACGGGAAAAACCCATGCGGATAACTCCCCGGGGCTATTGGTTATAATAATGTAATCTGACGTCATTTTTGAACACATATCTTTTAAAATATAGCGTATATCTCAATATAAATCGCTCTAATCCCTCTTGAGATCAGGCATAAGGGAATGCAAAGAAGAGATTGCGGAAGATAAATCTTTTTCGTCTATCAAACAGGAAATATTTATAAAGGAATCCACGCTTCTATAAATTTTTACGCCGGAATTCCACAAAACTCTAGCTATCGCCGCCATAACTCCGGGAGTTCCTTTCATTCCCAAGCCTGCGCAAGAAATTTTCGCAAGTCCATGACGCTCGCAAAATTTCATCGCCGTATTGACAAGAAACGATTTGGTCTTTTCATAATCTTTCGCGTCTACGGTAAAATAAATTTTGCGTTTATGAATATTAATAACGTCCAGGCTTATTCCAAATTCAGACAACGCTCTAAACAGACCTCTTTGGCGTTTCGGAACATTGTTGACCAAAGAATAGTCTACAAAAAAATCGACGATTCCGGTTTTATGAATAAAACCGCTGATCGGACTGCGTCGCGGTAAACTAACGTTCGAAATTTCCGTCCCTCCAGCGTCAGAAAACGTATTTTTAACGAACAGACGAAGTTTATGCTTCTCGGCAATTTCTACGCTTCTGGTATGAAGCACCTTAGCTCCTTCGCTTGCCATCTCTCCCATTTCGCAATAATCGAGCGAAGGAGCTACTCTGGCCGAAGCGGTAATTTTGGGATCGGCCGTCATAACGCCTTCAACGTCAGTATAAATTTCAACTTTCTCAGCCTTCAAAGCGGCTCCCAAAGCAGCGGCGGTAGTGTCGCTTCCGCCTCTTCCCAAAGTAGTCGCCAAACCTTTCAAAGTCATGCCCTGAAAACCGGCTATTAAAGCGACGTCATACGTTTTAAAAGAATTTAAAATATATGCTACTCCAATGGATTTTATCCTAGCTCCTCCATAAACCCCGTCGGTTATAACGGGCAAATCAAATCCTGTGGCGACGTCCGCTTTTAATCCCATTTTCTCAAGTTCAGCCGACATAACGGCGCAAGAGTACATCTCTCCGCATATCGCGGTCAGATCCCTTTCCGCAAGGGAAGCTCCGGGCAATTTCTCCCTAATATTATCAAGCAGGGTATCCGTAGAAAATTCGTCGCCTCTTCTACCCATAGCTGATAAAACTACCGCCACCTTATAGCCTTCTAAACAAGAGGCTTTAATTTTATCCGCCGCAATTCGGCGGGCCTCCTTAGAAGCTAAAGAAGTTCCTCCAAATTTTTGCACGATTATCTTCATACTCTTACCAGATCTCTTTTTATGAGCGCTTCCGCTATCTGAACGGCGTTAAGAGCCGCTCCCTTTCTTATATTATCCGCAGATATCCAAAGCTCCAGAGCGTTTGGGCATGACAAATCTTCTCTAATCCTTCCTACAAAAACGTCGTCTTTATTGGCGCATGTCAAAGGAGTCGGATAGGGATATTGATTTGAACATCCGCAAAGAGAAATTCCATCAGCGGAAGCCAACAGCCTCTCCGCGTCAATTTTAGATATTTTTTTAACAGTCTCGATATTAAGAGATTCGCAATGTCCCCTTTCTACGGGAACCCTTACCGTAGTAGCCGCAACTTTAATAGAGTCGTCTGAAAATATTTTTTTAGTTTCAAAAATCATCTTCATTTCTTCAGAACTGTAGCCGGAAGAGTCAAAAGAGCCTATCTGAGGTATCAAATTAAAAGCTATCTGACACGGATAACATTCGCTCTTAACTTCATTTCCGCTAAGGACGTCAAAAGATTGACGCTTCAATTCGTCTATGGCGGCTCGGCCCGTTCCGGAAACGGACTGATACGTAGAAACCACAACTCGCTTAATTCCTACCGCGTCATAAATAGGTTTCAAAACTACTGCCATTTGTATAGTCGAACAATTTGGATTCGCGATAATGCCTTTATGGCGTTCAAGATCACCCTCGTTCACTTCCGGCACGACAAGAGGAACGTTAGGGCGCATTCTAAAGAAAGAGCTGTTGTCGATCACCACGCATCCCGCCCTGTTGGCTCGCTCGGCGTAAATTTCGCTGGCTAGCTCTCCTCCGGCAAAAAGAGCGATATCTATATCTTCGAAAGTCGCTTCATCAGCGTCTTTAACTTCCATTGTCCGCCCGGCCGCGGAGACAATGGAGCCGGCGGTACGCTTAGAAGCAAGAAGAGTCAAAGACTCTATCGGAAAATTTCTATCTAGCAGAATTTTAACCATTTCGGATCCTACTAGGCCCGTAGCTCCTAAAACGCAAACGTTAAATTTTTTCATCATCTGTAACACCAAATCGCTTAAAATTATTATTTTTATAAACAACTCATCAATCAAAGAACCCGTTCTAAACCATAAGACGTCCCAAAAGGAAGCTTTTCTATTCGTCGCAGGGCCGTCAAAACTCCGGGCATAAACGATTCTCTGGAAAGGGAATCATGCCTAATAGTCAAAATTTCTCCGGTTCCGCCGAAAATAACTTCTTGGTGCGCCACAAGCCCCGGAAGTCTAACCGAATGGATATGAACTCCATTCTTTTCAAAGCCTCTGGCACGATCGTTCTCGCCTTTTTTGGGAGGATTGGAAAACTCGTTCCTTTCGCTAAGCATACCTTCCAAAGTTCTAATAGAAGTTCCGGAAGGAGAATCTATCTTTTTATCATGATGGAGTTCTATAATTTCCGCCGATGAGAAAAAGGCGGAAGCTTCTCGCGCGAATTTCATCATAAGAACGGCTCCAATAGAAAAATTAGGAACGACTAAAACCCGAGATTTATATTTTTTCGCAAGCGCGTCGATCCTATCCAAGGCCTCTTCAGAATGCCCTGTAGTCCCGACTACGATAGAAACGCCTTTTAAAACGGCTTTAGAAATTATTTCCTCAGAAATTGAAGCGTTAGTAAAATCTACGGCGCATTCGCACGAATCGAGAGCTTCTTCCATAGAATCGGTAATTAAAACGGAAGAAGATCCTATCCCGGAAGCCGCGTCTATACCTTTAAATATCGTTCTGTCAAAACACCCGGAAAGCATCAGATCCTCTGAATTCAAAATAGCCTGAACAGTCGTCCGCCCCATTCTGCCGCAAGCTCCAAAAACGGAAACTCTCATTATTCAACACCTCTTTTAAAAATGCTAAACGATATTCGTCAAACGTCCGGATATCGCTTAAACCGTATAAGAAAAATTCAAAATACGCCTTCAATGCCAAATTTTATAAAATCTTAAAATCAGCGGAAACAGGCCCTAAAACGCAAGATGAATATAAATCTATATCCAAAATAGACGAAGCTAATTCGTTAAGTCTTTCTAAGGTAACGGAGTCTATTTTCTCAAAGATCTCCTCAGGCGGAATTAAACGATTATAATAAAATTCAGACTTGGCCAGCCTTATCATTCTGCCAAGAGCGCTTTCAAGAGATAGAGCCAGACTTCCTTTAAGTTGTTCTTTAGCTCTCGCCAATTCTTCAGTCGAAATACCGTCATGCCTCATAGTCGAGATAATATCCGCCGAAACGTCTATAATTTCTCTCAAAGAATCCGGAGACGAGCCGGAAAATATGCCGAAAAGACCGGTATCGGAAAGACTGGTGAAAAATGACCCTATATTATACGCCAAACCGCGTTTTTCCCGTACTTCCTGAAAAATACGGCTGCTCATACTGCTGCCTAAAACGCTGTCGATCACGCTCAGGGTATATTTTCTATCGTCAGACTGAGGAAGGCCTTCTCTTCCGAGAACCATATAAACCTGTTCGCAATCCTTAAATTTAACCTGCGATTCTTTATCTTTTAAAACTGTCACCGAAGATTTTTTAGGAACTCCTCTTTTCAAAAGATCAGCGTGTTTAAGCGTATATTTTACGAATTCGTCATGTTTTATATTTCCGGCGGCGCATATTATCAAATTTTCCGCGGAATAATATCGGCTTAAATATTCCAACATATCGTCCCTTGAAAGCGAAGACACCGAGTCTAAAGTGCCTAAAACGGGACGTCCCAAAAAAGAATCCCGCCATATAAGAGAGCTGAACATATCCATGACCATGTCTTCGGGAGAATCTTCATACATTCTTATTTCGTCAAGAATAACTTTTCTTTCTCTCTCCAGCTCAGTCGGAGAAAACGCCGAGTTTAAAACCATATCAAATAAAAGTTCAGTCGCCATCTCGGCATGAGTTCCCAAAACTCTAGCGTACATACAAGTATGCTCTTTTTCGGTAAAAGCGTTCATATGGCCGCCTATACCATCCATAAGTTCCGCAATGTCTGAAGCCGTTCTAGTCGAAGTCCCCTTAAAAAGCATATGTTCGATAAAATGGGAAATACCGCTTGTTTTATCCGTCTCGTTTCTAGATCCGGTATCGGCCCAGAGACCTATGGAAACCGACTGAAAAAACGGCAATTCCTCTGTAATAACAGTCAAACCGTTGTCTAGAATAGTTTTATTATACATAAACTTCAACCTTTCGCCGTTTTACGGTTATTATAAAATAAGGGCGCTCCTGCGCAAAAAATCAAGTCCAACCTAATTTTTCTCGCACTGCGCCGTAAAAATCCTTACCTAAAGAAACAAATTTCAACCCTTCCGATCTCTTTTTAACAAAAACGTTATCATTCGGCAGAAGTTCGTAATATAAATGACCGTCAAGCGATAAAGACATATGAGAAGAAGAAGTCTCGCATATTTTAACGATTTTATCCGAAGGAAGCGCAAGAGGTCTAGCCGAAAGCGTATGCGGAGCAACTGCGGTCAATATGACGCATTCCGTCTCGGGACTGACTATAGGACCTCCGGCCGCAAGCGAGTATGCAGTCGAGCCGGTAGGAGTCGCGGCGATTAAACCGTCGGCTTTATATGATCCGGCATAAGTTCCGTCTATATAAAAAGATAAATGCAAAATTTTAGTTCCGCTTCCTCTATGAGCTACGGCTTCATTTAAGGCGAACGACGAAAAGACCGAACGTCCGTCTCTTTCGACGGAACATTCCAAAAGCATACGTTCCTTTATTTGATAATCGCCCTTTATCAGCCGTTCAAGAACTGACTTATAATCGTCTATGCCCGCCTCGGTTAAAAAGCCCAAACTTCCTAAATTAAACCCTAAAATAGGAACTTTAAGCTTAACTGCGTAAGGAGCGGATCTAAGAAAAGTTCCGTCACCTCCAAGACTAACTACAGCGTCGTAATCCTCCGGTATTTCCGGAACGTCGACGTAAGGGTTAAAAACAAAAAAAACGACGTCAAGCTTTTTTAAATCAAATTCGATTTTGTCAAAAGCTGACTGAGCTTTGGGAGAAGGAGACAAAGAAAAAGCTATCTTCATTTTGAAACTCCGTCAAAGAAGGCCCAAGCTTTTTTTACGGTATCTTCAGGAAAGCACGCGTTTTCCCTTTCATCTTTAGAATAGAGCATAAAAAATTCGATATTGCCGGACGGACCCTTAATAGGAGACCATACGCAACTTACGGGATACAGTCCTGCGTTAAGGCCGTAAGAAACCGCATTTTTCAAAACGTCGACATGTATCGACATATCTCTGACAACGCCTTTATTCGTTTTGCCTTTGCCAGCTTCAAACTGCGGTTTTACAAGAGCGACCACGATTCCTTTTTCCTTTAAAAGAGCTGCGAGAGGGCGCAAAGCTTTGTCAAGGGAAATAAACGAAAGATCTGCCGTGATAATATCGGCTTTTTCCGAAATAATCGACTCGTCGATATACCTTACGTTAAAATTTTCAATCGTTACCACGGCTTTATTCATTCGCAAGGAATAATCAAGCTGACCTTTTCCCACGTCCACGGCATATACCTTACTCGCGCCTTTTTTTAAAAGACAATCGGTAAATCCGCCTGTAGAAGCTCCCGCGTCTATGCATACTAGATTTCTAGGATCCACTAAAAATTGTTCCAAAGCGTACTCCAGTTTAAGACCGCCTCTGCTAACGTAACGCTTTTCAGGAAAATCCACGTCAACTACGTCGATATCTTTAACGCAATATCCGGGTTTTCGCTCTTCTGCTCCATTCACGAAAACTCGCCCTTGTATAATATAATTCTGAGACAACCGCCTACTTTCAAGCGCAAATTTTTCGGTAACGTATATATCCAGTCGTTTTTTTGCCATACACCTAAACTTATCCTTAACCGATTATTCGCTTAGTTTTCTATCTCTAAGCCTTCCGGCATATAAAACGTTTAAAGCGATAGAGAAAAATTTACACTCGGAAGAATCGGCTCGAGAAGTTATAATAACGGGATTTTTAGTTCCTAGGACCACGGCCGCAGGAACTCCCTTCCCAAAATACACCAAACCTTTAAACAAGCCGTTTCCCATATCTATATCAGATACAAAAATTAAATCGGCAGAACCCGCCACTTTTGAATGAATATTCTTTTCTTTTGCCGAATAAGCCGATATAGCGTTATCAAAAGCCAGAGGACCGTCTATCAAGCATCCTTTAATCTGTCCTCTATCCGCCATTTTAGAAAGAGCCGCTCCGTATAAAGTGGAAGGAATCTTTTCGTTTACGGTTTCCACCGGAGCCAAAACGGCTATTTTAGGCAAATCCAGTCCTACAAGATTATAAAAATCTACGGCGTTTTTTATAATTTCAACTTGAGTCGGCAAATCCGGAGCGATATTAATTCCTCCGTCTGTAAGAGCGAGAAATTTTTCATAATCGGGCAGCTTTATAAAAAAGACATGACTTACTACCTGTCGATTTCTAAGACCGTATTCCTTATTAAGAACAGCTTTCATAAGAATGTCGGTTCTTATGCCGCCTTTCATAACTATATCGGCTTTTCCGGAAGAAACGGCTTGAACTGCGAGAAAGGCACATATTTCAGGCGAACCGGAGTCGATCAAAGAAGAAGGCTCAATTTTATAAGAAAGATTATCGGCTAATTTTAAAATAACCTCCTTACCGCCAAAAAACAACGGCTTCACAAGTCCTTCTTCTTCCGCTCGCTTCAAAGCTTTCAAAACGGACTCTTCTTCGGCTCCCGCTACGGCGACGGTCATAGGAGAATAACTTTTCGCCTCCGCGAGCATTTCGTCATAATTTTTAAACATATTACCCCTCCGATATACGCCAAACTTTAACAAATAACATATCTAATTAAGAAAAATTTAAACCCCGAGTCGTTTATATTTCAAGGTAAACGGCCGTATTTCGTTCTTCGACAAGAATCCGCGCGGAGCCTCCGGTCATATTCTCAAGCTCTTTTAAAAAATCTTCCGCTTCTGAAGATTTTACTTCTACGATAAGAGCCGCCATATCGCTAAAATCGGAACGGCTTATTCTCGCCTGCCGTCTACCGCATAAAGATTGAAAAGAATCATAAAACGAATAACGGATGAAAATTTTAAATCTATCCGCTATCTCTAATCTTTTTTTACCAAGAATTGACAAAACCCTCTTGGCGCTTTCAGAATAAGCCCGCAGCAAACCTCCGGTTCCCAATTTGACTCCGCCAAAATATCTCGTTACCACTACGGATATATTGGTAAAATCGCTTCCGGCCAAGACTGCAAGAATAGGCTTGCCTGCGGTTCCGGAAGGTTCCCCGTCGTCGTTAGAGCCGCTAGCTTCAATCTGAGTCGTTCCGATAATAAAAGCGCTTACGTTATGAGAAGCGTCCTGATATTTCTTTTTTCTCTCCGATATAAAACTTCGGGCTTCCTCCAAAGAAAAAACAGGAGCTGCCGCGGCTATAAAAAGAGATTTGTTTACTTCGTACTCTATCGACGCCTGAGCGGCCGGAATATACTTATCCATGCGTTTTCCTAAATTGTTTATAAGCTCCGTCCCATGGCGTTCCAAGCCTATGCTTATCTGAAACCGCAACGTTCTGAACTTTTTGCGCAGTCTGAGCTATATTGGCGGCTATAGCCGACCAATCTTCTTCTAAAAGAGCCTTAGACAATTTCTTAGCTACGGAGCCGGTCCATTCCCATTCCATTCTAAACCGCTCGGCTTTCTTCCAAAAATTTCGCTTTTCCCACGCTGCGACGGTATCGTCGATACCGTCGAATATTTTTTCAAGAGACATGGCAATACATGCGGCCGCATCTGCAGAATGTCCGTCAGGCACAGGATTTTTAAATAATTCCTTAATCGACAAGGCTATAATTTTACATAGCTTCGTTCTTTCTCGCCCTGCCGTTTCGATATTTGAAATAAGCCCCAATTTCATTACCCTCGCTGTAAAACATAAATAAATTTTGATATGGACTAAAGTATACTGGAGATTACGAATAAGTTCAATATATTTCAATAAAAATTAACTTTTTTTTTACAAAAGCAAACTTTAAAGAAGCATCGCGGATATTATATAATATAATCGTTATATAAAATGTAGATTATAAAGTTATAAGTTATACGGCTATAAAAAATCGCTTTACTATAAAAAAAAGATAAAAAAACGGAAACCAATTATGATCAATCCAATTTCAACGCATATCGACAGATTAAACGAAATCGCGTCTTCTTCCAATAAGAATCCCGTCAATCATGAAGAAACTGCGAAAAATGCGGGCAACTATTCTTCCCAACCTGAAGACAAGGCCTTTATATCTTCAGGCTCAACTTCCGAAATCGATTCGACAGCTTCAAATATAAAACCCGCCGCAGCTTCAAAAAAAGAAGCCGCCTCGAAAGCTTTGGAAAACGATAAGCTTGAAAAGTCGCAATCCAAAGGCGGAAAAGAAGATAAAAAAGAAAATAAAATTTTAAACTTTATAGATAAAGCGAGCGAAGCCTATTATACGATAGACGATTCTCTGTCTTCATTCCCCGGGTTTATCTATCCGAGCGTAACAGGAGCCTCTGCTGCGGAAGCCGCATATACGTATCAAGTTTTAGATAAGCTGCCTCTTAAAGACGTCGCTTCGGTAAGCAATATAGAGTGGGTAGAAGAATTGTTCATGACGACGGATAAAACGGCTCATGCATCGGGAGTAGCTTACGCGACTCCAGCTCCTTTCGTAAAAATAGCTAGAGATCAATGCGGAGACTTGGGAAAATGGGCGGAAAAAGTAATAATTCATGAGACGGGACATACCAGAGATTATTCCGAAGGTTTCTTAAGCGTTATACAAACTGAAACTGCCAACAGCGACATATGGGGTCATGGAGAAAGAATCACGGAATACGCTAAAACTAATCCGAGAGAAGATTTCGCGGAAAGTTTTATGACTTACTATACTGATCCCGAAGCTTTAAAGGCTAAATGTCCGGAAAAATATGAACGTATAAAAGAGCTTGAAGAAATAGGAAAATTTGAAGGCATAGTAGAGCAGGACGCATTTAGAGAAACAGGAAAATGGATTGGACAAAAGTTATCCGATTATCCGTATCTTCAAACGATCGTTAATACGGGTTCGTACGTTCTTGGAGGAGTCGCGCTCATAACTGATTCAGCGGATTTAATCAAAGGCGTAAAAGAAAACGATCCTGAACTTCAGATGCACGGCTCTATGGGAGCTACCGCTACTTTGCTTTCCTTTTCCGGTTTTCCTATAGCCGGAACTGCTGTCGACGGAGCCAGAAGAGCGCTGGGAAGAGCTATTGATAAAGGCGAAATAACGGCGGAAGAAGCTAATTACGTTTCTTCTCATACGGCGGGAGCTCCGTTGACCGGATTAGTAAAATTAGGCAAATGGGCTCATTCTAAAATATTTGCTTCAAAAGCGGAAAACCAAGTTTCCGAACAAAACGAAACTACGGCTCAACCGGGCGCCGAACATAAAGTTTCTTTGAAAGATTCTAAAAAAGCTTTAGCGATAGGAGCCGGAGGAGCTATAGGTTCAGCTTTAGGATCAGTGGCCGGAATATATGCCGGAGTCACGGCGGGATTCGCCATAGGAGGGCCGGTAGGAGGAGTTATCGGACTCATAGCCGGAGCCGTATTAGGCAACGAAACGTTAAACAGACTGGGAGCAAAAATAGGGTCGGCAATAGGCGATAAAATTCAGTCTGAAAAAAACGTAATAGAAATGTCTAAAGAGAACGAGCAGAATAATAAAAAAGCAGAAACGAACGCAAACGAAGTTACGTAAGAACATATAGAATAAGACTAAATAAATAGCGGCGGTATTCAAATACCGCCGCTATTTATTTTTCAAAAGATTTCAACTTTATCTACGTATACAAGTTTTATCTTTTAATCATATAAAAATTTATTATACTATCTCTATATATTATCAATATTAATAAAGCAATGCGCTTAAACTCAGATTAATACTTTTATAGAAATAACGTTCAAATAAGCCAAGTATCTAAAGGAAGAAATAATATAAATACCCAGCTTAACAGAGCAATAAACAAAGCCAACGCATCCGGCGGCGGCATGTTAGGAAGTATGCTCGGCGTATCATATCGCAAAAAAGCAAAAGAACTTCAACAGAAATATAACATAAAAACACAGCAGCTTCGGCGGTTAGTAATGACGCGGCAAATGCTGATACAGTCTCATACTATGAAAGCTATGATGACAATGGGCATGATGGGACAATGATGAACGGCGGCGGATTTCCTTCGCAGCTTCCGCCTTTAAACGGAGGAATGTTCCCTCAAGGCGCATACATGCCTCAAACTCGTTTAAGTTTACCCATGCCTCCGGGCGTCATGCTTTCGGCAAATCAACCCTCGACTTCTGAGATAGGCTCGCAAATCCTCGGAGGAGTAGGAGGAGCAGTTACGGGAGCAGCCATTGGGACTGCGGTATTTCCCGGAGTTGGAACCGTAGGCGGAGGAATTTTGGGAGCCCTCGGCGGAAGTAAAATCGGAGAAGCCGTAGGCGGCTTTATCGGCAACGTCGGAGGCGGTCTTATCGGAGGAGCTATCGACGGAATTAAAAATTTCTTTAAAAGCATATTCTAAGTTAACATATTTATTATATTGACGTCTATAAATAGTCGGCAAAATTTGCCGACTATTTATTTTAATAATCAATTTTTCATAAACAAGGCTTCAATATAATACAATATGCCTTAAATTCTTAATAGTTTGGACAAAAATAAAAAATGATTTTTTTTTAATAAAGATATTTACTTTTTAATTATTTGCGTGATAATACTTCTAGAAAATTATATTGGAGGTTTTCAGTAATGAACGTAAATATGAATATGATGATGGGAATGCAGCCGATGGGAGGATTCGGCGCCATAATGGGAGGCGCGCTCGGCGGAGTTATAGGATCGCAGTATCAGCAGCAGCAACAGATGCAGATGATGATGATGATGATGCAGATGATGATGATGATGCAAATGCAAATGATGGGTCAAATGGGACACAATATGAACGGAGGCGGATGTCCCTGCCAGCTTCCTCCTTTAAACGGAGGTATGTTCCCTCAAGGTCCTCAAGGCCCTCATCATGGTCCGCACGGTCCTCATCACGGTCCGCACGGTCCTCAAATTGCTTTGTTCGATAAACCTTCTGCTTCCGAGGTAGGCTCTCAGATTCTCGGAGGCGTAGGCGGAGCGGCCGGAACGATCGCCGGAGGATTAGGAGGAGCGGCTACCGGAGCGGCTATCGGAACGGCTATATTCCCCGGAGTAGGAACCGTAATCGGAGGAGTTTTAGGAGCTATTGGCGGAGGTAAAATCGGAGAAACCATAGGCAGCTTCATTGGCAACGTAGGAGGCGGTCTTATCGGAGGAGCTATCGACGGAGTTAAAAATTTCTTCAAAAGCATATTCTAAATATTAACAAAGTATAATAACGGCAAAAGAATCGGTAAATAATTTACCGATTCTTTATTTTTAATAAAGAAAAGGTTAAACGAAAAACGGACAGAATAAACAATTCAAGATTATTAAATTACATATACATTAGGAGGGTTTATGTCTGACGGAAATCTTTTTAAAGCTATTAAAAATACAATTTCATCAGCAAAAACCGTCGTATCGGCAGCTTCAGAATTAATAATTCCAAAACGGACAGAAGAATCCCAACAATCGCAATCAAATTCAAACGAAGGGAACTTTGAATCCGGACTTTACTTTAGACCTCATAAAAGCGAATTTACAGGTTTAATTCCAATCATAGACTTTTTTGAACCGCAAAAAATGGGATTGTCTTTAGCAACGATGTTTAAGAACCTCTCTTTTTCTCAAGCTCAAAATATTTTTTACAGAGGCTGCAGAGCTCTTGTCGGAGGAGTTAAAGACAAAGCCCGCGAGTACTTTAAAAAGACGCTTGAAAAAGATCCTCGGCTAGCCGACGCGTATTTTATGCTGGGAATATTCGATTGGCAGGAAAGGAAGTTCAAGAAAGCTTCGGAAAATTTCAGAAAAGCTATGCTTATGCATGGCTATTTAGGCTCCACTATTAAACCGGCTCTGCCAAGCTTTCGTCTTATAATGCCTATAACCGCCAATTTATCATACGCGTTATATCCGGATTTAGTAGGAATTTCAATTATGTTGGCTTTATGCCTAAGGGCTTCCGAATCTAACGAAAGCATAAAAGATTTGGAACAGATGCTGGATCTTCTCCCCGGTCAAAACTCGCTGCTATTTATCATGTCTCTTCTGCTTTATGAACAGGGAAAACGGGAAAAAATCATAGAAATTCTAAAGCCTTCGACTTCAGACGCGCCTAAGTCGGCTCTTAACCTCTTAATTTTAGCGAAATCTTTATCTGAACTCGGCCAATCAGATTCATCTCTGCAAATAGCCGGCAGCATGCTTGATTCCGACAACCTTGATCCTGATTTAAGACAGGATTTTATCGAGATTGAACGCGTTTCCAGACAACAAGAACAAGGTAAAACGACTTCTCCCATTCGGCTTCTTTTATTTGAAAGGCTTCAAATAAAAGAACCTCAAACAGATTCCGGGAACAAGATAAAAAAAGTCATACGCAAACCTGAAAACGACGCGGATTTTAAAGAAATCTTCTATCTCATAAATCTCGCTACCGGGAAAAAATATAAATTAAGGACAAAAACGACTATAGGAACGACAGGCTGCGATTTAAATTTTACAAACGATCCCGACTTGAAAGCCTGCCATGCGTTAATAGCTTTAGAAAATGGAAAATGGCATATAGAGCCTCGAGACGAAGGTTCCGCAATATATATAAATAATTTCAAAATAAATAAAAAAGCTCCCATAAATATAGGAGACACAATACAAATAGCTTCGTCGGAATTTGAGTTCAAATACATGCGCAAACAATGAACAAAACACTTTATATAAATCTAGCTTTATGGGATATAGACTATTCTGCTGCCGAAGATCTCTCTGTTTTAGAAAACGCTGCGCAAGGCATAGAAAATATCGCCGAAATGTCTACTGAAGATATGATCCAATTGGGAGGCATAAAAGAAAAATCCGCTAAAACATTACGAGATTCCCTTAAAGACTATATTGAAAAAGGGGAAAAAATAGAAGAACAAGCGCTTAAACTAGGCTTTGCCGTCGCGCATATAAACGGACCAAACTATCCTCCCCTACTGAAAAACTTGCCGGGAGCTCCTAGAGCTTTATATGTAAAAGGGCGGCTGCCGGATTTCTCGTTGCCGACTATAGCCGTAGTAGGAGCAAGAAAAGCCGACGCCTACGGGAGAGAGGCGGCATATTCTTTGGCAAAAGAATATGCCAAACAAAACTGCGTCACAATAAGCGGAATGGCTAGAGGCATAGACGGAGCCGCTCACGCAGGAACTCTTGCGGGAGGAGGAAAAACAATCGCCGTCCTAGGCTGTGGATTAGACGTAATTTATCCTCCCGAACACCGGAAATTATATGAAAAAATATCGGAATCAGGAGCCGTAATAAGCGAATATCCTCCGGGAATACCCCCGCTCAAACGCAATTTTCCAAGAAGAAACAGAATAATAGCCGGAATGAGTTTGGGAGTCATAGTAGTACAAGCAGATATGAAAAGCGGTTCTCTTTCAACGGCAAACTTTGCTCTTTCTTACGGGAGAGAAGTTTTTGCCGTTCCCGGTTCGATCTTTTCTCCTTTAACAAAAGGAACGCACCAACTGATAAAAGACGGAGCATATCTTGTTGACAACGCTTTGGAAGCGCTTAACGTTCTTGGAATTCAAACTTCCGCGGAACTACCCCTGAACTGCGCCCCGCAAAAGTTAAATTCTATGCCGGATCTTTATAAAAAAGTATATATATCGGCAGACGGAATGAAATCAATAGACTCAATTATAGAAGAACTAAACGAATCGGCTAAAGAAATAACGGCCGCGTTATCATGCCTTGAAGCAGAAGGTTATTTAAAAAGGCTTCCGGGAGGAATTTTTATTAAAAGCTAAAATTCTTATAAAAATTTTAAATTTGCGCGATTTACATAAGTTAAGCGACAATTTTTTCAGAAAATGTCGAATAGATTTCTTTTTTACCGAAGTCGGACAAATAAGAATTTTAGCGTAATAAAAAATATAAACTATGACAGGATTTTTTAAAAAGCACAGAAATAAATAGACTTAAAACGCCGTTATGAAATACGTTAGGCTAGAATAATTATTTAATGCAAACTAGCCTAACGCGATAACCGCAGCACAATATTTTAATTTGTTAACGGGTCGGACAAATAGATAAAAAACGATAGATAATAATAGATGCGCATATGGGAGACGGACGACAGTGAAATACAAGGGATTCATTATTGTAGAGTCTCCGGCTAAAGCCAGAACTCTGGAAAAGTATGCCGGAAAAGATTATATTATACAGGCTTCTATGGGACATATAATAGATCTTCCTAAAAACAGAATCGGAATTGACATACAACACGATTTTAAACCTAATTATGTGACTATACCTAATAAGATAAAAGTAATCAAAAATTTAAAAGAAGCTTTAGGCAAAGCTCAAAACGTTTATCTTGCCACAGACCCGGACAGAGAAGGAGAAGCTATAGCCTGGCATCTTACCAGGGCCTTAGAGATTAATCCGGATAATCAAATTAGAATAGAGCTGCACGAGATAACGCCGGAAGCTTTAAAATCCGCTCTGGAACATCCTCGCGCCATAAACATGGAAAAAGTAAACGCTCAGCAGGCCAGACGCATGCTCGATCGACTCGTAGGCTATAATTTAAGTCCCGTGCTTTGGAAAAAAGTAGCTCCGGGACTTTCTGCGGGAAGAGTTCAATCAGTAGCCGTAAAATTAGTAGTAGAAAGACAAAAAGAAATAGATTCTTTTCAATCTGAAGAATACTGGACTATTTCGGCGTTATTAGAAGCCGACAAGATAATATTTAAAGCGTCGTTAAATACGTTTAAAAATAAAAAAATAACGATAAAAACAAAGGAAGAAGCAGACGATATACAACTCTATCTAAAGTCAAACAGTTTTACTTTAGCGGAAGATCCTAAAAAGAAAACTACGATTAAAGAATCCCCCCCGCCGTATATCACAAGCACTCTTCAACAGGACGCGTCGCGAAGACTGGGTTTTAAAGTAATAAAAACGATGAAAATAGCTCAACAGCTTTTCGAAGGTTTGGATATCGGAGAAGAAGGGCCCGTAGGATTGATAACCTACATGAGAACCGACTCTACCAGAATTTCAGAATCCGCAAGAGAAGACGCGGTAAAATATATAGCGAACACATATGGAAAGGACTACGTAGGACTACCGAAAAAACATAAGAAAAAAGCCGGTATGCAAGACGCTCATGAAGCTATACGACCTACCGACGTTTCAAGAGATATGCAATCTCTGAAAAAGGCTCTTACGTTAGATCAATATAAATTATACTCGCTTATACGAGATAGATTTCTAGCCAGTCAAATGGCTCCATGCGAAACGGAAACGACCTCCCTTTCAATACAATGCGGAGATTACTCGTTTCATGCTCAAGGTTCAGAAGTGATTTTCGAAGGCTTTACAAAAATTTACAACGAGATCAAAGAAGACAAGCCCGAAGCGGACGACGCTAACTGCATGCCTCAGATTAAAGCCGGAGACGAAATCATTCTACGCGACTTATCCGTAAAACAACATTTTACTCAGCCATCTCCTCAATATTCGGAAGCGTCTCTTGTCAAAGCCCTGGAGAAAAACGGCATAGGACGCCCAAGCACATATGCTCCGATAGTAGAAACTATTCAAAAAAGAGATTACGTTAAACTTACCGATAAAAAATTCTCTCCTACTAAGCTTGGCACCGTCGTAACCGAGCTTTTAGTAGAAAACTTTAAAAATATAGTCGATATAAATTTCACGGCTCAAATGGAAAATCAACTCGACGATATAGAGTTAGGCAAAGAAGAATATATATCGGTTCTAAAAAATTTTTATCAGCCGTTCATATCAAATCTTCATAAAGTGGAAAAGGCGATAAGTAAAGTCGAGAGCATTAATATTTCTGAGGAAACCGGCGAAGTATGCGAAAAATGCGGCAAACCGATGATTGTAAAAAGAGGGCCTTACGGCAATTTTTTTGCCTGCAGCGCATATCCTGCCTGCAAGACTACAAAACCGTACGTTGAAAAAATAGGAATTCCTTGTCCGAAAGGATGCGGAGGAAACGTAATATTAAAGAAAAGCAAAAAAGCAGTTTTTTACGGCTGCGATAATTATCCTAAATGCGATTTTACCTCATGGCACCGTCCGATAGACAAAAAATGTCCTGTCTGCGGAGGAGTTATGGTTATAAAATACGCCAAAACCGGCAAAGGATATACTCAATGCATCAACGCCTGCTCACGAAAAAAACAGGAAGAAGAAGAGAATGGAAACAAATAAAGAAGCCGTTATAATAGGCGGAGGTTTAGCCGGATGCGAAGCGGCTTGGCAGCTAGCCGCGGAAAACATCAAAGTCAAAATTTTCGAAATGCGTCCGATAAGCATGACTCCGGTTCATAAATCAGGAGCTTTAGCGGAATTAGTATGCAGCAATTCTCTTAAAAGTTCAAATCCTTATTGCGCAAACGGCATACTCCACAACGAAATGAGAAGACTCGGCAGCGTAATCATGCAAGCGGCGGATATAGCCAGAGTACCCGCCGGACAAGCCCTTGCAGTCGACAGAGAAGAACTGAGCAGATTGGTTGAAACGGCTCTCGCAAATACCGGGCTTGTAACCGTAGAGCGAAAAGAAATTGAAGAAATTCCGTCAGAAAGACCATGTATAATAGCGTCCGGGCCTATGACTTCATATGCGCTAGCAAAAAATCTATCCGAACAAATCGGGACGGAATACCTTTATTTTTACGACGCGGTAGCTCCTATCGTATCTTTAGACACAATAGACTTGGAACTTTCCTATAAAGGTTCCAGATACGGCAAAGGAGACGCGGAATATATCAATTGTCCTCTTTCAAAAGAGGAATACGATATATTTCTCCACGCTCTTCTAAGCGCGGAAAAAGTAGTGGAAAAAGAATATGAACAAAAATTTTTCGAAGGATGTCTTCCGGTTGAAGAAATAGCTTCTCGAGGATATGACACTTTGAGATACGGGCCTATGAAACCGGTAGGTTTAACAGATCCCAGAACGGGCAAAGAGCCTTACGCGGTAATTCAGCTCAGGCAGGAAAATAAAGAAGGCTCAATGTATAATCTCGTAGGTTTTCAAACTCGTTTAAAATGGAACGATCAAAAAAGAGTTTTCAGATTGATCCCGGCTCTTAAAAACGCCGAATTTCTCAGGTTAGGAGTAATGCATAGAAATATATTTATCAACGCCCCCGCCGTAATGACTCCTTCCGGAGAAATCTCCCATCTTGAAGGCGCGTTTCTCGCCGGACAGATTTCCGGAGTAGAAGGATACGTAGAATCGGCTGCTTCCGGGATCTTATGCGGTATAAACGCAGCCAGAAAAATAAAAGGACAAAAACCTCTTATTTTCCCAAAAGAAACTGCGATAGGCAGTTTAATGAGATATATAACTTCCGGAAGTTCAGAAAATTTTCAGCCGATGAATATTAATATGGGACTGTTTCCGCCTCTTGAGAAAAAAATTTCCAATAAACAAGAAAGATATGCGGCTATAGCCAAAAAAGCTCTAGTCGCTTTTGAAGAATTTATAAAAGACAACGATCTGGACGGCGGCGACAAAAGAATACAAATATAACAATATAAGGAAAAAAAATGAGAAAAACTAAAATAAGATCGACGACTATACTTGCCGTGTCAAAAGACGGTAAAGTCGCTTTAGGCGGAGACGGGCAAGTAACTCTAGATAAAACTATAATGAAGCATACTACCCGCAAGATCAGAAAACTAAAAGGCGGAAAAGTCCTGGCCGGCTTTGCAGGAAGCGCGGCGGACGGACTAGCTCTTTTTGAAAAGTTCGAAAGCAAATTAGAGGAATTTAGAGGAAACCTTATCAGAGCTTCGGTAGAGTTGGCGAAAGAATGGAGAATGGATAAAGCGATGAGACGCCTTGAAGCCGTTTTAATAGTAGCGTCTAAAGAAAATCTTTTTCTAATATCCGGAACAGGCGACGTAATAGAGCCGGACGATAACGTCTTGTCTACGGGATCAGGTTCTCCGTACGCTCAAGCGGCCGCTAAAGCGATGCTGAGGCACAGCGATCTAAGCGCGGAAGAAATCGTAAGAGAAGCTCTATCTATAGCTTCTGAAATCGATATCTATACTAATTCTCATATTTCAATCGAAATCTTAGAATAATCGACGAATAGAAAGAGGTTTTCAGATGACGCCAATGCTGCGCCAGTATTTCCGCTTAAAGGAAGAAAACCCCGGCTGCGTGCTGTTCTTCAGATGCGGAGACTTTTATGAAACTTACGGAGACGACGCTGAGCTAGCCTCGAGAGAACTTGAGATAGCAAAAACTTCCAAAGACGCCGGTTCCGGTCAAAAAGTGGCCATGGCCGGAGTCCCTTTTTTTTGCGTAGACTCATATATTTACGCTCTGGTAAGCAAGGGATACAAAGTTGCCCTGGCGGATCAAATGGAGGATCCAAAACAGGCCAAGGGACTGGTCAAGCGAGAAGTAGTCAAGATATTGACTGCCGGAACCATAACTGAGCCTCAGGTTCTTGACAGCGGCAAAAACAATTTTCTAGGAGCGACATACGCGAGAAACTCCCAGACTTTCGCTTCGTTCTGCGATATATCTACCGGAGATTTTTTCGTAGTCGAAACCAATCCGGAAAATTTAGCCGACGAGATCGAAAAATGGGCTCCGGCAGAACTTCTTCTGGATCCCTCGCTGGCTTCAAGCCAAGATATTCTAAACCGCCTGGCCGCATGCGAGATACAGTATTCTTTTATAGACGAATTTCCATCGGAAAAAGAGAGTTTAGATCAATTAAATAAATATTACGGCTTTAACCAAATAAGTTCTCTTGACATCTCAAAAAAAAGCGGTTCTATTATCTGTTGCGGGACAATTTTGTCATATGTCCTTGCGACGCAAAAAAATGCGGTTATAACGTTAAAAAAACCTCAGCTATACTCAAATAAAGATTTCGCTTCGGTAGACGCCGTAAGCAAAAAGAACTTAGAACTGCTGGAGACAATGGCCGGAAGAGAAAAAAAAGGAACTCTGCTTTGGGCTATAGACGCTTCCGGAACCGCTATGGGGAAAAGAACTTTAAGAACATGGATAACGCGTCCGCTTATAATTAAAGAACAGATAGAAGAACGCCTGAAAGCTGTAGAAGCTCTGATACTATCATATGATAAACTTCAAAAACTGACCGGAACGCTCAAAAACATACAAGATCTTGAAAGGCTCATCTCAAAAGCCGTAATAGGAAGCGCTAATCCAAGAGACCTTCTAACGTTGGGACAATCTTTAACGGAAACTCCTAAAATAAGTTTAATTTTAAAAAGCTTCGATGCCCCTCTTCTTCAAAAACTTTCCGACATGCAGAACCTTCAAGAGCTTGGCGAACATATTATAACCAGCCTTATAGATAACCCTCCCGCTTCGTTGAGAGACGGAGGCATTTTCAAAGACGGTTTTTCCAAAGAACTAGACGAACTGAGGACTATCAGGAGAGAAGGAAGAAGTTTTATCGCTTCGATAGAAGAGAGGGAAAGAGTCAGAACAGGAATTAAAAATTTAAAAATAGGTTTTAATCAGGTAGCCGGATATTATATTGAAATTTCTAAAGGGAACGCCAAGTACGCTCCAAGCGACTATATGAGAAAACAAACTCTGGCAAACGCTGAACGGTATATAAACAAAGAGCTTAAAGACTACGAAGCGAAAGTATTGGGAGCCGAGGAACGAATAAAATCTCTCGAATACGAATTATTCAATAATTTAAGGCTGGAAGCCGTAGCTCATTTTGCCGCCATTCAAGACATGGCGGCAAAAATAGGAGCGGCAGACGTCCTTGCGGGCTTCGCTTTTATATCAGCTCAATACAATTACGTCAAGCCGACTATAACTGAAGAGCCTATACTTGAAATAATAAACGGAAGACATCCGGTAGTAGAAAGAATTCTTAACTCAAGCTTTATACAAAATGACGCCGTATTAAATAGCGAGCAAAGACTAGCAATTATCACAGGACCCAACATGTCCGGCAAATCCACATATTTAAGACAAAATGCGCTTATCGCTCTAATGGCTCAAATAGGCTGTTACGTTCCGGCTGAAAAGGCCGTAGTAGGGATCGTAGATAAATTTTTCACGAGAGTGGGAGCCACAGACGATCTTCACCTGGGACAGAGCACGTTTATGATGGAAATGTTGGAAACCGCAAATATTCTTAACAACGCCACTCAAAATTCTCTAGTAATACTTGACGAGATAGGGCGAGGAACCAGCACCTACGACGGCATGAGCATAGCTTATGCCGTGTGCGAATTCCTTTATTCCAAAATAAAGGCCAGAACGTTTTTCGCCACTCATTTTCATGAATTAACTTCTCTATCGGAAATATTTCAAGGAATCATAAATAAAAAAGTGGCGGTAAAGGAACGAGGCGGCGAAGTCGTATTTCTTCATAAAATACTGGACGGAGCCTCAGACAAAAGTTACGGCATATACGTAGCTTCTTTAGCGGGCTTTCCCAAAGACGTCATTGAAAAAGCAAAAAAAATTCTTGAAGAATTAGAAAAAGAAAAAACCGGATTTTCTGAAAAAATCATAACGGACGACGATCGCATTTTAAAGAACACGCAAAATAAAGAAACTCCCGCAAAACGAATTCAACTTACGTTTTTCGACTCAAATACAAATTCGGTAGCGGACGAAATAAGACGTCTAAATTTAACGGAAATAACTCCGATAGAAGCTTTGAACAAAATATATAAATGGCAATCGGAACTTAACAGCTTTTAATGGAGGCAGCGACATGGAAAATTTTTTTGATTTTTTCTGGCACCTTTTCAACGATCCTCTTTTTACCAGTTTTATAGTAGTAGGATTAGGCCTTATGCTGGGAGCCGTGAACATAAAAGGGTTAACTCTCGGCATTTCAGGCGTATTTATCGCGGGACTGTTATTTGGATTATTTGGAACGACTACTCCGAAATATCTTATGAACTACGGACTTCTCACGTTCATATACGTTTTAGGAATACAAGGCGGAGCTTCTTTTTTTAACTCAATATCAAAAAAGGGAATCCCATACATAATGGTCACCATAGTTATGATAACGGCCAGCATAGCGTCCGCGCTTATATTCGGAAAAATTTTCGGCTTATCGGATTCCGATATTCTTGGCGCTTATAACGGAGCTTTAAACAACGCCTCCGGACTCGCCATACTAATGGAAAATCCGACTTGGAACGACACTCTTCTTCCGTCCTACGGTCTAGTTTTTCCTGTAGGAGCCGTAGCCACGGTCTTGGCCGTTCAACTAATACCCCTTATAGTCAGGAAAAATCCGGCCGTAGAATTTATACATCATCAAGATAAAAAAGACACGAAAAAGAACGAAAAAATTTTAATGCGTAAATTTGTCGTAGAAAATAAAGAACTCATAGGCAAAACCTTAAAAGAACTTAATTTTAGGGCTAAAACGGGAGCTACTATCGAAAGAATAAGACATAACGGTAAAATTATAGTTCCAACTGCGGACACAATTTTATATGAAGACGACGTCATTAAGATAAATTTAAACGAAGACGATATAGAAAAAATACATGCTATTGTGGGTCCGGAGACATTCGACGATCTCTCAGATCCGACTATAGGATCTATAAAAATTATAATGACTAATCATGAGCTCCACCAGACGGATCTTACCGAAACCGGAATTTCAAGAACTTATGGCGTTATAGTTACCAAAGTGGAAAGAGCTGGCATTTTATTTACTCCCTCTCAAAATTTCATATTAGAATTAGGAGATATTCTGACTGTAACGGGCAAAAAACGAGCGTTAAGATCCGTTTCTAAATTTATAGGAAAACCCGGAGTAACTTCCCCCGGACTGGATTTAATCTCCATGTCTATCGGCTGCGCCGTTGGAATAGCTCTTGGCAAAATAAACGTTCCACTCCCCCTGCTTGGCGACTTCACGTTAGGAGCCGCGGGAGGAGCTCTTTTCGCAGGTCTGTTCATGGGATACATGAAAAGATTCGGAATTTTCACTAACCAAATATCGGACACGGCTAAAAACGTGATAAAAGATATAGGATTATCCTTCTTCCTAGCCGGCGTCGGAACTTCCTCCGGATTAGCTCTTATTGGCTCCAACACGTCCGGTATGCCAGCTATACTGGCTCTATCGATAATAATTTTAACTATCACCATAACGGCAATTTTCTGTTATTGCTACTATATACAAAAAATGGACTTTATAAAAAGCTTAGCTTGTCTTTCGGGAGGCATGTTTCAGTCCGCCGCCATCGCTACCTTAACAAACGCTATAAGAAATGACGAGCCTACGGCTTACTTTGCGACTTGTTATCCTCTGGCTACTTTCGGTTCTATAATAGCCGCTCAAATTTTATCGCAAATTCTAATTTTAACTTGATATAGTCAGGCCTATATTTATACGTTAAGCGTCTATGTTACCGCATATTTTTACTCTGTAAAAAATCAGAAGATTCAAATTTAAACTCCGAAAATTTTCATAAAAGAAACTGGGCGTATATATAGTTGCGTAAAGTTAACAGAAAAATAAAAAAAAACGCGATTTTTTTAGCTTGCGCGGCTATTTTTTTTCTTTTATAATAAGAGAATAAGTTATATAAAGTTCAGGAGGACTTTTTATGATAAATTCCGTTAACTTACCCGCGCCTCAATATCAAACAGAAATCCCCGCCAAAACGGCGGAAACGTCGGAGCGGGAGAAACAGGAGCAAGCCGTTCAAAACGACGCGTTTACAAAAAGCGAAGGAACCTCTTCTATTTTAGACGGAGCTTACGAAAAATTTAAAGAAATAAAAAATAAAATAACCGACGCGGCCTTATCTTTGAAAGATAAAGCGGAAGCAAAGCTGGAACAGGCCGAAACCAAAATCGACAGAATCTTCAATCCTATAATTCTCAACGGTTCAGATAGAGACGACGCAATTTTAATCAAACAAGATAAGTCCGGCAGTCTTATAGTTAACGTTAACGGTGAAGAAAAAAGTTTTTCTCCGGAAGAAGTAAAAAGACTTTTTATAGACGCCGGAAAAGGGAACGACTTAATCATAGTCGACGATTCGGTAACTCATAAGCTTTCAATAGACGCAGGAGCAGGAAACAACGTAATCAGCGCGTCCAATTCAGGAAATATTTTAGAGACCGGGAAAGGCAATAATATTATAGCTGCCGGCGGAGACAGTTCCGAAGAACATCCTTCTAAAAATAAAATAAACGCCGGAAAAGGAAACAACATAATACTTTCGTCCAACCCTGCCGACGTCAATACTTCCTCAGGAAACAACTTAATCGCGCTTGAAAGCGGAGGAGAATTAGATTCGGGGCTTTTTGCAAACGATATGTTCATAACTCCTTATGAAGCTATGGCAGGAGGCAAGGCGGCAAAAAAACTTGAAACGTCTTCTTACGGTTTGGAGTCTGCTCCAAAAATTGCTAATAGAATCGATTCTCCCATAATTATTAAAGGGACCGAAGGCGACGACGCTATATCCGTAACTCAAAGTAAAAACGGATATTTAACTGTCGATTTAAACGGCGTAAAAACTAATTATAAACCGCATGAAGCCCGCAATCTGATTTTTATGACAGGAGCTGGGAACGATGCCGTAATAGCAGATAAAACAGTTACATACGGACTCAGAATTCTTGCCGGAGAGGGAGACAACGTCATACAAGCCGGTTCAGGAAACGATCTTATCATAGCCGGAAACGGGAATAACAAAATAATATCGGGCGACGGGAATGACGTCATTAACGCGGGAAACGGAAATAACATACTATCCTCAGGCAAAGGAAACGATATTATCAACGCGGGTAAAGGAGACAACGTAATCTACGCTTCCGTAAGAGATCAAAAAAACGCTAAAGATGCGGACGTCGTCAACACGGGGAACGGCAATAACTTAATAATTGCAAGCGGCGGACATAACGTAATAAATACGGGGGCAGGCAACGACGAAATAAAAGCCGGAAACGGAAATAATATAATAAACGCCGCAAAAGGAAACGACAGCGTTCTTGCGGGCAAAGGGAACAATATTATATTTTTAGGAAAAGGCAAAGACTCGGCAAGCGTAGGATATGGCGATAATTTCATTTTCGCCGATAAAGGCGACTCTAAAATAACCGCGGGAAACGGAGACAACGCTATAATAACGTCTTCAGGCAACGACTCTATAACCGCAGGAGACGGTAACAACGTTATTATGTCTAATGCCGGAGACGATACGATAAACGTTGGACACGGCAATAATTACATATATTCCGGAATAGGAAACGACTTTATAGTTACCGGCAGAGGAGATAATATAATAGACGCCTCTAAAGGGGACGATATAATAACCGCAGGCAACGGAAACAACACTATAATTGCCGGATCCGGAAACGATCAAATTACGACCGGATTAGGCGCAAATGTTATATCTGCGGGAGTTGGAGACGACAAAATCTACGCTTCTAAAGGAAGCAACGTTATATACGACGACGGTACGATGGATAATATTTTCATTGGCACAAACAAGAAAAATACCATCAACCTGATAACCGAAACAGAAATCAAACTATTAGACAAAAAGTTGAAATCGACGACTAATAACGGCATTTAGAATATAATGTAAAATTAAACCGCAAGCAAAAATATAAAAATTTCAACTAAGAAAAATGACTAATGAGGCAAGGATTTTCATCCTTGCCTCATTTAAAAAACGCGCGATTTTTTATCTGCGTCACTTTTCAAACTTATGACGTATATATCATATTATAACTCTATTATAAGCAAAATCACTCTTGCCGCAGACGAGCAAGGGTTAATCGGACTATGGCTGGACGAAGGGAAGAATTCTTATAAATATTTGCGAAACGGAGCTGAAGAAAAAGACGTCCCGGTTTTAAAACGGACAAAATTATGGTTAGATATTTATTTTTCCGGAAAAAATCCCGAGTTTACTCCTCCGCTTCATATCTCAGGTTCCAATTTTCAAATTAGCGTATGGAAAATTTTAACGCGAATTCCTTACGGTAAAACCGTATCTTACGGAGAAATAGCAAAAATTATAGCCGCAGAACGCGGCATAAAACGAATGGCGGCTCAAGCCGTAGGAGGAGCCGTAGGACGCAATAAAATTTCTATTATTATTCCTTGTCACCGCGTTATAGGAACAAACGGCAGTCTTACCGGCTACGGAAGCGGCATTGACAAAAAATTGGCTTTATTAAAATTAGAAAAAGCCATATGAAATAATTTTGCGAATCCATACTTTGCAGCGCAGTACTTTCACCGCATTCTGATCTTTCGATTATCTTGATTACGTGACGGCAGAAAACGGAAGTTTGAAATTTTTCAGAATTTCTCTCTCCTATAACGGCCAATAGGATACCAGATTCAAGACATCAGATTATTATGGAAGGTTCGGTCAAAACTCTTCCCACTTTTACACAACGTTGCTACTCAGTTCTAGAGCTAATATATTTAGGTTTTAACGAATGCGTATAAGCTGTATATTCATTCAAAAGGAAGTCCGGCCAAAGGGATTCCGGCGCGCCCTTTGTTAGAACCGGCTTTGGAAGCTTCAAAAATGGTTTTAAATTCACTGTTGAAAGACGCTTTGTTGTTTTTTTTGAAAGGGAATACGGCGTCGGGCGAACGTTGCTTGAATCAAGCGGGAAATGCGGGGGTGTCAGCGGTCAGAAAATGGTTTTCGGATCCCAGAAACGGATGGGAGCCTTTGTCCCCTTCGACGATTCGCGCAAAAGGTTCAGATGCTCCGCTGATTGATACCGGAGCAATGCGCCAAAGTATCACTTATGTGTTAGAGGGAGGGAAAAATCTTGATTAATGTTTCTGAAGTGATACGCGATCCTGATTTCTGCACATCTTTTCGTATTGTAAGACAAAGCGGTTTTTTTAGCGAAGGTTTTTTTGTCGTGGAATCTACTGAACATATGGAAGTAATAAATTAGAACGGTTGATATGGGCGATGCAGTAAGCGGCCAGATCAGCAAATAGGCGGCATAGATCAGCACCGGGGACGGGCTGGCCTATGCCGCCTATTTCGTTTTGGAGGGAATGGGTACAGCTGCTCCTATGCAGGCTGTACCAGCTTCCCGACAAAATAGGGGTTTCCAAAGGGGACACCCCTTTGGCACACGACTTTGCAACGCAAAGTGTAGTGTGTTATACCTGCTGTCACGGCTGACGGGTAAAATGAGGGTTTCGCCGGATGGAAACACTCACTTTGCCCGTCAGCCGTGACAGCAGGTATATAAAACTCACCAGTAAACAAAATCAATTGTGAGAGATATGTCTGTAGTGCTCAAACGCCGCTTCAATTCTGTTAGATGGATAAGGAAATTGATAGAAAAAACATCTTCCCATTTTTCTACCATATTAGCACGCCCGTCAAAGATTAATACCATCCTAAACTCCGTGGGAGAAACAGCTAAATCTCCTGGCAATGTTAAAGAACCCATGCCTGCTTCACATTTTTCAAGTGTCAGCATGGCTTGGTCAATGGCATACGCAAAATCATTCGGCTTTCCTATCTTCACAAAGTATAGGGTCTGATCCTTGCAAAAGTCGCACACTTCATATCTGTATCGGCCATTACCTTCCGGATCAACAGGTACGGTTTGCGGGTGTAAACAAATCGCCCCTATCAGCTGCGAAATGTTCTGATTGTAGAAAGTTTCGTATGGTTGCCTGCTGTTTGTTTCGTCATAAAAACCGTTTTCCCTTGCAAATTGAATGACATCGTCTTTAGATAGTGAAAACTCGTCTTGAGAATGATTTATAAAAGCAACCCTTTTGGCTTCTTGGAAGATACGGTCAAGATATGCAATGTTAAAGGAGCACCATTTGCCATTGCGCAAGCAAAAATTATCTTCTGTGATAAATTCCAGATACTCCGTGATAGGTTTGCGGTTTGTCCATGCATCATTGGCGTATTCAATAGAGATGTTAATTTTCTGAATTACTTCTTGTAGCGCAAATTCTTTTTCCCTAACAAACTCATTAATTGCAGTTATGGATAATTCACCATCGAATTCAAGGCTTTTATGATTACAGCTTAATTTGAAACGGACAGAATCGTTCTGTATTAGCCGTGTTCCCATCATGTAGAAAGATGGAACATTTATTAAGTTTCCATCGTGAGCGGCTCCGTCATATTGCTCAATAGCAACAGCTAATTGATGATAAAGGCTTTCAATTTTTTCTGCATCTTCTTCTGCATCCAAAAAAGTTAATCTCGGTAGAGAAATCGAGCTATCTGCTTTTATTATTTCATTTAGGAGACTCAATTTTTCGCCGATTTCAGTTGGCTTCTCTTCCCATTTGAATTGTGCAGAGGTTCCGCAGTTGATAGTAGTTCCCCACAACTCTGTATCCAGGCTCGTCCCTCGAATATAGGTCGGTATTTCTCCGCTACGATAGGACAGCACTGTACCGCCCAAGTAATCCATGTGCATTTTACTTAGCTTGCTACCATGAGAAATATTTTGTTGTGCTCTAACCTGATCTAAATCAATTAGTCGTTCTGCAACAGCCACTCCAAAATTAAAATCACAATAATCGCTCACATAAAAGTGTGCATTGCCATAAGAAACAACAAAACAAGAGTCTTCCCTGCAACAAATTAAGGCTGCTCCATATATTTTTAATTCTTGTCTCAAATCCCATTCGGTACAGGTGGATAATAAATTTACCCAAGGAGAGCCCTTTCGATTGTCTTTATCGCAAAACATGAGGGTAAATGTATATCCAGAGGGGTTTTGAATACACTCCGGTTTCAATGGTATTTCTTCAAATCTTCGATCTTCCAAGAACGACTTGAAGCTCTCTGCTTTTTCTGGAAGAATGCGGTATATATTGTAGTCATAGAGCGGCTTATCGTCTCTCTTTCGTGACATACCAACACCTCGTTTTTGCAAATAATATCTAGTGAAGGTTAAATGCCTGCAATAGATAAAATTTGCAACGAAAAATCTCTATATTCAGCGCTACTTTGATTCAAAAGTTCAGATATTCGGTAAAATTTATTTGTAGTCGGAGATTCTTTTTGTGCCATGTTCATATCAATGCGGTCAACATTAACTACTGTCCAGCACTCTACATAACCATCTTTTTTTGCCTTCTGATGGCTTTTTTCGGCCTCTCCCACTCGGTTGTGAATATTCGAGTAGTCTTGTCCTCCTTTAACCTCGATTGCAACTAAATTTCGGTATTTGTCTGTTGCTAATTCTTCCCTTATTACAATATCGGGATCAGCTGCAAATTGTATGTATACGGTACGGCCTGAATTATTCTTTAATTCAATGCATCTTGAGTTAGAGCGAACAACAGATGCGCTTACAATTTGATAAACTACATCGAATACTTGTGAAATAGCAGAAGTCCCTTTTTGGACATTAGCCCCGCCACGAAGTTGTGGCCCCAATGTCAAAAGGGTCAATTGATCAAAGAATCCGGAACTGATCATTTGGTCCTCAAGATGCTCCAACATATATTTTGCACTGAGATTTAATGCTCGGCATAATTCTGGTAGAGCACTACATTGCTTTTGCGAAAGGGAGCCCTTTTCCTCTAATGATTTGAACATCCCTGCGCCAGTAGCGGCAGTGTAAAATCCTTTTTGACTGTAACCTAGCAAAAGACGATAATAGCCTAGTAATCTAGGGTTCTTTTCCAAAATACTTGGAACCGCAAACAATAATTCGCCTCTCATTCCATGCGTGGCAAGAGTTTGTAGAGAACCATTGTCAACATACTCATGTAGCTCTGAATCAAGTATATTGATTTCCATTACTGCAACTTTCGTAGCCAAGGCATCCTGAAGAAACGTCTCTCGTAATTCTTTCAATGTATTAGCAAAACTAACCTGGGTATTTTGAAAGTCAAATACTATTGCCATCTTATTCACCTACAACTTTCAATACTGGAAGTTCTAAAATATCCAGCCGTGTTCTTGCGATTTTAACATACTCATCGTTTAACTCTATGCCAACAAATTGTCTATTAAATTCTTGACAAACAACGCCAACTGTTCCAGAACCAAAAAATGGGTCAAGTACAAAATCATTCTCTTTAGTTGAGGCAAGAATGCATGGTTCTATCAAAGCAGGAGGGAATGTTGCAAAGTGAGCTTCTGCAAACGGCGCGGTGTTTACATTCCAAACTGTGCGCTTGTTGCGTCCATTTTCTTTTATGGCTTGGTAATCGTAATAATATTTTTCTTTTTTTGTAAGCATAAAAACATATTCGTGGGAACGTGTTGGCCGATCTTTCACGCTTTCTGGCATAGCATTAGGTTTGTTCCAAATAATATCACTACGCAAAAACCAACCATCAGCTTGCAAGGCTAGGGCCAATCGCCACGGAATTCCTAACAAATCTTTTGGTTTCAATCCTTCTGGAGTGTCAGGACGAACACTCATTGCTCTAGCTGGATTCTTTTTGTCAGGTGCTCTATACCCACGATTTCCGCTAGTATACCCATCACCAATATTTAACCAAAACACACCATCATCTCGTAAAACTCTTTTTGCTTCAGCAAAAACAGATACTAATTTATTAATGTACTGCTGTAATTTTTCCTCCAGGCCAATTTGACCTTTAATACCATAATCTCGAAGTCCCCAATATGGCGGTGAAGTAACAATGCACTGCACTGAAGCCGATGGAAGTTTTTGTAAAGCAAGTATAGCATCACTTTCAATTATAATCGAGTTATCGAGATTAATGGGGGTTGTTGTAATTTTTTTATATGTGATATCGCCCATTTTCATTTTTGCTCCTTAAACATACGATATTGTTTCTTTAGTTTTTTTGTCGGTTTCTCTGCATTCTCTGGAATAACCCAGATGCGACTCATTCGAGTTGCTCCAATTATACGTTCTTCTTTACAGAGAATCTGAACTTGGCGCGGGGTTATTCCCCATTTTTGTGCCGCTTCTTGAACCGTAATATATCCGTTCATTTATATTACCTCAGCAGAGTTTTTGCGGGAGACGCTATTAACTGTCTATATTATATTCGTTTAAGCGAAATTATACAAGGATTTCTTTTGATAGGGAACGAACACATTTTAGGTGTCTTGTACTTGTTCTATCATCTTCATCGCCAATCGTTGGAACTCCTTTGCTGTTTCCTCATCCATTGGGACAAGTTGCCCAATCTGCCTAGCAATCATCGCAGTTACATCGTCCACTGACACCGGCTCTTGCTGTTGCCCTGCCAGTGTGTCCCTCATGGTTTGGAGCATTGCGGCGGTGGCAGCTTCCCCCGGCTGCTCTCCGTTGTCAATGTCTTTCTTAATATCCCGCAGGATAGCAAGGAACACATTTTTGATT
>CASEKF010000064.1 GCA_949288455.1 uncultured bacterium
ATCCTTTTTAATAATATACGCATAAATAATACGAATAATTATCCTAAAATCATAATGGTCTTATCTGTTATTCATCACAAAATCCGCCAATTTATATAACAAAACATATTTACGCAAAATTACACTAAATTATATTGACAAAATAATTTGAATAATATATAATTTATTTACAAATCATAAGAATGATTCTCATTATTAAGTTATGAACTATTCCTATCAAAAAGAAATTATATATGAAACTTTAAAAACGTTAAAAAACCATCCTACGGCAGAGTATGTATATCATTATTTAAAATACAAAAACTATAAAATATCTCTAGCGACAGTTTATAGAAATCTCAATAAAATGGCGGCTTTAGGAAAAATAAAAAAAATAGGAGGAATAAACGGTTCGGCGAGATATGACTACAATATAAATAAGCATTACCATTTTGAATGCCAAAGCTGCGGAAAAATCTTTGACATTTCTTCTGAGTTCACTTTAGGCTTAACGGAACAAATTCAAAACGCTACGGGGTTTAAAATATATTCTCACGATATGATTTTCTATGGACTCTGCGCCGAATGCAGAGACAATAATTACAAAACGATAACGTTATAATCGATAAAGAAGAAAGGAACAAAAAAATATGAAATTTGTATGCGCCGTTTGCGGATATATAGCCGAGGGAGATAAAGCTCCGGACAAATGCCCAATCTGCGGAGCCACGACTTTTAACTTATTGTCAGACTCTAAGACTTATGCCGACGAGCATAGAATAGGAGCGGCAAAAGGCCTTGACGAAAGAGTCGTCGAAGGGTTAAGAGCTAATTTCAACGGCGAATGCGCCGAAGTAGGAATGTATCTTGCTATGAGCCGCCAAGCCGATAGAGAAGGATATCCCGAAATAGCGGAAGCGTTCAAAAGATACGCTTTTGAAGAAGCCGACCATGCGTCTAGATTTGCCGAACTTTTAGGAGAAGTGGTAACATCTTCCACTAAAGAAAACGTATCGTTAAGGGCCGGAGCTGAATTTGGAGCTTGCGAAGGAAAGCTGCAGCTGGCAAAATTAGCAAAAGAACTAGGGTATGACGCCGTACATGATACCGTACATGAAATGTGCAAAGACGAAGCGAGACATGGACGGGGTTTCGACGGACTACTAAAAAGATATTTCGACAAATAAAAAAAACTAATGTACGGGGGTCTTCCTACTCAATACGCCGGGAGACTCCCGTACGCGTATACGAGACTAAAAAAGCGCGCAAAACAAGCCATTTTTCCTCTCCTCATAAACTGCTTAGACAATAACAACGTCCGACTGAGATACAGCGAACATCCCTGCCGTAAACTCTTTTAAATCTGCTCCGCATCTAAAAGAAAAACGCATAAAATCAAGAAAGTCAGCTAAGGCTATCGAATTAATCGAAACTCAACGCCCGTTTAAACTCCTGCTCATAAGCGGTTATTCGTCGTACAAATTCATCGTAATTCCGCGCTTGCGAAGGAATTTTCAATCCGCGTTTGATAATGCTGATATCGTCGCGCGGAGCGACATTCGCCTCATAAGTCGAGCCTCGATTCAACCATAAAGTCAAATCTTTAGATTCTTCAGGTTCAGGATAAAAATAATACCCTTTCTTTGCGTCAAAACGAAACATATATGCCAATAGCTGCAAATAGTCTCGATTTCCTATATTGTTAACAGGTTTATATTTAGCGTCTGCGATTATCCTATTTTCGTTATCTCTACTAATAAAATCAGGATAAATATATCCTATATTCCCATTAAAAAGCTTCTGAACTCCTTTGCCTTCTCTATTCCTCGGATGATAGAAAATGTCCTTAAGCAGGATATTCATATATTCTTCCCACAACCAAGCGCCATCAAACAAAACGCCGTATATCTGCCTTGTCCCCGCTCCTATCTGATGTTTCTGATATTGAAGAAGCAAAAGACACAATCTTTGCAAAGCAAAATATTCCTGAAAATATGCATGGCGAACGATATTATTCTGATTGCGTTCCAGTATTATTCGTCTGTCGGACGGCTCATATCCGGGAGTAGCGTCTATAACAAGTCTTACCTCGTCTTTTGCTTTTGCCAGAAGATTATGTCCGTAAGGTTTTCTTTTGATAAATTCTATGGTATGGCGCACTAGCTCCACTAAATCGTTGTCATAAGACAACTCTCTGCGGCTATATGCGACTTTGCCTATAAAAGGAATATTTTTTTCTATATGCCTGGCGATATCTACGACTCCTTTTATATTTACGTCGTCGTATCGGCGCCAAATATATTTTTTAAACAAACCTTTTCGCATTGCCGCCTTAAGGCGATACGGAAACAGAAATATTAAAAAATTAAAAGGTCTGTTATTTTGATTTGCGTCCGATTTTAAATTTAGTATATTTGGAAAGTCAATCGTTCTATAGAGCAGATAATGAAAAAAATAATCGTTATACTCTCCGTCAAAACGGGATTTAACGATAAGACGTTCGTCTCCGCTGCCAATAAATCCCATTACGTTGCCGGATCGATACGTATCGTCGACGCTTTGTATTAACATTTGTTCCCGAGTTATATCTTGTGCGTTCTTTAACGTCTCGGGAAATACGAACTCGCCGTCTCGTTCAAGCTGTCCCAACGTTTTGTCGGCAATTTTACCCGTAAGGCTTTCAATTTTAGAAAAAACGATTTTTTTATATCTGGAATTATCGTTAATCTTGAGTAATTTCATTCGCGCCGCCTCGCGTATCTTCTTTATAGCCGTACGCTTGCGCAAACCGCTTCATAATCCCTTTTTCATCGTACATGCCCCGCACGTAATCCTTAAGAAGCGGCTGCAAATAATCCGTCCACAGTCGGTCAAAACCAAGAGTCTTAAGCTTTAAAAAGTAGGCCGCGCCAATTTGGTAATTCTCATTTAAATCCTCAACGCTTACAATCGCTCTGTTAAGAGCGGTCATTCTTCCGATTGCCTCATATTTAAGCTCCTCATTTTCCAAGGAGTCCAACATGTCAAGACGCTCGTCGGCTTTAAGTTCAACAAAACGAAATCTTCTGCGCATGGCGAAATCAAAGCTGTCTACGGAACGGTCTATGTCGTTCATCGTTCCTATAATATAAACGTTTTCCGGAACGTAGAATTTATCGTTCGGGTCAAAATGAAGGTTGGAATACTGCGTGGAAATTTCTCCGGCTCTGCCGCGATAACCCGGATCTATCGCAAAGAACAATTCTCCGAATATCTTTGAAATTTCGCCGCGATTGATCTCATCGATAATAAAAACATATTTTTTTAATTTTTTCCGTATCGCTTTTATCTTTAATCTCTCCTTGTTTCTCATTTTAATTTCATTAAAGATTGCAAACTCATAAGAATACTGTTGAGTAGCGAAAGACTTTTCAAAAAAAGCCGTAATATCTTTTATCTTCTCAAAACTCCGGCCGGACTCCAACATTTTTCTAAGCTCGTCCGAATTAAGGGTCAATTTGTTTACGATAGAATTTCCCGGAATAGAAATATAAATGCGGTTTTCATCCGCGCCGTTAATAAAAAACGTATTGCCTCTAAACGTTTTAAATGCGTCTGCGCCAAATTCGATATTTGAAAAGAAATCTTCAATGGACTCTTGAGCCGATATTTCCTTCTCTATTGTTTCAATGGATTTCAGCGAATCTTCGTAGTTATTTCTGGCTCGAGTGACAAATTTTTTAAAAATACCGTCCCGCAACTCAAATCCCATAGAGCCGTCGTCGTTCAGTTTCGGTTTTAAACCTTCGACAAAATCCGAATAATCGTAACTCGGATGGAACTGTACGAATTCCACCTGTTTTTTCTGCTGATCGTCAAGAGAAACGTAATCGTGAAATGAGCCTTCGCTGACAACATATGCGGCTATTTCTTTAGCAAGATACGATTTCCCCGTACCCGGCGCGCCTCTTAAAATTAAATTCTTCGATTCGGTCAGCATAGACGAAAATCTAACGAGTTTATCCTGAGACAAAAAACCTTTCTCTGTCTCAACAGCTTTCTCTATGTTTTTTATTTTTCGGCGCATCCGCATTGCTCCTCTCGCTTTAATTTTCTTAAACCGCCGCGACGAATTAAAATCGGCGTCTGCCGCTGCGGCCCCATATTATTCTTTAAAGGCGTCAACATTATATAACTCAACAAATACGGCGTAAAGCGGCTACATACAAACCTTTTCGGCATACGCGCTGACGACAAAAAACGGTTGTTTCGCTCAACGCGCTATTTATAATTAAACGTATTTCTATGAATTTAACGTTATATCATTCTTTATACAATCTAATTTAACTTTCTTAATTCGGCGGACAATAAAATAAGTCAAAATATCAAGGTTTAATCTAACCTCAAAAGGATTTAATAAATCGAGATAAGAATAACATCTTTAGTTTAACGCTTTAAACAATTTTATCCGGAGGTTTGCAATGACTACATTATTCGTGAAAAACGGAACTATAATTACAATGGGCGAAAACCCTGAATTGATAGAGAACGGCGGAATTTATATAAAAGACGGCATTATTTCCGACTTTGGAAAATCAGACGAAGTGGAAAAAAGAAATCCGACCGCAGATAAAACTATTTGTGCCTGCGGAAAATACGTAATGCCGGGACTTATAAACGCTCATATGCATTTATACAGCACCTTTGCGAGAGGAATGGCTATTCCGGGAGAACCCGCTAAAAATTTCGGCGAAATTCTGGAAAAATTATGGTGGAGACTAGACAAAAAATTAACTCTTGAAGACTGTTACTATAGCGCTTTGATGCCAATGATAGACTGCGTCAGAAAAGGCGTAACGACTATTATAGATCACCATGCAAGTCCGTACGCCGTTCTCGGAAGCCTTGACGAAAATGAAAAAGCCGCAAGGGAAATAGGCATAAGAGGCAGTTTTTGCTATGAACTTTCAGATAGAGACGGCATGAAAATCAGAGACGAAGGAATTGAAGAAAATATCAGATTTATAAAAAAATGCGAACAAACCAAAGATAACATGATAAAAGGTATGTTCGGAATGCATGCCGCTTTCACTCTTTCCGACGAAAGTCTAGAAAAATCTAAAAAGGCGATGGAAGGCTTAGACGCCGGATTCCATATACATACTGCGGAAGGCTCTTCAGACGTAGATTACAACGTTCAAAAATATGGTTGCAGAGTCGTGGAACGTCTGAAAAAACATGGGATCTTAGGTCCAAAAACATTAACCATCCACTGCGTTCATATTAACGAAAAAGAAATGGATATTCTTAAGGATACCGACACCTGCGCGGTGCATAACCCCTACTCCAACATGGGCAACGCGGTCGGCGTAGCTCCTGTGTTAAAAATGTTAGAAAAAGGAATCGTAATGGGGCTTGGAACAGACGGATACAACTGCGATATTTTTGAAGGATTCAAACTTGCCAACGTACTTCACAAAATAGCTAACAAAGATCCTAGAGTCAGTTGGGGAGAACCCGTAGAATTAGTCTTTAAAAACAATTCTAAAATTGCTGAACGTCAATTCGGACTCCCTATAGGAGTCATATCAAACGGAGCGGCGGGAGACATTATCCTTGTGGAATACGCTCCATGCACGCCTATGACTAACGCAAATTTATTCAGTCATATACACTTTGGCTTTGGATCCGGCAATATTTCTACGGTTATTGCTAATGGAAAAGTACTTATGGAAGACAAAAAGCTTATAGGCATAGACGAAGAAAGAATAGCCGCTAAATCGCGAGAACTAGCTCAAAAATTGTGGGACAGACTTTAATGCGAACGTACTAACCTCTAAAAAATTTATTTAAAAGTTAACGGCATTAAAAACGCGCGTTTTTAATGCCGTTAACTTTTAAATAACATACGAAGCAGGACGAAAGATTCATAAACATCACTAAGCGACGTATAAAGGAATTTTAAAAAAGATCTACGAAGAAAAATACCTTGACTTTTCTTGGAGGTTTTAAAATTTTATGGAAAATTGCAAATTTGGCACGCATAGAGTCCTAGAGCCTAAAGGAGTTTTGCCGCAGCCGGCTTGGAAAATAGACAATAATCCCGATATAGCCGATAACGAAATTTTAATAGACGTTATGAGACTAAATATCGATTCCGCTTCTTTTAGACAGATAGTCGAAGAAGTAGGAAAAGACGAAGAGAAAATAGCTTCAAAAATACTTGAGATCGTAGACAAACGCGGAAAAATGCATAATCCTGTCACAGGTTCCGGAGGCATGCTCATAGGCACAGTAGAAAAAATAGGAAAAAATCTGAGGCAGCGAGATTTAAAAGTCGGAGACAAAATAGCCACTTTAGTTTCTCTTTCTCTTACTCCTCTTAAAATAGAAAAAATCAATAAAGTAATCATTGATCAAGATCAAGTCGAAGTCGAGGCTAAAGCTGTTATATTTGAAAGCGGAATATACGCTAAACAGCCTGACGATATGAGCGAAACCTTAGCTCTCTCGATTCTAGACGTCGCAGGAGCTCCGGCTCAAGCGGAACGGCTCGCAAAAAAAGGAGACGTCGTTCTTATTTTAGGCGCGGGAGGGAAATCAGGACTTCTGTGCGCCGCCGCAATAAAGCGTAAATTTGGAAAAGACGTGAAAACTATAGCTCTCGTAAATTCCAAAAGATCTCTGGAAAACGTAGAAAAGCTTGGAATGGCGGATGAAATAATACAATTAGACGCGAAAGACGCCGTATCAATTTATCATGAAGTCTATAAATTAACGGACGGGAAAATGGCGGATCTTGTTATAAATTGCGTAAATATTCCGGATACTGAAATGAGTTCCATATTATCCTGCAAAGAAAGAGGCAAAGTTTATTTCTTCTCCATGGCCACAAGTTTTACGAAAGCGGCGCTAGGAGCGGAAGGCATAGGATACGATATAGAGATGCTCATAGGCAACGGCTATTGTAAAAATCACGCCGACGTCGCACTTGACATCGTAAGAGAAATTCCGGCTTTAAAAGAAATTTTTCAAGAAAAATTCTCGAAATAACACGGAAGGATTGCATTAATGGAAAATAATTTTAGAAATTATACTCTATGGAAAGACGTTTCAGAAGACGAATGGAACGACTGGAAATGGCAGATAAAAAATAGAATAACGACTCTAGACGACTTAAGAAAACTTATAAAGCTGACAAAAGAAGAAGAAGACGGATTAAAGCATGCCCTACATACTCTTAGGATGGCCATAACTCCATATTACTTTTCTTTAATAGATTTAAAAAATCCTCATGATCCGGTAAGAAAACAAGCTATTCCAACGATAAACGAGTTAAACGTTATGGCGCACGACATGCAAGATCCTCTAGAAGAGGACGTGGATTCGCCGGTAAAAGGACTTACTCATCGTTATCCGGACAGAGCTCTACTATTGGTAACGGATCAATGTTCAATGTACTGCAGACACTGCACCAGAAGACGAGTCGCCGGAGAAACGGATTCGCCGATGCCGGACGACCAAATTAGAAAAGCTATAGATTATATACGCGAGCATAAGAACGTCAGAGACGTGCTCCTGTCAGGAGGAGATCCTCTGACGCTTCCCACTGAAAAACTTGAAAAAATAATCTCGATGATAAGAGACATAGAACATGTCGAAATTATAAGAATAGGTTCCAGAATGCCCGTAGTAGCCCCCATGAGAATAGACGACGAACTCGTCTCAACGTTAAAAAAATATCATCCTCTGTATTTAAACACTCATTTTAATCACCCTAACGAAATGACCTATCCCGCTTGCAGGGCTTTATGGAAACTTGCGGACGCGGGAATACCTCTCGGAAACCAATCCGTTCTTCTAAGAGGAGTAAACGATCATCCCGGAGTTATGAAAAACCTCATTCATCTTCTTTTGAAAAACAGGGTTAAACCTTATTATATATATCAATGCGATCTCTCAAAAGGCATCTCCCATTTCAGAACTCCGGTAAGCGTAGGCATTGAAATTATAGAATCTCTTAGAGGACATACTACCGGGTTAGGAATCCCGACGTTCGTGGTAGACGCGCCCGGAGGAGGGGGAAAAATACCGGTCACTCCCAATTATATCATATCGCAAGGATATAACAGAGTAGTTCTCAGAAACTACGAAGGCTTGGCCGTATCATATCCGGAACCGGAAGACTATTCCTTCAATCCTGATAATTACTGCGGAGTAATAAACGAGGAAAAAGAATCTAAAGAAGGCATAATATCTCTTATGACTGGCGACGAAATGGTAATAGAACCAAAAAATCTCGAAAGAAGAAAATCTATAAATAATATAAAAAAGTAAATCAGCAAATATCTTTTAAACCGGCGATTCTACCCTGTGGAAAAATAGAAAACCATAAAAAAAAGAGGAAACGTAAAAACCGGACTATTATTTACTTTATTCTTAGGCTTTTTGAAAGAAGAGAATAACATTCTCATTCTAATCAGCAAAACTAACGAGAAAAATTATGAACATTTACAAATGTTTATGTAACACAATCTTAACATTTAAGCAAGAAAATTTACATATTTCTAATTGTTATACCGTTTCGTTATGATATAATAAAGGCAAGAATAAGTAGGTGAAACCCTGCGAAGGATGTGGTGAACGATGTTGAACGGAATATCTCCCGTAGGCTCCCATATTAGTTCGGGCGTAGATCAGATGAGTCAAATCTACAACGCTCCGATATATGAGTCCGCAAAAAATGAACAAACCGGAGAGTTAACACGAAGCGGAGTAGCCTCAGACACTATTGAAGTAGATAATTGCGAACTTCCGGAAGAAATGGGATTGTCTAATATGCAAGCCCTGAAGAACGCTTTTTCTTTAAACCAAGGTTTTGAACAAGGCCTGCAAGCTCAATTTACGTTGAATTCTTCATCCGGAACATTCGAAGGACTGGAACCCGGCCTCCAATCGGGAGGGGTATTTAAACCTCCTTACGACTTTAACTAAAACTGCTTAAAAAACTAACGAGCGTTAATTAACGCTCGTTAGTTTTTTAAGCAGTTTAAAGCTATTAAGTTTATTTTTAGCTAAAGCCATAAAAGACTTCAAAAACTGAAACGACAATATAGTTTATCGGAAAGACCTTACTTCAAAATCCACACGGATTTTTCACCCATTAATCGTTCGACTTCATCTCTAAATTTTTTTGCTCCGCTTACTTTAAAAGACTGAGAAGGCTCTACGGCAGTTTCCTTTCCGGGAGTCGAAATCAGAAAATAAAGAGGCATATTGCCTGAATGCTCAAGAATAAGCTCTTTAAGTTTAATCAATTGCGTTTTATATTCCGGAGATATCCTTACGACGCATCCTGTTCTTTTAGAAGGAGGGGAAGAATTGAGAATCTCTATGGCTTCGGCAGAATCAAGAGGATAAAATTCTTCCGCTACAATCTGAATTTTCTTTGCTAAATTACCGCCGGAAGGTTCTTCCCCGGTTAAATCGTCGCCATCGTTAGCTTCAAGTTCCTGTTCTTCAGCCTCCAGCTTTCCCTTTATCACGACCGGAAAATCCTGTTTTATATAATTTTTGTAATTTTCATATTGACGAGGATAAATTACAAATTCTACTCCGCCGGTAAAATCTTCTATAACTCCGCTGGCCATATTCAAATTTTTTTTAGTCAGTAAATTTTTTACTTTCGTCAACAAGCCCGCGCATACGATTTTTTCCCCGTTATTTTTTAGATATAAATCCGAACAGCTTGAAGAAAATTGTCCCGAAGTTAAAAGTTTCCTAAATCTTTCAAGAGGATGCCCGGTAACGTAAGCCCCCAAATATTCTTTCTCATACTCAAGTTTCTCTTCGTCTGAAAACTCTTCTTGAGCGGCGAGCGAAAACATGGAGAAAGTCTCTTCCATAGACGGGCTGTCAAACAAGGAAATTTGCCCGCTTATCTTTTCTTTTTTTATTTTTGCAGCGTAGTCTATTATATAGTCTAAAGATTCGATGATAGTTCTTCGATTTTCTCCAAGAGAATCGAAGACTCCGCTTTTCGCAAAACTTTCGATAACTTTCTTATTTATAACTTTACAAGTCTCAGAAATAAAATGTTCGAAATTCCTAAAACGTCCTACGGTTTTACGTATGTCTATAACGGCGTTTACGACGTTGCTCCCCACTCCCCTTACCGCCGAAAGTCCAAAACGTATCGCGTCTCCGTCTACCGTGAAAAACGTTCCGCTGCTATTGATATCCGGAGGGAGAACCGCAATATTCATCTTTCTGACTTCGTCTATAATCTGGCTGAGTCTTGCCAAATCGTCGCTTTTCCTAGTTAAAAGAGCCGTCATATACTCTTTTGGATATTTAACTTTCAGCCATGCGGTATAATATGCGACGAGACCGTAAGCGACCGTATGAGACTTATTAAATCCATACTTAGCGAAGCCTTCCATATAATCCCAAATTTGAGAAGCTATCAGTTCGTCGATATCGTTAGCTTTGCAGCCTTCCAAAAAATGCCCCTTTTCCTTTGCCATCACATCGACTTTCTTTTTACCCATAGCTTTTCTCAAGTTATCCGCCTCGCTCATAGAATAGCCTGCCAAAACGTTTGCAATCTGCATAACCTGTTCCTGATAAACTATAACTCCATAAGTTTCTTTTAAGATCGGCTCCAGTTTTGGATGAAGATACTTTATCTCCTTTTTCCCATGCCTGCATTGAATGAAAGTGTCTACCATGCCCGTGCCTAAAGGGCCGGGCCTATAAAGCGCGCACATAGCGACAATATCCTCGAACCTGCTCGGTTTCAAAGCTTGAAGGTATTTCTGCATTCCGGAACTTTCAAGTTGGAATACGCCGACAGTTTTAGCTTCGCAAAGAAGCTTATAGACGTCAGGATCGTCCAATGACAATTCGTCTAATTTTACGTTTATTCCCTTTTCCTTTAATAATTTCAAACACATATCTATAATAGTTAAATTTTCAAGACCAAGGAAATCCATTTTAACAAGTCCGATATGTTCCACGCAATTTTTATCATATTGAGAGACGATCTCTCCGTTATTCATCCTTTTTAAAGGAACCGTTTTAGATAACGGTTCTTTAGATATCAATATCCCGGCGGCATGAATCGAATCCTGTCTTACCAATCCTTCAATTTTTTTAGCCGTATCGACTATTTCTTTCACCTCAGGATCGCCCTCGTAAAGTTCCTTTAAATCTTTAGACGCGCCTTTCCCGTCTTTATCGCCGTATAAAGCTTCGTTAAGGTTTTTAGCGGCAGCCGGAATAGCTTTTGAAATAGCGTTTACTTTAGCCAGAGGGACTCCTAGAGTTCTCCCCACGTCCTTCACCGCGGCCTTAGCGAGCATTCTGTTGAAAGTAGCTATTTGAGAAACTTTATCTACCCCGTACTTTTCGGTTACATATTTTATAATTTCTCCGCGCTTTAAAACGCAAAAATCAGTGTCCACGTCCGGCATGCTGATTCTGCCCGGATTTAAAAAACGCTCAAACAACAAATTAAACCTCAGGGGATCGACGTCTGTCATTCCTATAAGATAAGAGACTATGCTTCCGGCTGCGCTTCCTCTTCCCGGTCCAACTGGTATGTCATGTTCCTTAGCGTAATTTATAAAATCCCAAACTATCAAAAAATAAGCTGAAAAACCCATTTTAGAAATAACGCTAAGTTCATATTCCATTCTTTGAAGAACTTCTTCCGAAGGGTCTCCGTATCGTTTTGGAAGGCCTTGCAAACATAATTCTCTCAAAAAAGAATCTGCCGTATGTCCTTCCGGCAATTTAAAATCGGGAAAATGAATCGTATCAAAATCTATTTTTACGTTGCATCTCTCGGCTATCTCGACAGTTTTATCTAAAGCTGAAGGTATATAAGGGAAACGACTGAGCATCTCTTCATAGCTTTTTAAATAAAATTCTTCAGGCAAATTTCCCATTCTATTAGGATCTTTTAATTGTTTGTTCATTTGAATACACATTTGAACTTCATGCGCTAAAGCGTCGTCTTTGTTTATATAATGAACGTCGTTTGTAGCGACGAGATCAACCTTCATATCTTTAGCCAAATTAATCAAAAGAGGATTAACTTTTTGCTGTTCTTCAAGACCATGATCCATTATTTCGGCAAAAAGGCGATCCCTTCCGAATACGTCTATATAAAAAGATAAAGCCTCTTTAGCGTCTTTTTCCGAATCATGCAGCAGTTTATGTTCGACTTCTCCCTGAAGACAAGCCGTCAAACAAATTAACCCCTTAGAATATGTCCGCAAAATCTCCCTGTCTATTCTAGGCTTATAGTAAAACCCTTCCAAATTGGCTTTTGAAACAAGTTCAAGCAAATTAGTATAACCCTCGTTATTTTCGGCCAGCAAAATTAAATGATAAGGACTCGCGTCAAGTCTAGGATCTTTATCATATCTGGTTCTCTGAGCAAGATAAAATTCGCAGCCGATAATAGGTTTTATGCCTTTTTTATTAGCGGTTTCAACAAACTCCACGGCTCCGAACATATTGCCATGATCCGTGACGGCTACGGCGTCCATACCAAGTTCGCCAACTCTGTCTAAAAGCGAAGAAAGCTTACAGCTGCCGTCTAACAGAGAATATTCGCTGTGAAGATGAAGATGTACAAATTTACCCATAACCAAACCGCCTTTCAAGCATAATGAAGTTATTCTAGCATAGAGAAACATTTAAGGCAAATATTCCGCGACATATAAAAAAGCGCTGAGGCAAACTTATTTTTTGCCTCAGCGCGTATACGAAAATACTAAAGTTTTTCGGTCATAGATTTAGCTTGAGTAAAAAGTAAAAGATAATCGGCGCCTCCGGCTTTAGAATCTGTTCCGGAAAGGTTAAACCCTCCGAAAGGCTGTATTCCGACTAGAGCTCCGGTACACTTACGATTTAAATAAAGGTTGCCTACATGAAACTCCTTGCGGGCCTTTTCCAAATTTTCTCTATCATTAGAAAAAGCGGATCCCGTAAGTCCGTAATCCGTATCGTTGGCAATATCTAAAGCGTCTTCAAAACTGTCGGCCTTTATTAAAGCGAGAACGGGGCCGAATATTTCTTCTTTGGCGATCTTCGCATTTCTATCTACGTCTCTGAAAATTACAGGCTTAATAAAATAACCTTCAGATTCTTCCGGCATATCGCCAAGAATCAAATTTCCTTCGTCTTTGCCTATAGCGATATATGAAGAAATTTTGTTATAAGCGTTTAAATCTATTACGGGTCCCATGCCTATACCAGGAGTTCTGGCGGCTCCAACGGTAATCTCGGAAGCATATTTCAACACAAGATCGGTTATCGTCTCATAAACGTCTTTAACTATTATGGCCCTTGAGCAAGCGGAACATTTCTGCCCCTGATACCCGAAAGCGCTTGCCACTATCGTTCTGGCGGCATTATCATAATCGCAGTTTTTATCCACGATTATAGCGTTCTTGCCTCCAAGTTCCATACTGACTCTCTTAATCCATTTTTGACCTTCCTTAACCTCAGCGGCAAGTTTATTAATATGTAATCCGACCTCTCTTGAACCTGTAAAATTAATAAATCTTGCTTTAGGATGAGAAACTATATAATTACCCAGACTGCCTCCTTTTCCGGGCAGAAAGTTAACGACTCCATCCGGAACTCCGGCTCTTTGAAAAGCGTCAAATAATTTTGCTCCTACCATAACCGCCGTGCTTGCCGGCTTCATAATCATCGTATTGCCGCAAACAATCCCCGCCGCCGTCATTCCGGCAAATATAGCCAGAGAGAAATTCCATGGAGCGATAGCGATACCTACTCCTAAAGGAATATACTCGGTATCGTTAATCTCGTCTTCAGTATAAGAAACCTCCATGCCTTTCTTCTCCAAATTAATTGCCTGCCGAGCGTAATACTCAAGAAAATCAATGCATTCAGCCGTCTCGGCGTCGGCTTCACCATACGTTTTGCCAACCTCTTCGACAAGCAAAGAAGAAAAATAAAATTTTTCCCTTCTAATTATAGCAGCCGTTTTTAACAGTAAATAAGCTCGTTCTCTATAAGATTTAACTTTCCAAGACTTAAAAGCCGACCATGCTGCTTCAAACGCTTTATCCGCTATTTCATAAGTCGAAGAAGCGGCGTAACAAATCGCTTCGTTTTTATTAGACGGATTAACGGATTTAATTTTTTCTTCAGTCATATATTGACGACCGCCTATTACGGCAGGGTAAGACTGTCCTTTTTCTTTATCTACCTTAGCAAGAGCAACTTGCATCTTTTCTATATTTTCCCGTTTTGAAAAATCGACTAACGGCTCGCTTTTAAAAGGTCTAATCATAAAATAATTATCCTCCGATAGAATATGGATTAACATTTGATAATCATTCTTCGCGTCAATTATTCTTCCCTTGTGCCTCCCAAGCGCGGCATTATTTTTCTTTACAAATAATATTCAACAAGGAATTTGCCAAAAGCGCATTTAAATTCATAATAAAAATATTTAAATATCGGCAAAAATATGAAAAAACAAGAACTTACGGATATACAAAAGAAAATATTGGAAGTTTTAAAAAAATATATACAAAAAAACTCCATACCTCCCACAATAAAAGAGCTGTGCGGTTTATGCGGTTTAACTTCAAGTTCGTCCGTGCATCATCAGCTGCTGCGCTTAGAAAAAAAAGGATATATAGCAAGAGACAAAACAAAGTCGCGAAGTATTAGAATCAATTCTCCCAAAAAAAGCTCTACTAAAAATAAGCTAATAGAATATTTAGATATTATGGACAATACTCCGGAAGAAAATATTTCCAATATTGCAAAGGGAAAAGAAAATTCTAATTTTAGACATGAAGAAACTCCGGAATTATTAGAAAAAGAAGTTTTGATAGAAGAATGTTTACCCGAATATGATTTTATGCAAGAACATATTCAGGAAAAAGAAGAAAAAGAAGCGAGAGACAAAATAAAAAACGAACTGGAAAAAGAAGAAAAAGAAGCGAGAGACAGAATAAAAAGCGAACTGGAAAAAGAAGAAAAAGAAGCGAGAGACAGAATAAAAAGCGAACTGGAAAAAGAAGAAAAAGAAGCGAGAGACAGAATAAAAAGCGAACTGGAAAAAGAAGAAAAAGAAGCGAGAG
>CASEKF010000065.1 GCA_949288455.1 uncultured bacterium
CTAAACATCTTGCAAATTGCCCCGGTTGAACGTTCAACCGGGGCTTGTTGCAAGATGTTTAGACCTGTTTAACACCCATATCTTTCTTTATTTTCAGCTTTTGTCGGAAATCTTGTAAGTATCGCGGCATCTTCAGAAAGAACTACTTTATCTCCGACTTTAAGATCCGGCTTCTGTTTTTCCAAAAGCTTTCCTCCCCCTAATATAAAGACTTCAGCCTTTGTGCCCGGAACCGCAAAACGCTTGTTGACATAAGCCAAGCCGTACTGCATTCCGTCTATTATAACGCAGCTCGTGACATATCCCATAGTTTCTCCGCGTTTTGAAACAAGTATAGACCCATGTTTTACTACGCGTATATTTTTATTTAACATCTTAAACCTAACGATTTCCATCCGCCTTTTTTTATCGGATTCAAGCATCGCTTTTCTACCTATAAAGAACGGTTTATGGAATTTTACGAAAGGAGCGTAACCGGCTTCCAAAGGAGTAACGCCATAGTCTCCTTCCAGCTCATGGCCATAAAGAGGCAAACCGGCCTCCGTTCTTGCCGAATCTCTGCAGCCAAGACCGCAAGGCTTCGCTCCGTAATCTTTGCCTTCCCTGAGAATAAGATCCCAAATAGTGACCGCGTCGTTAGGATGAAGATAAAGCTCATAACCGTATTCTTCTCCCGTATATCCGGTTCTGGATATAATCACGTTCATTCCTCTAACGGAAGTCTCTATAAATTCATTTCTCTTTAAACGCTCAAATCTAAAAGCTGCTTCGCCTTCCAAAAGCGAACGGATAATAAAGTAAGAATTAGGCCCTTGAAGAGCTAAGTCGACTTTACGCTCGTCGCCGCAGGACGGATCTCCCAAATCTCTTATAGCGACTTCGAAAGCTACTTCTTTCCCGGGCATATCTCTATCTATCAAATATCTGCCGGTCATTAGCGCCGAAAGCCAAGATTTTATCTTATCGGCATTAGCGGCGTTGACTACCAACATAAATTTCTCTTCGCCTCTTCTATACAACATAACGTCGTCAAGCGTCTCTCCGTCAGGACTTAACATATATCCGTACTGAGATTGGCCAGTAAGAAGTTTTGGAATATAATTCGTGGTCGCCATATCTAAAAAGCGGCATGCATCTCTGCCTTCAAATTCAAGTATCCCCATATGGCTGACGTCAAAAAGTCCCGCCGCGGTTCTTACCGTTTTATGCTCCTCATTTATACTCGTATACCATACTGGCATATCGTATCCGGCAAACGGAGCCATTCTCGCTCCGAGAGACTTATGTTTTTCATAAAGACAGGTATATTTAAGCGGTTCATCCTTTGGAGAATAGGAAAAGATTTCCTTTGAGACTTCGCACGGAAATTTCGCGTTCAAATACTTCTGCCCTAAGAAATACGGTTTGCCCATTTCAATCATTTCGGTTCCCTTGGAAAGTCGATAAGCTTCTTCGGCCGTCGCAGGCGTAGAGAACTCCGTAAACTTAGCCTTCAATTCAAGCATATCGCGATATCCTATCGGCTCTATAATTTTCTTCTTTAAAGCGTCCCAAATTTCTTGAGCATAATCAGGATGAACGAGTATTTTTACATTTTTGCCGGAAGGACATGCCGCCGCTATATATTCGACGTTGGCAAAACTATCTTTAACAACGCGGCCTTTCTCAGCTTTGATGCCCGAAGCGCTCAATTTTTCAATAAGATTGAAGTCTCCCGCTATTTCTACGGCGGTTAAAAGCTCTTCTCTAAATAAAGGACGACTCCTGTCTTCGACGACGCAAGGCCCTTGAATTTTAGCGTATATATCTTTATCGTCAAAAAGTATATAACCGTCGGCAAGACCTCTGAGCACGGGAAGAACAATACTTTTTTTATCCGGCGGAACAAGCATGAAACAGCGTTTAACGGCAGTCTTGGCTATGAGCGCGAAAGACACGACGTTTCCGGTTTCAGAAAGCAACCAACAGCGTTTAGTTTCTCCCGGATTCATAGCGGATACTCTAATAGTGGTAACTTCATCCAGAAAATACTGCGATCTGTCTCCTCTAATCTCAAAAATCCCCCAATTAGACGCGTCTGTCATAAAAATATCGGCCGATTTATTATAATCCGGATAAGTTAAGGGCAGTTTTATTCCAAAATGTTCGATAGATTCTATTCCGCCATGATTTATTGGAGATTCATAAGACAACCGACTGTCATAATGCATCCAATAAGGATAAGGAGAAGCTTCGCCAAGTTCCGAATGTTCAGCTTTTTCTATCAGCTTTTCTACCCTGCCGCATGCATCTACGATAGCTTTAAGAGGAGTTTTAGCTCTTCCTACGTCTCCTGAAATCTCTATATACTTATATGGAATCATTTCGGCTAGAAGCTCCATAATGATCCGCCCAAGCTCCTCTACATGCTCTTCCTTAAAACCGCGCTGAGTAATCCATGTGGTTCCAAACCTCAAAGCTCCGGGATGAACGGCGCTGGTATCGCCAGGAATAGTATTTTTATTGCAAGTTATACCGCATATATCAAGGACTCTGGAAGCTATTTCCCCTCTAAGATTAAACCCGTCCGGTCCCTTCATCGTTCTTAAATCAAGAAGGACCATATGAGAATCAGTTCCTCCGTAAGCCAATTTGCCGCCTAAACCCTCGAAAATTTTCGCTAGAGCCGCCGCATTCTTAACTACTTGAGACTGCATCAATCTAAAACCTTCGGTATTCGCCAGTCTGAACAGCAAAGCCTTAGCGGCTATGGAATTTAAATGAGGGCCTCCTTGTTCTCCGGGAAAAACAGCCGAATTAACCTTATCGGCATAATCTTCCCTGGAAGTCATAATTACGGCTCCTCTAGGGCCGCACATAGTCTTGTGAGTGGTAAAAGATATAACGTCGGCTATTCCTACGGGAGAAGGGAATACCTTGCCGGCTATTAAACCCGCTACATGAGAAATATCCGCGAACAAAACGGCTCCTACGGAGTCTGAGATATCTCTGAATCTCTGCCAGTCAATAAGCCTTGGATACGCGCTGTAGCCGGCGATTATCATTTTTGGCCTGTGTTTAAAAACCAACTCTTCCAGTTCCTTAAAATCTATCTCTCCCGTAATATAATCGGCATGATATGAAACTATATTATAATTTTTTCCGGATCTGTTCGCGGAGCTGCCATGCGTAAGATGTCCGCCATGAGTCAAGTCCATCCCCATAACGGTATCTCCCGGATTTACAAACGCTTCGTAAACGGCGTTGTTAGCGGCGGCCCCTGAAAGAGGCTGAACGTTGACGAATAAATCTTCGGCTTTAATCCTTTCGTTGGCGAAAAGAGCCGCGGCCCTCTTAGAAGCAAGAGCTTCCACGACGTCGGCGTATTCTACGCCTTTATAATAACGTCTGTCGGAATAACGCCTTAAATAGGAAAGTTGATCTGCAAGATCCGGGAGATTTTCTCCCGTTTCCCTAAAAAGTCTACGAGACGGGTAACCTTCCGCATATATATTGGTAAAACTGCATGCCAAAACTTGTCTTACCGGAAGGGGACATTCGCTCTCGGAAGCTATCATTATAAGCTTGCGCCTCTGGCGTTCGTCTTCCAGCCCTAAGACATGGAACAACTCTTCGTCGCAGCTTTCTACGCAGCCGGATAATCTTGCTTGACAATAATCTTTTTTTTCAGTATTAAGCAAAAATTCATACCTGCTTTCTTAATATTTTTTTCTGATAACAGCCCATTTTAGCTAATAAACGCAATACAACGGCGTCAAAATTCAAAAAACGGGCTTATAAGCTTTATACATTTATAGATTATAACAAAAAATAAGACGTATTGCAAAAAATCTAAAACTTCGCAATACGTCGATAATAAATTCAAAAGACGCTTTAAGCCGGCCGAATTATTTAAGCAACTCAGTCATTTTTCTTGCCATAAGATCTTTGGAATCGTTCTTCAAATACTCGCCAAAACATTCGTAAGCTTCCTGATACTGTCCAAGCCTATAGCACATAATCGCATAGTTGTATTGAGCTTCTTTTAAATCCGGAATTAAATCCAAAACCGCCTTAAACTCAAGTTTAGCTTTTTCGCATCCGTTCGGATCCGCGGCTAAAAGCACGCCCTGAGTAAAATGTATATTAGCAGTTTCTTCAGGAGTAACCTTATTAGATTCCTCCTCCTTCTTAAAAGGCATCATAAGGATTTCCATCAGAGGCACGCCCCATCTAAAAGGAACTCTCTCTCCATTCTTTTTCTTCGCTCCCGCGGCCGTAAGCCTGGAGCTGATTTTTCGTAATTGGAACTGGGGCTGAGCGTCATATTCCTTTCTCTTGTCTTCGTCGCTTATAACCTTCCAAGCTTCGAAAAAAAATTTCTGTTCTTCTCCGGTCTTTTTATAAATAGTCTTAGATTTCGCCATATAAGCTTTATGTATAGTTCCAATTTCATCGATGGGAGTGACTCCAAGCTCATAATAATAATCCTTCATCACAATAGCCCTTTCCTGTAATAAGATCAACTGCCGTTCTTATTTTACAAAACAGCGATTATATGTTTATTACCGATTTTTTCAACAAAAAACGAACGACAAACTAGTCGCCCCGGAAATTCAATGACCATAAAAAAACGTCAATCTATCTTTATCTTTATGTTGCGCAGACTAAAAATACGCGCAAAGGAAGCGTTCGCCATATCAAATTAGACGGCTGAACTAAATTCAATATTAAATCAAAAGGAACTTAGCCAAAATTATTACGGAATCGTAATAAAATCCTGACAATTATGTAACTTTGTTATTTATGATATATTTTATAAGGTTCAAATGAAATCCTCTAAAATTTCAAGCTTTTTTCATAAATATAGCAAAGCGACAAAGTCCTGCTAGAACTAAGCGTCGAAGGAATTAACATTATTTCGATAGAAGTAATATTTTTAAAATTAAAAGGAGGAACTGATTCTTATGAAGTTTCGTTTCAAATTTGTTATTTTATTTTTATTCCTTTTGACATTCGTTATATGCGGATGCTCGGACAAAAAAGCTCAAGCTCTGGAAAAAGAAAAACAAAAAATAGAAGAGCAATTAACTAAAAGAGAAGAGACACTTAAAGAAAAAGAAAAAAAAATAGAAGAATTATATAAACAAATCTCAGAGCTTATGGAAGAAAAAGGAAGACTGTCAAGAATGCTGACAGACGCCGGCCTTTCGACTAATCCGAAAGAAATAGAGTTTAACGAATGTAAAGAAAACTTAAAAAAAATATCGTTAGGCCTTAGACTTTACGCGGCCGAACATAACAACAAATATCCAAAGAAATTATCCGATATTTCCCCGGATCCAAGATATCTTGATTTTGTGCCTACATGCCCGTCAGCCTCGAAAGATACCTATACAAACGGATATAAACCGACGAAGAATTTAAAAGCTTATAAAGTCTGTTGTTACGGACATAATCACGCTAGTCTTATGATTAAGGAAAATAATCCGAGCTTTGATTCCGTTAAAGGACTCGAAGTGGAAAGAGACACGACGATTCAAGCGACAGACGAATTTGACGAAGCGGCGACCAAAAACGAATCAAAAAACTCGGACGAAACTTCGACTGACAACGAAGAGAAGTAGTCGACAAAACGACATGATAATAAATTTTCTCTTGGAAGACTGAACCGCGAAAAAGCTGCGGTTCGGTCTTTTTTTAATACCTTAAACAATATACCTTCCCATGTAAACGTCTGAGAAAATCTAAATCTTATTTATAAATTATTTAACGCTTAAAATAAAACGAAAAAAAATTATTTAAACTACTTGCTTTCAGCTCATTTTTTGATATAATATTATCGTCATATACCGAAAATGGAGGAAAATATATGGCGAGACCGAGCAGATGCAGAAAAATTTGTATGGAACCAAGACACAGACTCTTTGTTCCGGGAGAAACTATAACTCAAGACAAAATTATTTTAACCGTAGACGAATTTGAAGCGATACGCTTGATAGATTATGAAAAAAAGACGCATGAACAATGCGCTAAACAAATGGAAATATCAAGAACTACGGTAACGGAAATATACGAAAAGGCAAGGAATAAAATCGCCGACTCTATCGTTAACGGGAAAGCGCTACATATTTCCGGCGGAAATTACAAGATATGCGACGGATTATATTGCCGTCGCTGCAATAAAAACATAGAAAAAAACGACGCGAAAGCTTCGAAAAACTTTGAAAAAAGAAAGGAAATAAAAATTATGAGAATCGCGGTAGCTTACGAAAACGGAAACGTTTTCCAACATTTCGGACATACGGAGAAGTTCAAAATATACGATATTGAAAACGATAAAATTATAAATTCTTGCATAATCGATTCAAACGGCAGCGGGCATGGAGCTTTAGCCGACATGTTATCCGAAGCTAAAGTTAACGCGCTAATATGCGGCGGAATTGGAGCCGGAGCAAAAAACGCTTTGGAAATGGAAGAAATAAAAATTTTCGGAGGAGTGTCAGGAAGCGCCGACGAAGCCGTCAACGCGCTAATAGCGGGCGCGCTTGAATACAATCCCAACGTTTCGTGCGGTCGCCATGGTCATCATGGAGAAAACCACAATTGCGGCGAAAATAAACATGGCTGTTCGGGCAGATAACGCTGAAAAGCCTACCGAAGACTTAAATACGGCCTGAAGTTATCAACGATATAAAACGTTAGACAAATCTTATTAAGTTAATATCTCTAATAACTAAGCCGTAGAGCAAAACAGTCCCTTTTGTCTCTTAATATAGACGATAAAAGGGACTGTTTGTTTACTATATCAACTTAACAAAACTAAAAAAGCCGGCTTCGATATCTTTAAGGGAACAATTGACGTTTCCTTCTATATAATCGATAAAATCGGAATACCCGCTCATAAGTCTGTCAAGATCTTCCGGAGTCTGCGATTGAAAAATTAAATTACGCATTGAAGACGCCATAGGCATCCCTTTTATATACCAACTTAAATGTTTCCTAATCTTTTTAAAACCTCTATCTCTACCGGAAATTTTAAATTCGTAACGAGTATGTTTTGCCGCCGTCTCTAATTTTTCCGATTTAGAAGGAGAAACATATGCCCCTGTTTTAATAAAATCGTCGCATTCTCTCAAAAGCCAAGGATTTCCTAAAATACCTCTTCCTATCATTACGGCGTCGCATTCGGAATACTTCAATTTTTCAAGAGCAAATTCCGGAGACTGAATATCTCCGTTCCCAATTACCGGTATGGAAACTCTTTTTTTAACGTCTCGTATAAAATTCCAATCTGACTCGCCGGAATACATTTGTTCCGAAGTCCGTCCATGAACGGTAACAGCCTTAACTCCGCATTGTTCGGCCAATTCGGCAATCTTCATGCCGCATGACGAATCGGAACCCAATCCTTTTCTAATCTTTACCGTTACGGGAACGCTCACCGCTTCAACCGCAGCTTTCATGACTTTAACGGCTGTCTCCGGTTCCAATAACAAAGCGGCTCCTTCCTTCTGCTTTAAAACCTTTCTAACTGAACAACCCATATTTATATCTATGTGACCGGCTCCAAAAGAAGCCAGCAAAGAAGCGGCCTCAGCCATACAAACGGGATCTCGCCCTAACAGCTGAAAGGCAGCCTGTTCGCGGCAAGCCGCCACCAGAGCCTTATAAGACTCCTTAGACTTAGAACGCACGAGGCTCTGGCTGCTAATCATCTCGGCGAAAATTAAGCCGTTAAAATACTCTCCAACGATTTTTATAAATGCCGTATCGGTAACTCCGGCTAAGGGAGCGGCGACAACTCTACTGGGAAAAACTTTTTTGCCTATCTTAAATCCGTCCATTTGCTAGTTCCGTCAATTGACGTTAATCCCGGCCCTTTCAAAAAGTTTTGGATCGTTCATGCGCAATACGGCTTCTTCTTTAGTCACGATATTCCGCTTGACATAATCTATTAGAACATTGTCCATAAACTGCATGCCTCTGGCTTTACCCATAGTAATATAACTGGGAATTTGAGGAGTTTTCCCCTCTCTTATTATATTAGCTAAGCTTAAATCGCTTATTAAAATTTCCATAGCCGCTATCCTGCCTTTCCCGTCAGCTCTCTTCATAAGCTGCTGAGCTACTATAGCCCTAAGGGATTGAGACAGCTGAATTCTGGCCTGTTCCTGCTGTTTCGAAGGAAAAACGTCTATCATTCTGTCTACCGTCTTAGTCGCGCTATTAGTATGAAGCGTTCCCATCACCAATACCCCCATTTGCGCCGCGGTGAGAGCAAGAGAAATCGTTTCCAAATCTCTCAGCTCTCCAACTAGAATTACGTCGGGATCTTCTCTCAAAGCAGCCTTTAAAGCCGAATCAAAAGATTTTGCATGCTGTCTGACTTCTCTATGTGATATAAGACAATTGACCGGAGTATGAGTAAATTCTATCGGGTCTTCAATCGTTATTATATGAGCCCTGCGGCTATTGTTTATATAATTGATCATAGCCGCCATAGTCGTAGTCTTGCCGCTTCCGGTAGGACCCGTAACTAAAATTATTCCCTTTCTAAAGTCAGCTATAGTCTTTATAACTTCCGGAAGCTTTAACTCTTCGACCGTGGGAATTTTGCCGGGAATTATCCTAAAAACGGCTCCCATACCGTTTCTATGCTTTAAAAAATTAGCTCTATATCTGGCTTTTTGAGGTATTTCATAACTGAAATCAACGTTTCCGGTAGATATGAAAAGATGTTTCTGAAAATCGTTTATCAACGGGAACAACAATTTTTCTGCCATAGGCTGCGTTATTATCGGCAACTCCGTAAAAACCATATCGCCGTTAATCCTATATATGGGAGGAGAACCTGTTTCAAAATGCAAATCCGAAGCGTCGAGCTCAATCATCTTTATAAGTAAAGCGTCAACGCTGACTTCGCTTAAATTAACTTGTATATTTTTCCTGGCGGCGTCGGTCTTAGTCACAAGAACCGGAGCATCCTCGACTAAGGTCTTAGCCGCAGGAACGTCGTATGCGGACTTACGCTGAACCGGAGGCGCGTCTCCCGGAAGTATCAAACCGTCCAAAAGTTTATCTTGAGAAGATTGTTTTTGTTTATTAAATCCAAAATTCAAAAAATTCATAAAAATTCTCCTAAATTATTGAGCGGCTTTCAAAGCTTTGTATTTATCATGCAGGGCTACCGGATTCTGGGAATGTTCAAGAGCCGATTCCAATAAAATTTTGCCGGAATTAACAAGATCCAGCAAAGACGAATCCATAAGCTGCATGCCAAGTCTCTTCCCGGTGTGCATAGCGTTAATAATCTGATACTGTTTAGCGTCTCTAATTAAATTTGCGACGGAACTGTTGGAGAACAATAATTCGTAAGCGCATACCATCCCTTTTCCGCTAGCTAAGGGAATTAGCTGCTGAGATATTATAGCTTTTAAGGATTCAGAGAACATTACTCTCACCTGCGACTGCTGATCCGGAGGATACGAATCTATAATTCTATCTACGGTCTGCACCGCGTCGTTAGTATTCATCGTTCCAAAAACAAGATGTCCGGTCTCGGCGGCTGTGATAGCTAAAGAAATAGTTTCCAAATCCCTGAGCTCTCCTATTACTATAACGTCGGGATCTTCTCGGAGAGCCGCTCTTAGCGCCGTCTGAAAAGTATCCACGTCTTTTGTAACTTCTCTCTGGACGACAAGGGAATTTTTATTTGTATGAATATATTCGACAGGTTCTTCAACCGTTATAATATGAAGCGAACGCTCTATATTGATCAGCTCGATTAAAGCCGCCATCGTAGTAGTCTTGCCGCAGCCGCTGGGTCCGGTTATAAGAACTATTCCCTGATGGAATCTTGTGATTTTTTTCACGGAGTCTGAAAATCCGAGCGTATTCAGGCTTGGAATATCTCTCGGAATCCATCTAAAAACCGCGGAAAGTCCATTTTTCTGATAAAAAGCGTTTGCCCTGTACCTATGTCCCAATTCTTCGGACTGATAAACGAAATCAATGTCGGCATTCTGCTGTAATTTCTGTATATCTTTCTGGGTAAGAACTTCTTGTAAAATTCCATATACGTCAGCGTTAGTCAAATATGGAAACTCGCTCTGTTCAAGACTGCCATAGACCCTTATCATCGGACGGCTCCCGGCCGCAACATGAAGATCTGAACCTCCCTTTTCAATCAACAATTCTAACAATCTGTCTATCTTTTTCAATTCAGCAAAAAATCTCCTCAATTCTATTTTAGAAATAAATTTCTTTATTATTTTTATTTAGTCCTTTTCTATCATAATGAAGGATGTAAAAGGTTTTTGTAGAATTGTATGTACAAACTTATAGATAATTATGTACTGCCACAAAGGAGGAATTTTAATATGGACATAGGAGTAATAGTCGCCATCATAGCTTTTTTAACGATATTTATATTGATATTATCAATTTTCTCCGGCGTATCCAAAGATTTGTCAAGCATAGCGAATTCTCTTAACAGCATAGTCACATTGACGGTTATATTCGCAAATAAACAGGGATACACAGAAGAAGATCTGAAGAACGTTTTAGGAACTTCGAAATCGAATTCTTCCCCAAAAAACGAGGCGACTAAACAAAACGATGGAGTAAAAAAAGAAACGTCAAGTAAAAAGACGTCTCAGTCGACCAAGGGGACTTCATCCGAAAAAACAAATAAAGAATAAAAACGCGCTAAAATAAATAAACCTGATAGATGATATTCAAATGCGAATAATATCTACAGGTTTTTTTATTTTTTGAACAGAATATATGAAAGTTATAAAATGCCTTGAAAATTTATTCGTATACTTCGTAAGAGCTTGTGATTTTTTTATTTCAGGAAGAAAAGAATTTGAATTTACCTCAAATTCTTTCGACGTATATAAAAAAAATATGGTAACGGATCGTATCGTAGGGAAAAAAATCCTTGCGGATATCCAGCGGCATATAGAAAAGCAATATTCTATAAAAATAAATAACCCTATAGTTCTGGAATTAATAAAAGAGTCCGAACAACGCGGATTATCGTTCGAATGGAAAACGGAGAATAAGGGAAAATATCATTCTCAAATTATGATAAATGAAAAATATCACATGATTTACATAAGTTCAGGACTAACTATTTCTAAATTCAAGTCTATCGCCTCTCATGAACTAATGCATGCATATCTTTACGAAAAAAAATTATATACGGACAGTCAGCCCCTAAGAGAAGCCATGGCAAGATGGATAGAATATAAGGTTTTAATAGATCTGGGAGAAAAAAAAGAAGCGAAAAAGCTTATGAATATAAAAACGCTACAATTCGGAAGCGGATTCAAAAAAATCCTTCAAGCTGAAAAAAAGACTAAAGGACGTCATTTGGTCGCTTGGCTGCTGGAAAATAAAACTGAAGCGGAAAAGCTAAAATCGGACGTCTTATCTTAAGCTAATGAGAAACTCAAATTATCATATAAGAAATAAAGATCAATCCGTTAATCCGCTCGGTTTCTTCCAAAAGCCCAGGCTCAGAACGGCTGCGGTTCTTCACAATATAAGAAGCGCATACAACGTAGGAAATATTTTCAGAACGGCGGACGCGGCTCTGGTCAGTAAAATTTATATATGCGGCTATACTCCCTGCCCGTCGAATGAAAAAGTGGCGAAAACCGCTCTGGGAGCGGAAAATTTCGTGCCTTGGGTATATTATAACGATACTCTGCAAGCTATAGAAAATCTTCGAGCCGAAGGATACCAAATAGCCGCTTTAGAAACGGCCGAAGAAAGCTCATGCTTTTATGCGACCGAATTCCCTCTTAAAACCGCTTTTATTTTTGGAAACGAAAAAGACGGCATAAGCGCCGAAATACTGGCCGAAGCAGATATTATAACAGAATTTCCGGCTCTGGGCATGAAAAACTCTCTAAACGTAGCTAACGTCTTCGCTATTACCGTATACGAATGTCTAAGACGAACGGAGCTTTATAAAAAATGAACGATCTCCATGAATATAGGAAACAACTGATTGAAGAACTATACGAAAAATATAACGATAAAAAGTATGTGCGCCCGGACCCTCTAGAATATGTTCTGTTATGCTCGCCTTCGCAAAGAGAAACCGCAGGATTAATATCAGCCTCATTCGCTTACGGGCGCGTGTGGTCCATTTTAAAAATACTGGACGTAATTTTTAAACAAATGGACTTCAAACCTAAGGACTACCTGTTAAATTCGAGCCGCCAAGAGATAGAAAAAGCGTTCGCAAATATAAAATACAGAGTCTCTTCAGGAGAAGAAATAATCCGTATTTTTATAGGAATAAAAAAAGTTCTCCTAGAATATGGGAGCTTACGCGACTGTTTTTGTTCATACGTAGATAAAAACGATAAAAATTACGTAGGAGCCGCGTTAAAATTCGCGGCAAAAATAAAAAATGCCGGACAAATAGAAAAAACTGCGCTACTCCCATTAGAAAATTCGTCTTCTCCCTGTAAAAGACTCATGCTGTTCTTACGCTGGATGATAAGAAAAGACAACGTGGATCCCGGCGTATGGGAAACTTTAGACAAATCTAAACTTATAATTCCGCTAGACACCCACATGCTCAGCGTAGGAAAACTACTTCAATTGACGCCATATACCGCGGCGTCGTTAAAGACCGCAATGTCAATCACAGACACTTTAGCCGAATTTTGCCATGAAGATCCCGTAAAATATGATTTTGCTCTCACGCGTTCCGGCATAAGAGGAGATAATTTTATTCCACGCTTTCATAATATGTGGGAACAGCCTAAGCGAGCCGTAAATAAATGAAATTATCAGTGAAAACAATCGTTTATTCAGCGCTGCTTATAGCTCTTTCCGTTCTATTGCGAAGGGTTCTTACGGTGCCTCTGCCGGTAGGCATTCTAAATTTCGGAGGTTTTCCGGTCGTCTTTGCCGGTCTTTTAATGGGTCCTGCGTCGGGCGCTTTAGTCGGAGGACTAAGCGACGTTATATCGGCATTTTTATTTCCAAAAGGGCCGTACGTACCTTTCTTTACGATTACTTCCATGCTAACGGGTATAATTCCGCCTCTTACGATAACGTTAATGAAACAAAAAAACGAAGCTACGTTCATATCCATATTAATTGCCGTCACATTAGCTCAAAGCATAACGAAATTGCTGTTAATTCCTCAAATAATGTTCTGGTGTTTCGGCATAACGCCAGCAATAACTCTTTTCAAAGGCGCGATAATGGAATTATTTCATATTCCGCTTTACGCCGTTCTATCGCGAAGTTTGCTGCTTACTCAAACCTATTCGTACATACGAGCCAAACGGCGGCGACTTTTCGATAAAAAAACGGCTTAAGACAACACGGCCGCTAAAAATAAACGGAGCTTCAAATAAAAACAGCTTTCATATGTCAGTTACGCGCTATTACTACTCGCAAAAATATGAAAGCTATTTTATGTTTTATTTAAATCGCAACTTCACATGTCTGCCATAAATTATTCTCCTCCGCCTCCGCAACCCGCAAGGAAGAAAACGACAAACAGAAGTAAAGAAGAAGATAAAATTCTATGTAAAATCATCGTCATACATACGCTCCTTTTTATTTAATTTCGGAAAATTTCTGAAAAGCAGAATGGAAAGCGAGCCTACAAGCGATATTTTTATCGCCGCTTCTATTCTTTCTTATATACATCAAATATTCTCTATTTTGCTGCGCGTCCACAACTTTTCCTTCGTCTATATATATCCAATTATCGCAACCCTGCATAAGCAGAAATTCCGCATATATAAGCTCGGGGATATTACTATCCTTCTCACGCGTAGAATACGTAGCCAAAATCGGAATCTTTTTATATCTGGCGAGAGTTTTCAGCTGCCTGATATTCTGTTCCAGTTTAGTCGGAATATCTATGGCTTGCCGCTTGGAAATGAATGGGATCATATTTAACGAATCGACGATTAAAAGCTTGATAGGCAAAGCGTCTATAAGCATTTTCATCTTTTTTACTCCCATAGAATCGTTGCCCTCGATTATATACATATATTTTCCATAAGAATCCCGTATTTTTTTCGAGATATCTTTTATTCTAGCAACTTCTTCGTCGCTTAAAGTCCCTCTGATAATTTTTCTATAATCTATACCGCAGCATCTGGCCATAATTTTAGAAGCCACCGTAGACTGAGATTCTCCATATGTAATATACGCGCAAGGCTGTTTATCAGAAGCGCAATATTCCATAATTTGAGAACATAAGGCGCCTTTTCCTATTCCCTGCATCCCGGCAATAACCGTTACAAAATCCGGGCGAAGCCCGTCTATCGCCTGATTCAAGCCCGACAATCCCGTCGTTATTCCGGACCATGAGCGCCCGGCCTGTATCATAGCGGTTCGCTGAGCAAACAGATCGGTTTCAAAAGTTTTTAACTGGTCGGAAAAAGCGATTACGTCTACGTCTATTACAGCCGTTTCAGAATCCGACTCTTCTAAAAGCCTTTCCTTTATGCCTTGAAAGGCCCATACGGCGGGAGAAAATTCCCTCCATTGTTCCTTAAGAGCATTTTTATCTTCTTCAAGCTTTCCATATCTTTCGGTAATCGGAGGTTTAGAAGGGAAACAATTTTTGCCTTCGGGGCAATAACCGGCGGCTTTAAACGCCGAGCAAGGAGTAAAAGGAACGCAAGGCAGAGAGTCTATCTTTTTATCTACAAAAGCCTTATCGTAACCTTTCGTCTGAGAAATCAGCTTATGAAAATAATCCAAACGCCTCCAAGACTTGTACATTGGAGCCAATAAATTTATAGTCTGATCCGACATGATCGCGGTATTTTTTATTTCGGCCAACATTTTATTGACGGCGTCGCACTTTTCAGATATCTTTTTCAAATGAGAGTCAAAAATATGTATGCCTTCGTTAGGAGTAGGATCTGCCGGGATATAATCCGTCAAATATAAAATTGCGTTGTCGATCTCGTTTTCGGTATATCTATGAATCTTAGCAAAAGGATTTTTCAAAGGCTCGCCGTTTTCGTCAAGAAATATTGTATGCCCCATTTTGACGCCAAAATCCATTCTTGACTCGTTTTTAGCGTCAAGCCATTTATCGCTTCCGCCGAAATAAGGCAGCCAAGCGTACATTCCATTGCTCCCAGCCGCTAACATATCTTCTGCCGGAAGAACTTCGGCTTTTGTCAAATCAAGCCTCTTAAAAATTAAGGATATCAGATATCTAACCTTTTTAGCCGAAATAGGCTTCTCAAAAAACATCCAGCAAGCGTAATTTTCGCCTTTAACCTTAGTTTTTTCTCTCTTAACTTCGGTTAAACCTAAGATGGAACAATCCTGAGCGAAAAGAAGAGAATCTCTCGCAGTCGGAGTTCTTGTCGATTCGTCAAAAATTATATTCGCCCAAGTACAAGTATTATCGGATAAATGATTATATAAAGCTAACCTGGATTGACCTTCGATATGAGATCTTACTCTCTCGGTAATTTCCCAATCTCCCTTTTTAATTTCCAAAGAAATAACTTTGCTCGTATTCGCATTATAAATGGCTACTCTATCGGTTCTGCCTTTAAAAAACGAATAAAACTGTTTAGGACTTATATCAACGCCTTTCACGCTATCCATATCGATAACTCCGTCATATCATTAAATATTCTATAAAAAAATAAATTTCTTTTAGAAATATCTTTTT
>CASEKF010000066.1 GCA_949288455.1 uncultured bacterium
CGCGAAAACAGCCGCCGTAAGCGCAAATAGAATTTCGGCCGTTTTCGTAGGGGATACAAATAAAATTGAATTGGGAATAACATCTGGCGGCATGTCTTTTCAAAATATTGAAATAGTTGAAGCCGAAGGATTTGAAGCCGCTTCTAAAAAAGCTGTAGAGCTTGTTAAAAACGGCGACGCCCATCTTTTAATGAAAGGCACCGTTCACACCGATCAGATCTTGAGGGCCGTTTTAGATAAAACTGAGGGACTGCGCTCGGGATCTCTGTTAAGTCATGCTCTGGTGTTTGAGCATTCGCTAGTTCCAAAATCTATGATATTGACCGACGCGGCTATGAATATTTCGCCTGATTTGAGTCAAAAAGTTCAAATTCTTAAAAACGCCGCTTATTTAATGCAGATTATTTTCGACCGTTCCGTTTCTAAAGCCGCTATTCTTGCCGCAGTGGAAAGCGTTAATCCAAAAATGCAGGCTACTCTTGACGCGGCTTATATTAGCAAAATGTCTCAAAGAGGGCAAATTCCCAACGTAATTGCCGACGGCCCTCTAGCTTTAGACAACGCTATGATTAAGGAGGCTGCCGAATTAAAAGGAATTTCTTCTCCCGTTGCCGGAGATCCCGATATTTTATTAGTTCCGGATATAGAATGCGGCAATATTTTTTATAAAGCTTTGACTATTTTATCCGGAATACAAGCCGCAGGTATTATTTTAGGAGCTAAAGCTCCGGTGATTTTGACTTCGAGAGCCGACAAAATGCAAACTAAATTAAATTCTATAGCTCTGGGAGCTGTCGCCGCTATTAAAGGATATGGAAAATAAAGTTTTTATTTACGCTTAAAATTGAGGATTCAAGATATGAATTCGATAGTTTATATTAAGGGAATAGAAAAAGACGGTTATGGAGCCGTGAGCGCAATCGTTTGCGATAATTGGGGAAGAGTTTTAAGGAAAAATTCTCTTTTTATCGGAGAGACCACGCCTCTTAAAGCCGATTTTACCGCTTTGCTTTCCGGAGTAGAGGCAGCCGTTGAGGCCGGAGCTTCGTCAGTAAAGATTTTTACCGATAACGAAAGTCTTATCAGGTATATGGCCGGAACTTTAAAGATTCTGGATAGGGACGCCGCCGAACTTGCGGAAGATATTCGTTCTGTCTCAGAAGGTCTTTCTTATGAATTTACTTACATTCATGCCTCTAGAAATAAGGACGCGGAGCGTTTGGCTTTGTCCGCTTTGGAAGAGGGAATGAAAACTGAGAAAAGAGAGACAAAGAAAACGCGGAAAGATGCCGCTTCTTCTGCCGTTAAGGAAACGCATATAGCTTCTGCGTCAAACAAAACGGAGCCTAAGAAACGCAATAAACGGGAGGCTTCAAGACAAGCTGCGGTCGCAGCTTTTAGGCGAGCTATGCTTTTTGACGATATAGCCGCTCCTAAGAAGCAGGACGTAGCTACTTTCCCATGTCGCGCTATTGGCGATTCTATTCCGGAAGAAAGAGAAGAACGTCAAATCTCGGCTGGAGGAATAGTTTATAAACGAGATGGAGGCAAAATTTTAGTTTGTATTATAAGTAAGAAAAAAGGTAAAATTTGGGCTTTGCCGAAGGGAAGGGTTCTTCCCGGAGAAGATTTGGAAGATACGGCTAGGAGAGAGATTGCCGAAGAGACCGGGCATCTTACTCACGTAGAAGACATATTGGACGAGATTAGCTATTATTTTTACGTTAAAGAAGAAAGCGTATTATATCATAAGACGGTGTATTTTTTTCTTATGCCTTTGTTAGAAGAAGATTTTTGTCAGCCTGACGGAGAAGCCGATTCGATTATTTGGCTAACTCCCGGAGAAGCGTATCGAAGATTATCTTATTTAAGCGAAAAAGAAGTTATGAGAAAAGCTCAAAAGATATTTAATATATCGAAATAGATATTCTATTATCGTATCTATTTTAAATAAAATAAACTTATAGGACTATATTTTTCGATAGGAGGCAATCAGGTGAAATACTTATTGATTATCGTATCTTTTTTTCTTATGGTTACTTGCGTTCAAGCCGAGATAGACTATAATTTGACTAACGCCGCTAATAGAGGAGACGCCGAAGCTCAAAACGCTTTAGGCGATTGTTATAGAAAAGGAGAAGGAACTTCTCAAGATTACAACGAGGCTTTTAAGTGGTATAAAAAAGCTGCGGATCAAGGGCATGCAATAGGACAAAATAACGCCGCCACTTGCTATATGTACGGTTATGGAACCGATCAGGATCCCGTTAGGGGGTTTAATTGGTATACTAAGTCTGCTTGGAACGGTTGCGGGCTTGCCTGGGCTAACATCGGGAATTGTTATTTTTACGGGATCGGAGTAAAAGCGGATCATAACGAAGCTATAAAAAATTATACTAAGGCCGCTAAAATGGACAATCCTAAAGGAGAATTCAATCTTGGAAATTGTTATTTGTACGGGGTTGGGACTATTACCGTAAATAAAGAAGAAGCTAACAAGTGGTACATGAAGGCGAAAGCTCATAAGTATGTTTTAAACGAGGGAAATTTTGGGCTTTTTGATTTTGCCGAAGAATATAATATTTAAGAGTTTAATCTTATTTTTGGTGGAAAAAGAACGAAAAAACAACGTTCTTTTTTTTTATTACTTAAAAAAAAAATATATGGCGGCAGTAAAATGATACTGTTTGGTATTTTTTGATACTTTTTGGTATCTTGTTTTTTTCCCCCTTCATGTTATTATTATATTAGAAAATATGTATCTTCTTTTTTTAGAAAGCTCTTTTCGTTTAGGGGTTCTCCTCTTGTTTTAGTTGCGGAAAGAGTTTTTTATTTTTTTATAGTTGGTTTTTTTTATGGATAACTTGCTTCCTTTCAAGGAGATTGCTGAAGACTTAATCACAAAACCTGAAGGACGCCCTACTTTAGCAAAAACAGACGACAAACGCCCAGAATATTTTCCGAACGGCTCAGCCGAAAAAGATTTTCAAGGTATTGATCCGCAGGCGTTTGTTTTGACGGGAACAAAAAGCAACGGAAAAAGCACCTATTTAAAATCAGCTTTAATTTTTTGAGCAATTGAAGAGGGAGAAAAAGCGACAAAGGAAGGAGGCGAGGAAAAAAAATGATCAAGACTAAACGAAAAAACGCAGTTTTGGAAGTCGCTAAGAAAATGAATTGTTCTTTTCAGTGCGCCAGAATCGCTATTCAGCAAAAAAAAATACCGAACGTATTTTTCACGGAGAACAAAATCGGAAAATCATATTGGCTATGGATAGAGAAAGGAGATTCGGAATGAAGCAGGTTTTGGACAAAAATAAAAAAAGTTTTTTCTTTGCGGCAACAAAGAAAAAACTAAAAGGAAAAGCAAAAAATTTTAACTGTTTTTAGCTTTACTTATCTTAACGGAATACTCATATTTATGTTATTTTACTTAAGATTTCCGGTAAAAAACATGCCTAATATTATAAGACCTAAGACGATTCTATAATACATAAAAATTTTAAAACTATCCGTTTTGATGAAATTTAAAAGAAAACGTATTACAAAATATCCGCTTACGCTCGCAGCTATGATTCCGGTAAGAAATAAGGGCATAGACGAGATAGCTTCAGGCGATTTTAGAAACATTTTTACGGCCGAATATAACGCCGCTCCTCCTATAATAGGCATTGATATAAGGAAGGAAAAATTAGCCGCTTGTTCTTTTTTCATACCTAAAAACATGGAAGCCGTCATTGTTATGCCGGATCTGGAGACTCCCGGAATAAGGGCTATAGCTTGAGCGGTTCCTATAATTAACGCTTCTTTAACGCTTACTTTTGACGAACTGGGTCTGTCTTCCGTTTGTAGATTAGCCGAATGCGTTTCGGCCGAGCATAGCAGAATGCCGAAGATGATAAGACAGCATGCGGCTATTGCCGGGCTTGACAATATTTTTTCTATTGCTTCTTCAAAAAAAACTCCGGCTAAGCCTCCCGGTATGACGGTTAACAGAATAAGCCATGGAAGCTTTAATTTTTCGTCAGTTTTGATTTTGCTCCAATTAAGCAGGCCGTCTTTTAGATTGGTTAAAAGTTGGACTACTTCTGTTCTGTAATAGATTATCAGAGAAACGAAAGTTCCTAAGTGAAGCGCGACGTCGAAATATTTTCCGAAATAAGTCCATTTGGTAAGAGCCGGTATAAGCATTAAGTGCCCTGAAGAGCTTATAGGAAGAAATTCTGTAAGACCTTGGATTATTCCAAGGATCACAGCTTGAATATATTCCATTTTTTTTAATCCCCATAAATTTTCAAATTTGTAGAATTTTTTAATTTAAAGTTTTTAATTATTATTCCTTTTATTTTTTAAAATATTTTTCGATTCCGTCCGCTATGGCGGTCGCTATCTTAGTTTGCCCGTAAGACGAATTAAGGTATTTTAAATCTGAAGAGTTGGTTATAAAGCCTGATTCTATAAGTATAGCCGGCATCGAAGTTTTTCTCAGAATATAAAAATTATTAGACGAAAGTTTTCTATTTGTCGTAGGAAGTTTTTTTACTAATTCTTGATGAACATATGTTCCAAGCAATTTATCGGATTTTTTATACCAATGCGTAGATACGCCTTTTATATGAGAGCTGGCCGAAGCGTTGCAGTGTATCGAGACGAATATGTCGGCTTTCATATTCTCGGCGAACGTCACCCTGGAATGCAGTTCTTCCGTATCGCTGGAGCCGTAATAACTTACGTCTCTGTCTGTAGTCCTTGTCATAACTACGTTCCATCCTCTTTTAGTCAAAATTTCAGACGTTTTTTTAGCGATTTGCAGCGTTAAATTTTTCTCTTTTAGGCCGTAAGTATTATTGATGGCTCCGGGATCGTATCCTCCATGTCCCGGATCTATGCATATAACTTTTTTGCCGGTAGGGTATGAAGTCGCTCCCGTCGTATCCATCTGAGAATTTTGCATTGAAACTGTTTTTGAAGTTACGGCCGCCGTTATTTTATTTTTTGAAGACGTTATTTTACATTCGTAATTTTTCTTTAACTCGATTACCACTCTAGTTATTGGAGAAGGTTTTAATTGATTTTGCGCGACTTTTATTTCGGATATAAGGCTTGTGTTGGGTTTTAACGTAAATTTTTTGCCTGCAAGCTGAGATTTATGAATGTCAATCACTACTCTATTGTCCGGATGCGAATATCTATGAGTTTCATAAGTTACGCTTCCGCTTACGTCTATGTTTATTTCATATTTGGAGTTATTTCCTTTCCCTTTTACTCCGGTCACTTTTTGAGCGGTGAAGCTGAAGCCTATAGGATCGGATAGTTTAGTGGTCATACCGATCAGATATTCTCTTTTTTTTGACGGTTTTAAAATTTGCGCGTCGGTATTGGCCGTTATAGGTATGACTACTCTTACTGTGCCCGGATAGTTTTGATTTTGGCCATAAGTTATAGTTCCGACGTTATTATCTTTGATTTCTCGTTTTTTTAAAGCCGTTTGTTCTTTTGAAAGAGATATATGACGGAGATCGACGGCGTATCTGTCTGGATTTTTCAACATTAAGGGTTCCGCTTTAAACGGGCAGGAACATTCTATGGCAACTAAAAGTTGTTTTTTATTTTTAACGTTTCTGGTCGTCGTCACGGTTCTAAAAATACCGTCGAAAAATAATTTGGAATCTTTTCCTTTAGTTATCGCGCAATCGACTATAAGCGGAAGATGTTTGATGTGTACGAAATATTTTCCTTTTGTGAAAAAGGGGGGAGGAGACAGAGTTTGTTCTCTCTTCCAGGCTTTCAATGTTTTTCCATTTATTTCTCTAACCCCAAGACTCGTTTCTATTACGGCTTTCTTTTCTTTTTCATATAACGTTACTTCTGCGCCTAGAGATTTTAATACGGATAAGGTATTTGGATCCGTAAGAGAAATATACTTATCGTTATATTTCGTCTGGGTGTAAACTGATATTTTTTTTTCGCCTTCCCATGTGACAGCAGAGACTGTCTCTTCTTTAATTTTAAAAAGCGAATATAATTTTTCTTTCGTTATTTCGTTTATCTTTGAAGATAAAGTTTTATCTTTAGCGTCGTTATTCGAATCGGCAAAACAAGGCGAAAAAGGAATTATTGACGACAATGCCAATATTATAAAATAAAAGGTTAAGTGTAAGAAGTTTCTTTTTTTCATGCTTTAAACTTTTTATCGTATTTTATATATACTTGTTATTTTAGACGTGTTGATATTATTCCTTTTATGCTTTATTAGCCCTTCAATATAGCGGTCAAATTGCCGAGTATATCGGTTCGGAGTTTCGTTTATTATTTTCGGATGTTTGTATATGAGAGTAAGGAGCGTACTTTTTTGAATATTCTTCTTTTAAGCGACAATCCTCCGCCTTTAGGAGGAGCGGAATATCATATGGAGCTGTTAAAAATCTTATTTGAGAAAAAAGGTCATAAAGTTGACTTTTTTTTCTTCAACGATTACGCGAAGAACTCGAAAAAAAATGCGGCGAAGGAATTAGAAAAGGCTCTTGTTAAGAAAAAGTTCGATATAGCGCATATTCATGCTATAGAATATTATTTCTCAGACGCAATAAAGGTTCTGTCAGATAAAAATATTCCTATTTTTCAGACGCTTCATGATTATAGGTATATATGCCCTACGGGTTCTTGTTTTAGAAACGATAAAACATGTCTCGAATGTGTCTCGGGGCAATTTTACCATGCGGCTTTTAACGGTTGTTACAGCTTTTTGGGGGCTATGAAGCGTTTTTTGTGCGAAACGGCGTTAAAGCGCGACGTTTTGCATATTTCTAAGATTACAAAGTTTATTTCTCCAAGCTTATTTTTAAAAAAACGCTTTGAATCTTCTTGTTTTAAAGGCGAGATAGAGCATATTTATAATTTTTTAAATTTAGAGGATTATAAAGTTAATTATCCAGTTGATAGAGAGAATCCTTATATTCTTTTTATCGGGCGTCTTATGCCTAATAAAGGCGTTCGTTCTCTTTACGAAGCCGTAAAGGGTACGGGAATTACTTTAAGGATTGCCGGGAAAGGGCCAATGGAAGATTTTTTGAAGGAGAGGATAAAAACTGATAAAGGAGCCGATAAAATCTTTCTTGAAGGTTTTAAAAAGCGCGACGATTTAATTCGTTTAACGGCGGGAGCCAAGCTGACGGTAGTTCCTTCGGAATGGATGGAAGTTCTTGGTTTTGTCGTTCTGGAATCGTTTGCTTTGGGGAGGCCGGTTATCGGAAGCAGAATTGGGGGGATTCCGGAGCTTTTGAGCGAGGACAGGGGAGTTTTGTTTGAACCGGGAAATATTGAGGAGCTGAGGGAAAAACTGATCGCTCTTTTTTATGACGACGATATGTTGGAACAAATGGGAATAAACGGTCGTAAATTCGTTTTTGAAAATATGAATGAAGAAATATATTATGATAAAATTATGAAGCTTTATAATTCTAAGATTTAACTTGTAAAAATGATATCTACCGACTATTTAAAACGAAAAGCGTTGGAGCTTCAAATTCCTAATACTAGAGTAGCGAGCGCTTTCCCGCTTTCTTTTGAGCGGGCAATCCCCGATTTTTTTAAAAGGGTCGAGCCTAAATCCGTTATAGTTTCTTTGCAAAATTATCCTTCGGAGCCTTTGCTTCCGTCAGATCCTTTGTACGGCGCAATAGCTCCTTTTGCCAGGAGTAATTATTACAGACTTCTTAGAAAAAAACAGGAAAAGCTTATAAAAAGTTTGAAGTTGGAATACGGAGGCTCTTATTACGTTTCTTGTAACGGATCTCTGAGAGAAAAACCTTTGGCCGTGCGGGCCGGGTTGGGTTCTTATGGTTTTAATCGTATTATTTCCGTTCCCGGTTTCGGCTCTTGGATAGTTTTAGGCGCGATTGTTTCAGATGTTGAATTCAAGCCTGACGGGCCTTCGGAACAAATTAATTCATTTTGTTTTTCATGCGGTTTATGCGTTGAAAAATGTCCTTCTAAAGCTTTGCGATCAGATAGTTTTTGCAGGGAAAAGTGTCTGCAGTATCTTTCTCAGATTCCTGAAATAGTCGATGAAGCTTTATCCGTATGGGGGAGTATCTTTTACGGCTGTTCGGTATGTCAGAGCGTATGTCCGCTTAATATAGACGTTCAGCCTTTTGAAGAAAGTTCTGTCTTTGGCGGTATTGGAGCGTTTGTTTATCTTCCCGATATAATTTTTATGACGGACGACGAAATAAAAGAACGTTTTAGAGGCACTCAATTAGCTTTGAGCTGGATATCTCCGGAAGCGCTGATTAAGAACGCGTTGATAGTTTTATCTCAAAGCGCAGAAGGCAGAGAATTTCTTTATAAATTTATTAAAGCAGGCAGGCTCTCTTTAAGAAATATCGCCGCTCTTTTGTTAGAGCGCTTTGCATAATAAAATTATAGGGAGGATTTATGAAAAAAATTATAGCCGGAACCATAGCGGCGGCAGTGGCGGGATTGTTTTTATGTTTTCCCGCGTCGGTTAACGCGGAGGCAAATTCTGCGTCTAAAGCTAAGGATATAGCTCAAAAAGACAGGATTTACGGTTTAAGAGATTTTTTTTCCGTAAAATGGCTGAAAGATCCTCAACTTTCTTCTAACGGCAAAAAAATTCTTTTTACTAAAGAAATGCGCAGCGTAGACAAAAACGCTATTTGCAGTTCTATATGCGTCCTTGATCTTGCGGACGGCTCCGTAAAATCTTTCTCTTCAGATAAGGAACGCGCTCATAGCGCAAGATGGTCTCCCGACGGCAGATATATCGCTTTTATTAAAAGCGTAGGCGGAGATTCCCAAGTATACGTTATGCCGTCTTCCGGAGGAAAACCAGTCAAAATTACCGATATGGCTTACGGAGCTTCAGGCCCTGTATGGTCTCCGGATTCCAAAAAGATAATTTTCGCTTCTTCCGTATACGCCGCTCTTAAAACTAACGATGACAACAAGGCAAAAAAGAGCGCGAAAGAGAAAAGCAAGGTCAAGGCTAGAATTATAAATGAAATACCTTATCAGGTTTTTGATCATTGGCGCGACGATCTTTTCAGTCATTTATTTATTGTAGATATAGACGGTAAAAATTTGAGGGATCTAACTCCCGGAAAATTTGACGTTCCTCCTATCGATTTAGGTACAAATTGCGATTATTCTTTCTCCCCGGATGGAAAAGAGATTTGTTTCGTTTCAAATAAGGACAAGAATCTTGCTTGGAGTACGAATAACGATTTATTCCGTATAAATCTTGAGAATATGTCGATTTCAAAGATTACGGAGAATAAAGGAAACGACGCGGGATCCGTATATTCTCCAAACGGCAGATATATAGCTTACGTATCTATGGAAAGGCCCGGATTTGAGGCTGATAGGCGCGTTTTAACCGTTTACGACAGAAAAACTTCCGAGATCAAAAAAATAAGCGATTCGCTTGATAGAAGCATTTTAGGTTACTCTTGGTCTCCCGATGGAAATTCTTTAGTCGGCTGGGCCGATGACGACGGTTTTACGGCTCTTTATAAAATTTCTATGGACGGAACTTATAAGCGGCTGACTAATAAAATGACATGCGACGGAGCCTTTTTTTCTAAAGACGGGCAAAGGATTTTCTTTAGAAATCAAAATACCGTAACGCCTCCTTATCTTGTTTCTTGCGATTTAGAAGGCAATGACGTTAAAACCGTACTGGATATTAATCCTGAGTTCTCTTCTTTTAAGATGAATAAGGCGGAGCATTTTCATTTTAAAGCGTCGGACGGGGAGACTATTCAAGGTTTTATCGTTCGTCCTCCCAATTTTAGAAAAGGAAATACATATCCTTTAGTTTATTTAATTCATGGGGGGCCTCAAAGTTCTTGGACAGACGATTTTCATCAAAGATGGAATACTCAGCTTTTCGCTTCTGACGGTTATGTTGTGGCTACGGTTAATTTTAGAGGCAGCACGGGATGGGGACAGAAATTTACCGACGCTATTTCTGGAAATTGGGGCGGAACGCCTTATCAAGACCTTATGGAAGGCCTTGATTATATTTTAGCTTCTTACGATTTTGTCGATAAAGATAGAATGGCGGCCGTAGGAGCGTCTTACGGAGGTTATATGGTGAATTGGATTATGGGTCATACCGACAGATTCGCCTGCGCTATTTCGCTATCCGGAGTTTTCAATACGATAAGCGAGTACGGAACTACCGAAGAGCTTTGGTTTCCCGAATGGGAAATGGGCGGAACTCCTTATGAAAATAGGGAATTATATGAAAAATGGAATCCGGTGAACTTTGTTTCTAATTTTAAAACTCCTTGTCTGGTAATACACGGAGAAGAAGATTATAGAGTTCCCGTGTCCGAGAGCAAACAGCTTTTCACGGCGTTAAGAAGGAACGACGTTCCTGCGCAGTTTTTATATTTTCCGGACGAGTGCCATTTTATAAGAAAACCGCAGAATATGCAGCTTTGGTATAAAACGATGGACGCATGGTTGAAAAGATGGTTAAAAGGTTAGATTTATATGACGTAAAAGCGTTATAATATTTTGCTGTCTTGGAAATTTTTAACATAATTTTAATTGAAAAACGACTTGTTCTATGTTATATTAAAGATGCGACGTTTTATTGATTTTTTACTGATAGGAGTTAAAATATACTATGTTTGTTGGAATGAATTTCGGTTGTTATCCAGGCGGTTTTGCTTCGCCAATAATGCCTCCTCCTTTGGGGTTGCCTATGTACGGCGGTATCCCTTCGATTGGCTTTCCTTATATGCACGGATGCGGTAATATTGCCGGCGGGCTTTTAGGAGCTAATCTTGGAGGCTATACCGGAAGTATGATAGGCGGAGGAATAGGAGCTTCTTTAGGCAATATGCTCGGTCACAGCGTAGGAGGTTGGGGCGGAGCCGCTTTAGGCACGGCTCTCGGAGCCTTTACGGGCGGTTTGATTGGCGGCGGAGTTGGCAGTCATATCGGCTGGGATCTCGGATATAATATGGGAAGAATTTTTTAAACTGTTTTAGCAATTAGTCCCTCGACTTAAAGGCGAGGGACTAATTATGTCTTGGGTTTGGCAAGCGCGGAAGTAAGCTCCGGCTTTTTTGTGGGGATAAAGCTTATTATAAGACCGAAATTTACTAGTTTGTTTATAATTTTAGCGTTGAGCGCATATTAAATATGCGCTCTTTTTAATTTAATTATAAGAGTTGATTAATAAATCTTTTAAGCGATCAGACGTTACGACATAAAATCTTACCGGGCCGTTACAGCCGCAAGGAAGAGTATATATATATCGTTTAGTTATAGACTGTCCTTGCTCAAGTTTTATATTATCGAAGATCCATGCGTCATGCATTCCCTGCGACGACAGAAGCGGTTTGTCCGCAAAGATAATGTCCGACTCTTTTATTTTTTTCTCTTTAGATAGTTCTTTTAATATAACGAGAGATCTGCCTCCTGCCGCAGCCGCTATAAGAGAGGCGTTTTCTTCGGTTTTCAAGTCGTTAATTATTTTTAAATTTAATAGATAGCAGACTCCGAAATTACCGGAATTTTTTTGAAAATAGAGATCTTTTTCTTTTAAACTTTCATAATATTCGCCCGGATTCGAGAAAGAATATATTCCGCTGGAAGCGCTGCTTATTTCGCTGTATGATACTTCCGAAAGTCTGTATGTAAAATCGGCTTTTAAAGATATATAGTCGAACAGACCTCTGATTCTGCTTGAGTTTTCGGTTTTTGACACAGGATCTTCAGCCATTTTTAAGTTTAATATATCTAAGCAGCGGCTGTCTTCAGGATTTGCCACCGCACATACGGCAGTTCTTAAAGCCGCGTTTTCTCCGTTCTCATATTCGGCTTTCAAATCGGTCATACTGCTCAAAGTCGCGCCGTTTTTAAAAGAGTATGATAGAGTAAAAGTTTCCTTAGGTTTAAGTATTTTAGCATATTGTTTTTTATTTGAGCTGTTAAGCCATCTTATAAAAGCGTTTCTGCCTGCTATAGCCGGATCCGAAGAGATAGTCTCTTCAGAATACTTTATCTTGCCGTTTTCTTTTATTTCGCAGTTCGACGATTTTTTTATATGAAGATAGACGTTTTTTTCCGATTCGTTTATCATTATAAAATTTAAGAACGCGTCGTAACCTAAATTATTTTGATGATGCAGTAAAATTCTGAAATTGCCTTTTGCGATACATCTGAATAAAAGCGCCGGAAGCTTTTCTTTCGTTAATGTTTCCGGAGAATTGCTGAACAGAAGAACTCCGTAAGGTTCTGTTTTTTCCAACGGTTTATCCGGCATTATTTGTCTGCCGTATTTAGGTTTGACTTTAACTGAAGAGCCTTTAGACGTCCAGAAGAAATACGACGGTTTTGAATTTCTGATATATATGGTCATTACGCCGGAGAAAGCTAGAATTATAATAAGAATAAAAATGCCGGCGAGATATATGATTAAATTTCTATACTTCATGCAAGAGTCTCCGTGTAGATTTACCTTAAGACTTTTTATTTGCTTAGAATAAAGATCCGCCGTCTTTATCTTGAACTTTTACATAATAAAACGCCCCGATCGTCAAGATTTAACTTAAATCGACTGGGGCGCTAGTAATTTGCTACATCGAATCAATTTTATTCGTCGTACGTCACAAAAAATTTGCGGCGGTATTAAAAGCCTTTCATTTGGCTGAGCATCATATAAGGATTAAAATTATTAGGAGTCATAGTCGGAGGAAGCGGAGCTTGTTTTGTTCCATAAAATATAAAGTTTCCGTCCGGATGTGACGGAGCGTTATTCATAGCGTTTTTCGTAGTAGTTTTCATGGTTCCGGTAGCGGGATCCGCATAATGAACCGTATCTCCTTCTATTTTAGTAATCGTGACGATGTGACCTCTTCCGGAAGGAGAAAACTCCGGACCGTTTAAGCCGACTATGGCGGGAATACCTTCGTTATTAACTTTTTGTTCAAGCAACGCCCAGCAGTTTTTATTTATTACTCCGCCGTCTCTCCATGTGACATTGGCGGAAGCGGATTCTTTATTTAAAGCTTCAAGCAGCCCAAATCCATATTTTTCGTTTATATCGGAGTCGGTTAGAGATTTCCCGGTAAGAGAATTGATACACATAGCCACTGAAGTTTGACCGCATGATATCCCGTTATTTTGAGCCAGCGGCTTGACCATTGAAGCGGCGGAAGAAGCGGAAGGAAAAACGTTCTGCAGCGAATTGCCGGGGCCTGATTCAAGATTCGCTTTATATTTCATTAAGTCTTGGAAATTAAGCGGAGTAGAAGACATCTCCGGTTGAGGAACGCAATTCATTTGAGGAGGTCTATTGACCATTGATTCTATTTGTTTTATTCTGCTTTGAATAGCATTAATACCGTCGATACTCATAAATTTGCCTCCATTTTTTATCTTACTTATATTTTACTCTAAATAGAAGGCGATGTCTATAAGAGTTTAAAATTGTTACAATAAATTAACAAAACTTTTTTAATCATTAAACGTAGATTTTTATATGAAAGAGCTGAATTTTGCTTTTTAGTTTATTTTGGAGTCACTACTTTTACTTTAATATGCCTAGTTCCCCATTGCATGCATTGTCCATAAGTTGGCATCCATATGTCTATCGTTTTGCCTTGGATAGCTCCTCCGGTATCAAGAGCCGTTCCCCATCCGTAGCCGGGGATATATATTTTTGAGCCGTAAGGTATAACTTTGGGATCTACGGCGATAACTCCTACTCTTGTATGGACTCCTCTGGAAGTCAGGCCTCTGAGACAATAAGCATGAGCTTTAACGGTGATTTCTTTTGCGTTAGATAAATTTGTCGGGGGAGTCTGGTATTTGTGCAAATCTCTTTTTTTCCTCATTTCAAGAAGATTTCTGTCTGCTTTTTGCGTCTGTTTCGTTTGAACGGCCGATTTTGGATTAGGTTTTACCGAGCTTTGTATCGAAACCGGTTTTGAATCATATTCTGAAAAAATTACGGTAGTTTGATCCGTAGCATGCAGAAATTGAGGAATTAGCAAAAAGAGCGTAAAAATTGCGAATATTTGTATAAAACGTGTCATTAATCCTCCGTATATCATTATGAACAACTACTAAAAAATCATTCGGTAGAGTTAAGTTCAGATTTAGCGCGATATTCTCAATAGTAAATGAATTCTCAATAGAACGCTTTTTCCCTCTTTTTCGAGTTCATGCGTTCGTTTTGAGCTATTTAATATATCTTTTTAAGGTCTATTTTTACATGTTTTTAATACTTCGTTTTAAAGGATTTTCTGTTATTTCTGTTTAAAATTTATTGGCATAGAAGTCGTTTTAACTATACCGCGTTTATATTGAGACTGCAATTAGAATTTGATAGACGGAGAATCTAAAAGTTATGAAAGTTAACATAGAAGTATTGAGCGGTCCTACCGACGGAGAGTCGTTTTCTTTCAGAAATTCCTTCGATATAGGAAGAGACTCTTCTTCCGGATTGGTATTATCTTTAGATAAATTTATATCTCGTCATCATGCAAAAATTTTGATTTCCGGGAATGAGTGCGAGATTGAGGACTTAAACAGCACTAACGGAACCTTTATAGACAATAAGCGTCTTTCCGGAAGGTCAGCTCTTTCAAACGGAGAAATTTTCAGGGTCGGACGAACTTGGCTGCAGATAGCATGGTAGTATTTTGAACGTTTGCCTGCGTTAAATATTTATATCTTAATTTTGAGGAGGAACGCGTATGATTAGCGCAACGATAGGGCGTTATCACATTGTTGAAGAGTTAGGCAGAGGCGGCATGGGTATCGTCTATAAAGGACATGACCCTGTCTTAGAACGTCCTGTCGCCATAAAGATCTTATCACAGCAGCTAGTTCAAAATTCGGAAGCTAAAGATAGATTTATAAGGGAAGCGCAGGCCGCCGCAAGACTCAATCATCCGAATATAGCCGGAATTTACGATATTAACGAGCATGAGGGAATATATTATATAGTTTTTGAGTTTATATCCGGGAAAAGTCTCGATAAAGTCCTTAAAGAGAGGGGATCTTACGCTTACGCCGACGCTTTGAAGCTGTTTGTCCCCGCTTGCAGGGCTTTAGGCTACGCGCATGAGCATGGGATAGTTCATAGGGACGTAAAGCCCGCAAATATAATGGTGACCGATGACAACCAGGTAAAAGTTTCCGATTTTGGAATAGCGTGGGTAGAAGCTTCCAATACGATTACTCAGCCCGGAGAGATAATAGGTTCTTTTTTCTATTTTTCTCCTGAACAGGCCAGAGGAGAAAAGGTAGATCGCAGAGCGGATATATATTCTTTAGGAATAGTCCTTTATGAAATGTTGACCGGCAGAATGCCTTTCGTCGCCGATAATCCCGCCGCTCTTATTCAGATGCATTTAACGGCTGAGCCGGATCCTCCGACGATGTATAACAGGGCTCTTCCTAGGAAAATTGAAGAAGCCGTATTGAAGGCTATGCGCAAGGATCCTTCCGATAGATTTCAAAACGTAAAAGAGTTTATAGAAGCTTTAGCTACTCAGGAAGAAGCTTCCGAGGACTTGTTCAAGACTTCCATTTCTCCTACTGAAGCTTCGCTTCATAACGTTCTCGGCAATAATTATTACAAGCAGGGAAAACTTGACTTGGCTATTTTGGAATGGGAGAAGGCGACGGTTTTAGATCCTTACAACGCTCTTACTCACAATAACCTTGGAACGGCTTACGATGGTCTTGGTAAATTAGATAACGCCGTAACGGAATACGGAAAAGCGGTAGATCTTAATCCTAATAACTTCGTAGCCCATTATAATTTAGGTTCCGCTCATTACAGAAATAACAATTTGCCGGATGCTATTGAAGAATACAAGAAAGTGACGGTTTTAAATCCTAAATTCGCTCCGGCGTATTATAATTTGGGCAACGCTTTGTATAAACAGGGTAAAATAGACGAAGCTATTGAAGAGTGGCAGAAAGCTTTGATTATTAATCCTCAATTCGCGGAGGTTCATTATAATCTTGGCAACGCTTACAATAAAAAAGGCAGAAAAGAAGAAGCTCAGTCCTATTGGGAAAAAGCGCTTGAAATTGATCCTCAGTTTGCCGTGGCTACTTACAACATGGCTAATAGAGAGATGGAAAACGGAAATACCGAGAAAGCCGTCGAGATGCTTCATAAAGTATTGGAATTAAATCCTGATTTTGCGGAAGCTCACTATAATCTTGGCAATTATCATTATTCCATAGGACAGCTGGAACAGGCGATTGAATGTTGGGAAAAGTCAGTTAAGAAAAAATATGGGTTCTGGAAAGCTCATTATAATCTTGGCAATTCATATTATCAGACTCAAAATTATGACGAGGCTATATCTCAATGGCAAAAAACTATTCAGTTCAAAGAAAGTTATTGGCAGGCGCATTGGAATATTGCGAATACGTATTATTACGACAAGTCTCTTGCCGAGCCTGCCATAGCGGAATGGCAGGAAGTAACCAGATTAAAGCCTAATCATTGGCAGTCTTTTTATAATTTGGGAGAAGCTTATCTTAACGAAGGTAAAATAGAGCTAGCAATACTTGAATGGGATAAAGTCGTTTCTTTAAATCCTAAATTCTGGCATGTATTTCATAATTTAGGAACGTTGTTTTACAAGCAGGGAAAACTAGAGCAGGCTATGGCTTATTGGACTAAGGCGGTCGCGCTTATGTTATTTTCTTTTTAATTTTCGGGCGGTATTTAGAGGTTTTTATGCCATGTAGAATAATAATTTTTGGAATGTCTAAAAAATTTAAAAATTCAATATATTCGGTTTTGAAACCCTTGAAAGCCGAAGTTATTGAACTTAATTACGGAGAAGATTACGAATTAAACGACGTTTCCGCCGATATGTATTTATTTTGTTTTGACGCTTCGACTTTGTCTTATTTGGATTTTGCCGTAAAATTTATATCTTCGGCTTGCGCTTTTATTCCTGTATGCGCTTTGGCGGACGCCGACGAAGGCGTCGTTTTAGACAGCGAATCTAAATTCGCTTTTGATTTGGCCTTGTCTGTTTCTAGAAAAACTTGCTCTAAGGGCGGTTTTAAGAGGCTTTCTTTATGGGTTTCTTCGCTTTTAAGATTTAAACTAAGGATGGACGCCGCCAGAGATAGGCAAAATAAGAAGTTATACGACGAAAACAGATATAAAATAAGACTTGTTTATAGAGACGTGATTCTAGCCGTTACTAGGAATAAACTTTTTTTAGTTTTGTCAGAGGACGAACTGCCCGTTCCTAAAGGCGTTTTACCGGCGGTTTCTCAAAAGATCGACAATATTGACGATCTTGCGTATGCAAAGGATATTTCTGAAAAATATTTTGTTCAAGCCAATTTTTCTCCGTCGAAAATTTTCGACATAGTAGTTTCCGTTTCCGAAGCTGTGTCTAACGTTCTAAAGCATGCGGAATCCGGAACGTTAAGTATATACGAGCATTCGGATAAATATTTCGTTTCCGTTGCCGATAAAGGATCCGGGATAAAGCTGGCCGATATTCCTAAATCCGTGCAGCGGGGGCATTCTTCTAAATCGTCTTTGGGGATGGGCTTCTCTATTATTCTGGAATTGATGGATTTAACTTATCTTTTTACAAATACGTCCGGCACCACGCTTATAATGCAGATTTCGAAAGATACTGAGACGTCTGCCGATAAAATAGGAGGAATTGTATTATGATTTGCGATAAATTGAAAGACGCTATAAACGCTCAGATAAACGCGGAAATGTATTCGTCGTATCTATATTTGAGCATGAGTTCTTGGTTCGAGAAAAAATCTCTCAAGGGCTGTGCCTCTTGGATGAAGATTCAGGCTCAAGAAGAGCTTTGTCACGCTATGATTTTTTATAACTATCTTATCGAAAGGGGAGGAGTCGTCGAACTTGACGTTATCGACAAGCCAAAGTATGATTGGAACGACGTTTTAGACGTATTCGAGCATGTTTACAGGCATGAAACTCATGTCACTTGTCTTATCAATGATTTAATGACTTGCGCAATTGAAGAAAAGGATCATGCGTCGGCGGCTTTTTTACAGTGGTTTGTTACCGAGCAAGTTGAAGAAGAGGCTGCCGCCGAAGAGATAATAGCCAAGTTGAAACTGATAGGATCCGATACTGCCGGATTATTCGCTATAAACGGCGAGCTTGCGGCTAGAACTTTCGTTATGCCGCTTCCTCTTTCGGGAAAGATATAGTTTTTACTCGCCATTTGCAAAGACGTTTAACATTATTTGGCGCGGTCTTAAATCGTAAGGACATATTTTGGATCTTCCGCCGCTTTTATTGAAATCTGCGAATTAATAAAAGAGATGGGTAACGACTTGGCTTTAAAATATGGAGGTGTTATGAAAAGAGCTATTTTAAATTTAAGCGTATATTTAATTTTTAGCGTCGTTTTTTTTGCGTGCGTCGTTACTTCGGCGCTTGCCAAGTATTGTCCTCAATGCGGAAAATATAATCAGGACGCGAATAAATTTTGTCAGGACTGCGGGTTTAATTTTTCGAAGCAAGTTAAAAAAATGAAAGTCGGCGTTCTTCTTGTTTCTTCCGTTCATCCTGGCGTAAACGGAAAATTTACGATTTATCATAAATCTGATTTGACTCCTTTCTATGTCTGGAACAAAGATGGAAACAACGAGATTGGCGAAGTGAGGCTGCCGGTTCTGGAAGATATCTCTTTCGTAGCGATGAATGAAAGATATCCTCCTTCTTTGAGCGATATAAAGGCTTTGGGCAAAAAATATGATATTGATAAACTTATGGTTTTTAACTATAACGCTAAAGAAACTGAGCGCATGCCCATTTTTTCGTCTCAGTCATACGATATATTTTTAGACGTTACGACTTACGACGCTTTAAAAGGCTCCGTCCTTCAGGAAAAGCGATATAAAGAATCTTTGAAATCTTGGCCGGATATAACTGTTACTCAAGTGAAAAACGCTTGCGCTAAGTTGTGGAACGAAATGATCCCTAACATAAGAATTTTACTTAAATAATTTAAGGAGATTGATATGGCTGAAAAAAGAATTATAGGCGTAATGGATCCAAATTACTATGGTTTTCTTGTGTCCTTGGAAAAACTTATAGCTTACGCTTGTCCTGAGACTCAATATAAAGGCAAGACTTACGAGATAGCTACAAAGCGAATGAAGTGTCATCCTTACGACGTTCTGGACGCTTGGACGGAAACTTGCGTAATTATGAATAGAGGAGCTCATTGGAACCGTCACAGAGGAAGTTTTTTTGAAATTCTTTGTCCTCAAACGCATTTAATTTATAATATGTTTAGTTTTAAGGCGATAGATAAAAATGCCGGTTACGGTATGATGCATAATATCGGCTTAAAAGTTCCTCCGACTTGGGCTATTCCTCAGAAGGATTATTCGAAGATGTTTGAAGGGTCTAAATCTAATATTCAGCGGGATCTTATTTTTGAAGATCATGAGTTATTTGATCTGGAAAAAATCGGAGAAGCAGTAGGATATCCCGCGTTTTTGAAGCCTCAAGACGGAGGCGGCTGGGTAGGAGTTACTAAGGTTAATAATTACGAGGAACTTCAGAAAGCTTACGACGAGTCTGAGGACAAGCCGATGAATCTCCAAAAAGCCGTAGAGTATAAAGAGTTCTGCAGAAGCGTAGGAATTGGACCTCAGGTTATGCCTATGCATTATAACGCTTCGGCAAAATATTCGCATGACAGATATCTGAGAAGCGAGACTGTGGCCGTCGATTTTAACTTTCTTACGGAAAGCGAGGCTGCGGAAATCAAAAAGATTACAAAGATTATCAACGCTTTCTACGGTTGGGATCATAATTCTTGCGAATCGTTGATTACGGAATCCGGCGACGCATATATTATTGATTATATAAACGCGTATCCTGACAGTTCGTTGACTTCTCTTCACTTTTATTTTCCCGACTTAGTGAAAGCTATGGCGAAGTGGCTTATCTTCTGCGCCGTAGTAGGTCGTAAAAACGGTTATAACTTTATGGATAATTGGCCTAAGTTCTACAAAGTCAGGGACGAATCTATTAAAAAAGGCTGGTCTTATGAAAAGTTGCTCGACGAATATGAAAAAATTGCCGACGATTATTGGAACGCCAAGGAATTTGAGAATTTCTGTTCCGATAGTTTGGCTTCTTTTGACGAAAAAGCTTTGGAATTTTTTGCCTCTGAAGAATTTGACGCCGTCATAAAAGAGGATATTTCTAGATTTTTCAGGATTGAGTCCGAGAGACCTGAAAAATACGCTCATTACAGAGGACTTATAGATTTTTGGATTCATTGCGAAAAAGACAGGCTTGAACATATTGCGAAGCAATCGTCCGATTCGTCTGAAGATAATAAGGCGAAGAAGAAAATTAAAAAATAAAATTTCGTTTAAAAACCAAAGGGTTTGCCTGGCGTCAATTATAAGCTTTTAATTGATTTTTTATTCTGAATTGAATTAAGCGAGAAAGGAATATTGATATGTCTTGTAATTTTCATAACAGTCCTGTAGGAAACCTTAAGCCTGAATTATTTTGGAAGCATTTTTACGCTTTGACTCGGATCCCAAGGCCGTCAAAACATGAAGAAAAAGTTGGAGAATACCTGATAGAATTCGCCAAGAGTCATTCTTTAGCTTATAAAGTGGACGAAGTCGGTAACGTAATCGTTAAGAAAAACGCTTCTCCAGGTTATGAAAACGCTCCGGGAGTAGTTCTTCAGGGACATATGGATATGGTATGCGAGAAGAATCGTAATAAGGATTTTGACTTTATGACTCAACCGATTGAGCTTAAGAGAGATGGAAATTTGATTTCTGCCGACGGCACGAGTCTTGGAGCGGACAATGGAGCCGGAATGGCGGCGGCTTTAGCGGTTCTTGAAGACGATTCTGCGCTTCATCCTCCTTTGGAGTGTCTTTTTACAGTCGACGAAGAGACCGGTATGACCGGCGCGAAATTTATGAAGCCCGGTTTTATAGACGGCAAATATCTTTTAAATCTTGATTCCGAAAACGAGCGCGATATATATATAGGCTGCGCCGGCGGAATTGATAATCGTATGGAATTTACGCCGGAATGGAAAGATTCTTGCGCTAAGGGTTGTCCTAAAGTATCCGGGTATCTAGTTATGATAAAAGGTTTAAGAGGCGGCCATTCCGGTATGGAGATAAACGAGGGAAGGGCTAACGCTATTAAACTTTTAGGCCGTTTTTTATGGAATCTTAAGAAGGAGGGGGTAAAGTTTTCAATAGCTTCCTTTACCGGCGGCAATAAGAGGAACGCTATCGCCAGAGAAGCTCAGGCTCTTATTTGTTGTAAGGATGCCGACGCTTTAAAAGCTGCCGCTAAAAAGTGGGAAACTATTTTTTGGAACGAGTTTAAGGATGTCGAGAATAAAGTCGAGATTTCCGTGGAACCGTCCGAATCTTCGGTAGATAGAGTTTTGACTCAGGAGTCTTCGTCAGTGCTTTTGAACGCGGTCTTTATGATTCCTCATGGCGTAATAAGAATGAGTCATGCAATAAAAGATCTTGTGGAAACTTCTACTAATTTTGCTATCGTTTCCCAGGAAGACGAGAAAATTATATTTGAGATGTCTCACAGAAGTTCTTCTGAAACCGTAAAGAAAGCCGTTTGTCAGAGAACTGAGGCTATCGCAGGCATTTTAGGTTTTGATTATTTTTCAGGCGAAGGTTATCCAGGTTGGCAGCCTAATATGGATTCAAAGCTTCTTGCCGCGGCTAAATCCGTTTATAAAAAACTTACGGGTAGCGATATAAACGTAAAGGCTATACATGCAGGTCTGGAATGCGGCTTGATTTTAGAAAAATTTCCAGAGATGGAAGCCGTTTCATTTGGCCCTACGCTTAATGGAGTTCATTCCCCCGACGAGACGATAAGTATTTCTTCGGTAGAGTCTTTTATGTCGTTCTTAAAAGCTTTATTGCAAGAACTCAAATAATATCTTACCTTTACCTTAAAAATAACGTTTATTAAAAAACACGGAAAACCGTTAATAAAAACTTTGTTTTCCGTGTTTTTTAATTCCGAAAGAGTTTTAGAGAAAGAATAACGCGCTATATTTTTTCTATTTTGAGTTAACTCAATTAATTGATCGCTATAATATCCGTATCGTTTTTATGGTTTCGATTTCTGGGGGAAGACCATATCGAAAATTTAGAAACGTTATACGAACTCCGCACGATCTCGCGCTAACGGAAATAATGAACGGTAATTTGTCCAAGTTTATTTTAGAATGATGCCTTTTATATATAAATGTTTTTCAGGCAGTAATAAGGAAACTTTGCCAGAAATCGCTTTCGCGCCATATGCGTCTTATTCCGTCCGATAAGGGCAAACTTTCCGTATCAATTTGTTTAGTCGGCTTATGGTTTTCCCCATTTTATTCAATAATTTGTTTTTGCTTAAATATTTATTTACGCGCGATATTGTTTTACTTAAGATGACTTGGCTTTATTTTGAAAATCTTAAAAAAAAGTATAATAGGGTATTGCAAAGTATTTTGCAGTATGCTATAATATCGGCGTTGCGGAAATAGCTCAGCGGTAGAGCATCGGCTTCCCAAGCCGAGGGTCGCGGGTTCAAATCCCGTTTTCCGCTCCAGAAAATTATGTACGGCGATGTGGCCGAGTGGCTTAGGCAGCGGTCTGCAAAACCGTTCACAGCGGTTCGACTCCGCTCGTCGCCTCGTTTACAAGGGCGCATCGCTCAGATGGTTAGAGCACTACGTTGACATCGTAGGGGTCAATGGTTCGAATCCGTTTGCGCCCATTTTGAAAGAGTCTGTTTTATACGCAGATTCTTTTTTTATTATTCCTTCAGGAGAACAGGCATGGATGATACTTCTATGACAAAAATTTGGGCTCCATGGCGATCCCATGATTTACTTGAAGTTGGATATAAAAAATGGGATTGTCTTTTTTGCGGTTTAAGAGATTCTGAGGACGATGAAAAAAATTTGATTTTAGAGAGAAGTTCTCATTCTTTGTGCGTTATGAATTTGTATCCCTATAATAACGGGCATATTATGATTGCTCCTTATAGGCATACGGCTCTTTTTGAGGATTTATCTTTGGAAGAGTTGTCAGATATGAATCTTATGACGCAAAGGTGGATAAAACTTTTAAAAAAGCTTTACTCTCCGGACGGCTTCAACATCGGCATGAATTTAGGAACGGCGGCGGGAGCCGGAGTCGCCGGACATTTGCATTGTCATATAGTTCCGAGGTGGGCGGGAGACGCCAATTTTATGGACGTAATAGGCAGGACGGAAGTCGTTTCGGTCAGTCTCGCTTCTTCATATAAAAAGCTTAAAGAAATCTGCGAGGCAAATTGATTTTTTTGCCCGTCGTGTTTTTTTTAAATGGAGATAAACGCTGTTAAATGCTGGTATATTTTTTAAAAAGACTCGCCGGAGCTATACCTCTTATTTTAATTATAACCGCGCTGACTTTCGTGATAGTCAGACTCGCTCCGGGGGATCCTACAAAAATGTTTATAAGTCCTAATACGCCTCCTGAAGATAGGGAAATTATCAGAAGGAACCTGGGGCTTGATAAGCCGCTTCATATTCAATATTTTATATGGCTTAAGAATTTTATTTTAAAGGGGGATCTGGGATATTCCCTTGTTAACGGGAGACCCGTTTTGGATTCGATATTAGAACGAATTCCGGCTACGTTGATTCTTATGGGAGCTTCATATCTTTTAAGCGTTATTATCGCTTTCCCGTTGGGAATATTTTCCGCTCTTAAACCATATTCGTTTTTTGATTATTTCCTGACGTTTTTTTCTTTTGTAGGGTTATCTATGCCCCCTTTTTGGTTGGCGCTTATGGTTATATGGCTGTTTTCTTTAAAATTTCCAATTTTTCCGCCTATGGGAATGGGAATCCTGGTAGACGCTCCGTTTTGGGATTCCGTAGTTGATTTAACGTGGCATTTGGCGCTTCCCGCGTTTGTTCTTACGATTAGAAATCTTGCCGCTTGGACCAGGTATATAAGATCGTCTCTCATCGAAGTTTCCGGTCAGAACTATATAAGAACGGCTTGGTCAAAAGGACTTGGAGAATACTCGGTGTTGACGGTTCATGCTTTAAGAAACGCTTTGATCCCATTTATTACGGTACTTGCCCTTTCTATCCCGGAAATCCTTGCCGGGGCCTTCATTGTCGAACAGATTTTCGCATGGCCAGGAATGGGACGCCTCGGTATGGAAGCTGTATTTCACAGAGATTACACGATTTTGATGGGCGATATACTTATAAGCAGTTTGCTTGTGGTATTTTCAAATATCGCCGCCGATATCCTTTGCGCTTATATAGATCCGAGGATTCGACTGCAGGGAAAATCTTAATTTTATTTGTAAGAGCTTAAAACTTTATATATATTACTTGGAATGTATGTGTCGAAACCAAAATAATTTATCATAATCAGCTTATCGTTCGATTCAAAAAATGCGGAAATCATTCTTTGCTTTTTTGTAAATGTATTTTTATTTGGTTGTTTAGAGTCTATAACATAGAACGAATTTCCGTTCATTGTCATTTGTCTTTTGTTGATTATTTCAAGTCCGGGGTATTTTTTGGCAAACTCATCAAAGAATGTGTCGGCGAAAGCTTTTGTGGGCATGTACTTTATCTTGTTAATTTCCATGATCATTATTCCCTGATCTTCGTTTGGAGTAGCGTATAAAACGGCATTCGGAGCAATTTCGGAAACTTGGCTGAATTCGTCGGGAATTGTCAGCGTGTGTCCGTCGCTTAGCGACGCGGTATCGGCAAGAGTCGCTTGAGCAAATAAAGGGAGCATAACTACGGTCAGAGCTAAGGCGATTAGAATATTTACGATTCTTTTCATGCGTTTAAATCCTTTTATTGAAATGAGTTTTGAATGTCCATAAACATTCTTAAATATTGATTAAAATTATGGCTTGTAGTCATGTACATAGTCATAAAATATGAGTCGTCTTCTTGAAATAAATATATTAGCGTTTCTGTCGCTATTTCTCCTTTGAGATTATTGCTCATACGGACGAACATAGTCTTTCTCCCGTTTAAAGTTATTATTCTTGGAGTAGGCATTGTATAATCTGAGAAGGCCCGCTTAAAATAAGTTTCTATGCCTGATTCTTTGGAGATTACGTCGGCTTCTTTTTCTTCTTCGCTCATGCGTTTTGATATAAATACAATTGCTATTCCAAGGCGTGTATTTATATAGTATTTTGCAATCTCCGAGCTTGCGTATTTACGTCGTTCAAGAAAAGCTCTTGTCGCTTCCATATTGAATTCAAACGAATCCGGAAGAAGGAAATATTTTCCGTCGTTAAGATAAACTTTTGTGAAGCCGTATTCGTCTTGACTGAAGACCGGAGATATCGCTAAGATCAGAAAAAAGTAAAGCGCGATTGTTTTTTTTTGCATGACGCCTCCTTTTATCGTCAAGTTACCCGCATGTTAAAGTTTTAGCTAAATAAGTTATTTTACTTCATTAAATTAAATGTTAAGATTATTTAAATAGATTTCTTTACGCTTTTAAGCGTTTCCTTTGTCAAGCGCGTATGTTTTTTATTAATATAAATCGCAGTTTTTGAGCCATCCCGTAAAAATTTTGTCCATATATAAATAAAGGATTTAAATTACGCGTTGTAAAATTTTCTATAGTTAGATTAGAAGTTACGCGTTCTTATTTTTATCTAAATCAAACGAGGAAAACTAAAATTAATTATGAGACTTGCTTTATCTTTATTTTTGACGACTTTGTTAATACTTGCGATTACTCCTCAGACAGCTTATTCTCAAAATTTATTTAAATCGAACGTCGAATGTCATTACGCTTTAAAATATGGCGGTAAGATGATTGGGTATTCCGTTTACAGGACAGGCTCAAATATGAGCCTGGCAGGCGAAGACTTTATTAAATATAGATCTTTGTCAATAGTGAGGGCAGGTATCGGCAACATAACCGAATCGGTTTTTCAGGCTGATTTTTCCGTAGACGTGACTACGGGGTTGCCTTCGTATTTTTTAATGCAGCAGAATATCGGAGGCTTTCAGGCCGTTTCGGAAACCGTTTATTCTGACGGAGTTATAGCGCAGAAAAACGGGACTGAGAAAAATGTCGCGACTTTTATTCATGAAACGGATAATTCTTGTTATTTGTTTACCGCTAATTTGTGGGGAAGAGTCGATTCTTTTATCGAACATTATTATGTTTTGATTCAAGCTGCTAAAGGAGCCAAAGAGACTGAATTTTACGTTTACGATCCTATTTTGAGAACGGAAGGAACGCTTACTTTGATAAGAGAGCCCGAAGTTACTTTAGATTTTAAAGGCAAACAGGTTAAAACAGACGTTTATACTTTGAGGAATTATTACGGAATACCTTCGATGAAAATTTGGTATTCTCAACGGGAAAGTAAAATTTATAAGATAGCCGAAATAGGCGGAGATTTATCCATCGAATTAAGCAATAATAAAGCCGCCGAAGAGTTGAAGAAAGCTCCGGGAGTCGATTTAGGCCTATCTAGAGCGGCTTTGTCGCCCGTATACTTTACCGATTTCGATTCCGTTAGAATGATAAGCGTGTCGGGAAATATCTTTGGTCGAGGTATTAAAACTAAAGATTACGAAGTTCTTGGATTCTCTCAAAAGTTTAACGGAGACGTTTCTGAAGACGGAGTCTCCGGTACTTTTACCGTAAAAAAGACTGATATCAAGATAGATAAGCCTAATAGATTTCCGCCTTTTAAACTTGGAGAAAAATTTGACGTTTATTTGAAAGCTCAGCCCGGAATAGAATCTTCAGACGATTATATAGTAAATAAAGCTCAGGAAATTACATGGAAGTCCAGAGACTGCAGAACTGCCGCGGGCAAAATTGCGTCTTGGATAAATGAAAACATAAAAGACGGAGTTTCTTTGCCAAGCGCGTTGATAACTTTTAATACCGGACAGGGAAATCAGGAAAGCAAATCCTTATTAATGACGGCTATGTGTCGGGCCGCAGGGATCCCGGCTAGGATGGCCGGAGGCATAATTTTCGAAAAAGGGGAATTAATTCCGGGGTATTGGTGCGAAGTATATATTGAAAACAGCGGATGGCTGCCTTTCGACGTTTCAAAAGGGAAAGAAGGCGTTAACTGCGATAGAGTGTATTTGTATGAGATTGGCGATTTGTCAAAAATATCGCTTGAAGGCGTAGATTTTCTTCCAAAGCCTCCCAAACGCACTCCTTTTCATCAGAAAGATATATTTTGGCCTCTTGGGGAATCCAGAACTTATGAAATAAAGATAAACGATAAGGTTATAGGTAAGGAACGCGCCAGAGTTGCCGATATGATTTTTGGAGAAGAAGGCGAAAATTATTTGTTTGAATCCGAAGTGTTGATGAAAGTTGCCGGAGTAGATTTCAGAGCATATTTAGACGCTTCCTTTGATATAAAAGCTTTGCCGGTCAGCTGTGATTTTAAAAGTGAAATAGGCGATTCTCTTTCTTCCGGCAAATTTAAATTTACGGATAAATATATACAAAAAATATTGAGAGTTGATGAAGAAGGAAATGAAGTAACAAGCAATATTCCTTATTCTAAAGGAACATATTTACTGGATAATCGTTTCCTTTCTCTGTGGTGTTTGGCGATAGGGCAGATTCCCAGAATTGAAATTGGAGGTAAGTATAGATTTACCGCTTTTATGCCTGAAAATATGAAGATAGTAAAACTGGAGCTTGAAGCTAAAAATTTTGAGAGAGTAGAGGCTGAAGGCGGCGATGCAAACGCTTTCAGATGCGAGACAAATACCGGAATGATATTCCACATAGATCAATCCGGAAAAGTGTTGAAGATTTCTATTCCGGCTCAGAAGCTTGAATTTACTTTGCTTAAAAGCGAAGTCGTATTAGGCGACGATTTGCAAGAACCTTTAGTTTTAGACTCTCCATCTTCCGACGGGTCTTCGGTTCCTTCTGATGGTTCCGCTCCATCTTCCGACGGATCTTCGGTTCCTTCTGATGGTTCCGCTCCATCTTCCGACGGATCTTCGGTTCCTTCTGATGGTTCCGCTCCATCTTCCGACGGGTCTTCGGTTCCTTCTGATGGTTCCGCTCCATCTTCCGACGGGTCTTCGGTTCCTTCTGATGGTTCCGCTCCATCTTCCGACGGATCTTCGGTTCCTTCTGATGGTTCCGCTCCATCTTCCGACGGGTCTGGCCATTCAGGCAAATGAGAAGGTAAAAAAAGAAAGGACGCTAATATGGAACAGGAAAATGTTTTTACGGCCGTTCTAAACAGAGCTAAGGCTATGGGGGCTCTTATTCCGGTAGAACAGTCGGCGATGGATTTAGGAATTCAAATAGTCGTTAAATCTATTTTGTTTGACAGCGTTAAAACAATAGTAGGCTTTGAGGTAATAGAAGAAATTCCGCAGGGTTATATGCCTGCTAGAGCTTCTTTATTTGATTACGAAAATAACGTTAATTACGCTTTGATAGGTATTAAGACTATTGAATCAAGGGATCCTTTTCCGGCCTTTATGGAATTTGAGCCGGTACGAGATATATCTAAAATACTTACTTTAGTCGTGCAAGAGATTCAGGTGGTCAATCCGGGGCAGACGCCTTTAGTTAAGATTAACACTTTAAATGATCCTTGGGATGCCGAAGAAGGAGCGGAACCGGACGCTATCGCTAAACTTCAGGAATGGAGGGCTGAAATTCAGCAGGAAAAAGAAGAAATTCCGCCGGTTTGGCAGTGTGAAGGAAGTTGGCAGTTTATTATTCACTCTGATTTTTCACATAGAAATTATTATTCTAAAGATTTTCCATGTTATATAGATTTGCCGCTTCTAAATCAGGGAGTTAAAATTTCAAAAATACGTTCCGGACTTGCCGGATGCCAGATCTTTTGCGATTCCTTTAACAAAAGAATGACTCCGGAAGAGTTAGCTCAGTGGCGTTATAATTTTAACGAAGCCGTTTTACTTTCCGAAGACCCTTCCGAGTTTGCCCGGCGTATGCAGCTGGACGACGCGACGCTTTTTAGACCGATGTTTTTTAAGATAACCCTAAAAAGCAAGGAAAACGGTTATGTGTATCCGACTACAGGTTCCGGTCCTTGGGGAATGTTCAACACCCGCCTTTACTATTTTTCCGATAGCGTAGAGGAGCCTAAAAATCTTGAAATTAACATCGAGGAAATTTTCAATATTACTCTTCCTGAACCTTGGAGATTTCCTTTGGAAATCAGAGATATAGATTATTGTCAGGAACAGCCTTTTGAGCTTTCTTCTCCGTTTCTGTCAATCAGCGGATCCCTGTCTGTCGACGAAATTTATTATAATCCCGAATATATTATTTTGAATCATCAGATGCATATAAAAACAGGGAATATCAGCTATATAAGAATAAGAGACGTAAGGCTTATTGATAAAGAAGGGTATTCTTATTCTCCTATAGATAGAAGTTCTCACTGGAGCGAAAAATTCGGTAAAATGTTAAGAGGCTTTACTTTTCCTCCCGTTCACTATCGAGGAAGCGAAGCGACGCTGGAAGTCAAATCTATAGACGTTGCTCCGATTATTCCGTTTAAGTTTAACGCCGTGTTATAAATAATTACAAAACTATTTTTTCCGGTAAATATACGTTTCATATTTTATTCTAAGACGAAGAAAGGATTATTAATAAAGAATGAAAAGAAGAGATTTTATCGTAAATTCTCTTTTAGCGATAGGCGGGGCCGCTTTTATGGGAGGATGCGCTAAGACGCAGACTGTATCCGACGCTTTGCCAGTAAACGTCAGCAAGAATTCCGAAGGTTCGGTAGTCGTTAGAAAGTTTAAAGATTTAAGTCTTCCTCTTCTTGGATTCGGTTGTATGAGATTCCCTAAAAAAGGAGACGCCGTAGACGTAGCCGAGGTCGAAAAAATGGTAGAATGCGCCTTCAAACGTGGCGTAAATTATTTCGATACCGCTTATATGTATATGGATGGAAAATCAGAAAACGTAATAGGTTCAATTTTAAGGAATTATAAGCGCGAGAATTTTTTTCTTGCCGATAAAAATCCTATAGGAAGGCTTACTTCTAAAGAAGACGTTCATCAGATATTTGCTGAACAGCTAAAAAAATGCGGGGTCGAGTATTTTGATTTTTATATGTGTCACAATATAAACCAAGGCACATATAATCAGTATAAAGACAACGACGTTTATAACGAATTAGTTCGTTATAAGAAAGACGGCAAGATAAGGAATTTAGGTTTTTCCTTTCATGGAACCACGCCTATGCTCGAGGAAGTGATTTCGGAACATCCTTGGGATTTCTGTCAGCTTCAGATAAATTATCTTGATTGGGAAGTTATGAACGCAAAGCGTCATTATGAAATAGCCGAAAAGGCTAAAGTTCCCGTTATCGTTATGGAACCGATAAGAGGCGGCGGTTTATGCAATTTATCGGCAGCAGCTTTGAACGCTTTGAAAGCCGAAATCCCCGGAGAGACTCCGGCTTCGTTCGCGTTAAGATGGGCTGCCGGAAAAAATAACGTTATGACAGTTTTGAGCGGAATGAGCAATTTGAAGCAAATGGAAGAGAATACCGCTACTTTTGTAAATTACAGGCCTATTACGGAAAAGGAAGAAAGATTAGCTTCGCAGATAGCGAAAATAATTCAGTCTCAAGGCGAGATAAATTGCACGGCTTGTAAATATTGCGTTGAAGATTGTCCAAAAGGGATAAATATTCCTCAGATTTTTTCTCTTTACAACGATTATAAGAAAACAGGCGATAGATGGTCGCTTGAATTTTATTATAATTCTATAGCCGAGGAAGAAAGAGCGGATAAGTGTATTAAATGTAATCTTTGTAAGAAAAATTGTCCTCAGTCTCTCGATATTCCCGCTCTTCTTGAAATGGTTGCGGCAGAAGTAAAAAAATAGGCGTGTTTTTTTAGCATGTCGAATAAAAATTTATATAAAAAAATATTTTATATAAGAGTAATTTTTTCATCGATTATTCTATTAGCGGCTATTTTGGGCATTACCGGTCTTTTTTATCCGATAAAGGTATTTGATATTCAGTTGTTTTCTTTAATTCAAAGGAATATTCTGGATTTTACTTTCGTATCTTTAGTCGCTCTTATTTTAGCGCTTGCATTTACTTTTATTTTCGGAAGACTTTATTGTTCTTGCATATGTCCTTTAGGCATTTTACAAGAGGCTTTTGGGATTATATGTAGAAAATTATTTAAAAGAAACGGCTCTAAGCGAAGCGGTTTAGCGTTGAAGTATTTTATAGCCGTAGCTTCTTTCGCCGTTTTTTTCGGAGGAACGTCGATAATTTTTAGATTTTTGGATCCGTATGCGGCGTTTGGATCAGGATTTACGCTAGCTTCTTGGGGACTTATAGTCGCGGCTGCGATCGCCGCCGCCGTTTTTTTTAAAGATAGAATATTTTGCGTCGATATTTGTCCTGTGGGAACCGTTCTTGGCCTTATATCCAAAATATCGCTAAATAAAATTTATATCGACGCTTCAGAGTGCGTATCTTGTAAAAAATGCGAAAAATTATGTCCTTCGGAATGTATTGACGCTAACGGAAAAACGGTAGACAACGAAGCCTGCGTAAAGTGTTTAAAATGTTTGTCCTCATGTCCTAAGGGAGCCTTGCATTTTGGGATAAAACGAGAAGGATCTATCTCTTTCAGCCCTGATAGAAGAAAAATTATAACAGCTGTCGCCGCCGGATTTATCGGTCTTTTGTCAGGCGGAGGAGTCCTCCTTTTAAAAAACGCGATTAAGAGAAAATCTTCAGAAGTTATTCTTCCTCCCGGAGCGGGAAACGAAGAAGATTTTTTCAACAGGTGTCTTAACTGTAATTTGTGCGTTCAGCATTGTCCTGAGAAGATAATAAAAAAAGCGGACGGGCAATATGGAGCCGTAAGCTTGGATTATTCTAAAAATTTTTGTCGTTATGATTGCAGGGATTGTTCTCAGGTATGTCCTTCCGGAGCCTTAAAAAGATTGTCTTTAGACGAAAAACGGAGATTAAGGATTGGCGTAGCCGTTATTTTGTCTGATAAATGCGTTAATTGCGGGGCTTGCGTTTCTGCGTGTCCCTGCGGCGCAATTACGATCGCAGACGGTAAAACTGTCGTTATAGACGCTTCTAAATGTATCGGATGCGGAGCTTGCGGTTTAGCATGTCCCGTTAAGTCGATAACGATTTATCCGGTAAAAGAACAAAAGTTCATTTAGCTGTATTTTGTATTAAAAAGGCGTTTAGGGGATGCGTAAATTTTTGATGATTGGATAAGCGATTGCCCCGCTTTCAAAAAGCGGATCAACTATAAAATATTAATTTTTAGTTAGTATTTTTAATTCTGGAGCGTATGATTTTTATACGACATATAAAAAAATGATTTTAAGGAGAACCTTCTATGTCCTTAGGAATAATGGAAATTGTATGTATATGTATAGTAGTTCTTATAATTTGGGGACCTAAAAAGCTGCCGGAACTCGCTAGAGCTTTAGGCAAAGCTAAATCTGAATATAAAAAGGCCGCTAGCGCCGTAGAGCAGGAAACTAAAGACCTTTTAGAAGAGGAAAGCGTCGGACAAACCGAAGTCGATGCAAAAAAGTCTGAAACATCTGTGCCCGGCCCGGATTTGGCTAAAAGGGATAATTAAAATATGAATAACATTGATCAGCCGTTTTTATCGCACCTGGAAGAGCTAAGAGCCGCAATAATAAAATCTATTGCGGCTCTTCTGATAGCGTTTCCTTTTATGTTTTTTCTCGCTCCAAAAACTTTAAATTGGCTTATTAGCGTAATTCTTTCCGATATAGATGTTTCTCTTAATTATTTTTCTCCTCTAGAAGTATTTGTTATACATATAAAAATAGCCTGTCTTCTTGACTTTTTAGTTTGTTTCCCTTATATAGCCAGGCAGTTATGGCTTTTTCTTTTGCCCGCGTTGTATGAACATGAAAAAAAAGTAATTATTCCGATAGTCTTTTTATCCAGCGCGCTGTTTTTACTGGGAGTCTTTTTTTGCGTTTATTGTATTCTGCCTCTTATTATAAAATTTGGCCTTAGTTTTTCTTCTCCGACTATGCAGGCGATGTTTGGAGTAGAGCGTATCGTTAATATGGCTTTATGGCTTTCACTCTCTTTTGGAGTGATGTTTCAATTCCCTTTGATCACTTTTTATTTAATAAAGACCGGCGTAGTCGATTACGATACGGCGGTGAAGACAAGACCTTACGTTCTCGTAGGCATACTTATAATAGCGGGAATACTTACGCCTCCTGACGTCGTTAGTCAGCTTTTGCTTTTTACGCCGACTTATTTGCTTTTTGAAATGGGCTTATTATTTGCTAAAGGTAAACGGAGAGGCAAGCCTAAGGATTCTTCGGAATTTGAAGACTCTGAAGGATGCGAAGATTCTAAAAAATCTTTCCAATAAAAAAGGCTAGGTTAAAGGCGTTAAAGAATTAACTTTAATACAAGATCGACCGCTATTGCCGAAGGGATGGCGCCTTGTTTGGCGATTATTATGCGTCGACTAATTAATTAAAAAATAAATTAAAGCGAGGAGTTTGTATTATGAAGATTTATTACGGCGGACATTCTTCTTTTATGATTGAGAACGGAGAGTTTACGGTTTTGATAGATCCTTTTATGCTTTCCGAAGATATGAAAAAAGCGTCTCCTTCGATTATTGCTCTTACTCATGGCCATGGAGATCATATTGGCAATGCCGCAGAGATATCGATAAAAAAGAAGGCTCCAATTTTGGCAGTTTTTGAGCTGGCTAATTATTTCGCGGAAAAAGGATGCGAAACTATTGACGGACATATAGGAGGAAAAATTAAATTTGATTTCGGATACGTCAAGTTTGTAAACAGCCTTCATGGAAATTCTTCGCCTGAAGGCAGGTATACGGGCAATCCCTGCGGATTCATAGTAGATATGAACGGTATTCGCGTATATCATGCCGGAGACACAGGTCTTTTTGGAGATATGGCTCTTATCGCGGAACAGACTCCGGTAGACGTATTCCTTTGCCCCATAGGAGATAAATATACTATGGGCCCTGAGGACGCCTTAAAAGCCGTTTCTCTCGTTCGTCCCAAAGTTGTGGTTCCAATGCATTTTAATACTTTTGACCTTATCGCTCAGGATGCCGAAGATTTTAAAGAGAAAGTCGAAGGCCTTGGCATAGGCGTTACGGCGGTAGTTATGTCTAAAGGAGACGTTCTAAATTATCCTATGTGACGGAACATATACTTTTTTTAACTCTATAGGAACTTAAAGAGAAAGGTCTTAAAATATGCTTCACGGTTTTATGTATGTCGCTCCTTCTTCTAAAAAGGAATTACTTGAGTTGATCTCGGGAAAATCCGCCTCTTATAAAATATTGGCCGGAGGAACGGATTTGCTTGTAGATATTAGAGCCGGTAAAATTAGTCCGTCCTGCGTTATCGATATTAAAAAAATAGAAGCATTTAAAGAAATTAATTTTAGTTTAGAGGAAGGACTTATTATTGGCGCCTCCGTTACGCTTACCGAAATAACGGAAAACGGTTTCGTTAATTCGGATTTTGAAGTTTTGGCGAACGCAGCCGCTTCCATAGCTTCCAGACAGATAAGGAATAAAGCTACCGTAGCGGGAAATATCTGCACGGCCAGTCCTGCGGGAGATATGGCTCCCGCTTTATTAGCTCTTGACGCTCGCGTAAATGTGATATCCGTAAGAGGCAGGAGAACGGAACCTTTGTCTTCTTTTTATAAAGGCGTTAGAAAAACGGATTTGGCCGACGATGAAATTGTCGAGTCGATATCTGTGCCGAATAAATATTCTGATTGGAAAGGCAAAGTTTTAAAGCTTAAACGTATTAAGGGACATGATCTTGCGCTTGTCAGCGCCGCTATGATTTCCGATTCCGACGTTATCAGGCTTGCCGCAGGTTCATGCGCTCCCGTTCCCGTTTTTTTGGGAGAATACAAAATTTCTTCCGACGTCGAACATATAGTTGATTCGGCTCTAAAATTGACGTCTCCTATAGACGATTTGAGAGCCGGGGCGGAATATCGGAAATTTATGCTTGGACAGTATATAAAAAGACTTGTTGAATATGCTAGAACTTCTGACGAGGAATAAATGGTTATGAAAATTAAGGTAACTGTGAACAATATATTATACGAACGCGAGATAGAGCCTAATATGACTTTACTGCGTTTTTTGCGAAACGAATTGGGATTTACGGGAGTTAAAGAAGGTTGCGGAGCTGGAGAATGCGGAGCTTGTACCGTTATTATGAACGGCAGGACAGTAAATTCTTGCATCACTTTGGCGGCTGAGGCCGACGGTTCTGAGATTGAGACAATTGAAGGCGAAGTTAAGGACGGAAAGCTTTCGGGATTGCAAGAATGTCTGAATAAACATCATGCCGTGCAGTGCGGTTTTTGTACTCCAGGAATGGTTATGATTTTAAAGGAATTCCTTCTTGAAAATCCTTCGCCTACGGAAGAGGAGGTATATGCCGCCATCGAAGGCAATTTTTGCAGATGTACTGGATATAAGCAGATAGTCGAAGCCGTAATGGATTATACGGCCGGCAAAATCGGAGACGAATTGAAATATGAATGAAAACGCAGAGAAAAATTCTTTAAAATATGTGGGTAAAAACGCCGTTAGAGTCGATGCTTTCGAAAAATTGACCGGCTCGGCCGTTTATACGGGAGATTTGATTTTTCCGGGTATGTTGTATGCTAAAGTTAAGAAGAGTCCTTATGCCAGGGCAAAAATTTTATCTATAGATACGTCTAAGGCTGAAGCGGCTCCCGGGGTGCATGCCGTGCTCATAGGAGAAGAACTCAATTACAGGTTGGGTTTGTATTTGGTAGACAAGTATATTTTAGCTCGCGGCTGCGTCAGACATTTCGGAGAAGCCGTAGCCGCCGTGGCAGCTGACAGCGAAGCCGCCGCTCAGGCTGCCGTAGATCTTATCGAAGTTAACTACGAGCCTTTAGAGCCTGTTTTAGATCCGGTAAAAGCTTTAGAGCAGGATTCTCCTCTTGTTCATCCCGATCTTGCCGATTATAGTTTTGTCGAGGCTTGTTTTACTCCTGTCCCCGGAACTAATATAGCCAATCATACGAAGCTTAGAAAGGGCGACGTTGAAAAGGGTTTTGCGAGATCTGATTATATAGTCGAACGGCGTTATACAAATCCAAGCGTTCAGCATGTGCCTATGGAAACTCATGCGGCCGTCGGAGTATGGGGCGCCGGAGATCGTTTGAAAGTTTGGACGTCGGCTCAATCTCCTTTTACCGTAAGAAATCTTTTGGCTTATGCTTTTAAGATTCCCCACGCGTCTATTCAGGTTCATATACCGTACGTAGGCGGGGGATTCGGAGGCAAAGCCGGGATCGGGATTGAGCCTTTAGCGCTTGCGCTCTCTAAAAAAGCCGGAGGCAGACCGGTTAGATTCGTCGCCACCAGAGAGGAAGAATTTTCTATGCTTCCTTGTAGGAGCGGATTAACGTACGATATTAAAACGGGCTTGTCCAAGTCCGGGAAAATTATCGCTCAGAAAATGACTATGTATTGGGATTCGGGAGCTTACGCAGACTATGCCGTAAACGTCACTCGTTCTTCCGGATATTCCGCTTCAGGACCCTATGAGATCCCGAACGCCTGGATCGACGCTTATACGATTTATACAAATAAACCTTTTGCCACCGCATACCGGGGCTTTGGTCATGTGGAATTTTCTTGGGGCATAGAAAGGCATATGGATTTAGCCGCAGAAACCGTGGGGATGGATCCTTTGGAATTTAGAAAATTAAACGCCTTAAAACCGGGATCTGTAACGCTTACGGGAGAAATTGTTACTGCAAATACCGGAAACGTCGTTAAATGCCTTGAAACTGCGGCTAAAGCGATTGGATACGGAGGGTTAACTGAGGAAGAAAAGAAAAGAGAAGAGTCGACTAAAAGAAAAATAGCTAAGTCCGTAGCCGCTCTGCATAAAGCTCCCGCGATGCCGTCTTATACTTCTACGGCCGTAACGCTAAGGATGAATGAGGACGGCAGCGTAACGGCTAATTTTACGCTTACCGAAATCGGAGCGGGGACTTATACTTCAATAGCTCAAATATTAGCGGAAGAATTGAGATTCCCTATTGAAAAGATAAAAGTCGTAATTGAGAGCGATACGGATCATGATCCTTACGATTGGCAGACAGTAGCTTCCAAAGGACTTATTTTAACCGGAAACGCCGCTATTCTTGCCGCAAGAGATCTTTTGAAACAGGCTTACGATACGGCTTCCAGAGTTCTTAGAGCAAGTTTGGAAGATCTAGATCACGACTCGGAGAAAATTTTTATAAAACGCAGCCGCGAAAAAAGCGTCTCTTTTAGTTCTTTAGCCGTAGGATACGCTTATCCCGACGGACAGGGAATAGGAGGGCCTCTCATTGGAGTAGGCAGATATACGGCTCAGGGACTTACTAACCTTGACAAAGAAACGGGACAGGGCAAACCTGCTCTGGCATGGACTTATGGAGCTCATGGAATAGTAGTAGAGGTAGATCCTGAAACGGGAGAATACGATATATTAAAAGTAGCTTCTGCGTTTGACGTTGGCAGGGTTATTAATCCTCAGGCCGTTAGAGGGCAGGCTATAGGAGGAATTCTTCAGGGGCTTGGCACGGCTATGTGCGAAGGATATATATATAATTCCGAAGGAGTAATGTTAAACGCCGGATTTACGGACAATAAAATTCCCACTTCACAAGACCTTCCGAAAAATATTGAGGTTTACGCCATAGAAACCCCTCAGATCGACGGGCCTTTTGGAGCCAGAGGAGTCGGAGAACATTCTATGATCGGCATATGCGGCGCTTTGGGAAACGCCATAAAAAACGCATGCGGCGCAGAGCTTACTCATATGCCTATTCGCTTCGAAGACGTATGGAAAGCTTTACGGAGGCGTTAAACATCGCTTTTTATCGGATATCTTTTGAGTTTATCGAATAAAATAACAAATTTTTCTAAAACGTAAGATTTTTATAGAAAGATACTACCGCATTGTAAGAGATATTTAAAATAATGTTAATAATCGTATAGTAATATAAAAGCGTAATAGAAATTAACCTGAAACGGTTTACAGCAATAAAAATTTAGGAGGCCGCTTATGAAAAAACTTTTGACTTTGACTCTCGCAGGAATATGCGCATTAGCGTTTGCGGCGACAGTCGACGCAGCTACGACTTCCAGAGTTACCACTCCGTCTAAAACCATAAATCGTATAGTAAATCCGACGGTTGTGACGATTGAAGACGTAAGGCTGGCTGATCGCAGTTTTACGTCCGGTAACGTTAGCCATTCTTGGACAGAGTCTTGGATTGTAACCGGAGTTACGACTTATTTTGCTGAAGTTTCTTCGACTCCAGTAACTTACAGTATGGTCGACGGAGTTCTTACCGCTTCTTCGGAAACTACCGTTACTCAGAACAGCGCAAGAACTGACACTAGATATACTCAAACGGTTCATGATTTAGATCCTCTGGTTTTAGACATTCATCAGACCGGAAAAATAACGACCGCTAAGAACGAATGGCTTCCGCATGCTCCTGAATTTTACGGAGAATATGCTTCTACGTTCGATTTTACCGGAGACGGAATCCCGGATCAGACTGAATGGCTTTCAGAAAATCCCGGCGCTTTCCTTTGCATGCCTCAGAACGGACAAATAACCGGTGTTGCCGAACTTTTCGGGAATCTCGGAGGATATGCCAACGGTTTTGATAAATTGGCAACTCTTTGCGATTTAGACGGCAACGGCGTAGTGGAAGGCGAAGAGCTCAGCGGAATAATGCTTTGGATAGATTCCAACAGAAACGGAGTTTCAGATCCGGGAGAGCTTCATACTCTCGAATCTTACGGTATAACCAAACTTTATACGGATCAGGAAAATTTTGTCGGCAAATATGAAACTTCGGACGGTTCCGTTCATACTATGTGGGCTTGGTGGCCTACCGTTAAGCAATAAGTCGAATTTTTAGCTTAAAATAGAGAATTAGGGAGGAAATTTGCTTCTAATTATAAAAATTTCCTCCCTAATTATTTTATATTACATTAAAGGAGAATTTTACGTGAAGATTAGATTGAGAACTTTAATTTTTTTGGTTTTCTTATCCTTATGTTTTTCGGGTTTTTCCGACGCTAAAGTAGTTTCTAAAGGCAAAGTTTCAAAGGGACAGCTTTCCAAAACGTTTGGAGACGCTCTTTTAAATATGAATTTTTTGCGTATATCTAGTGAATCCGGCGACGTATTTATGCTTACTAGAGATTCTAAAAGCAGAACCAGAGATTTAGGCTGGGTTCTTTATAATCCCGTAAATAATAAAGTTATTAAGAAAGGTTTATGTCCTTTTAAATTTGAGAATAAACAAGTAGCCGTTAGCCCTAACGCTAAATATGCCGCAGCGTTTAGCCGTCATCCCGCCTCTCTTTATATCTTAAACATTGAGACCGGCGAATGGAAAAACGTATATGATAACCCTCCTTCCGATAAGAGCGGCCTTTCAATTTTCGAACTTTTAGGCGGCTCTTCAACTCAGGATTCTCCTCTTGTTTTTGTAGATGACGACACTGTCGCCTCAATATTTCATGACATGAAATATGCCGAGGGCGAAAAAACTACAGTAGATTTAGTTTCGGTTTTTTATAAAATATCTGAAGGTAAACTTTATAAAAGCTTAAGTTATAAAGCTTTTATAGAAGGCGGAGAAAAAGCCGTTATAGCTTCCGGAGTTCATTTAGAAGGCGGTTCGTCTTTAAGCGGCGTAGATTTTCTCGGTTTTAAATCTTTTATTTATGTTCTTAAATCCGGAGAGAAATCTTTTTTGATAAAAGCCGAAGAAGGCAGGGAGTTTAAGCTTATTGACAGCATTGCCGGAGATATCGAATATTTGGGAAACAGAACCGAAGACGGAGCGATAGTATATAATTGCATACCGACTTCTCAGAATAAGGATAATAACTATTACAGGGAACTTAAAGCTTACGTCAACGGCAAAATTTTGACAATATCTTCAGGACGAATTTTTGGAGCTTTAGTTTCATGCTATAATCGTTATATTTTAGTAAATCTGAGCGACAGCGGACGACGTTACGTAATAGATTTATTGAAAGACGGCAAAACTGAGAATTTAACGTCAATATCGAAGTTTATGATATTTCATTTGGGAGATAAGAAAAATATTTTGTATTTAACTGATGATCGCGAAGTTCAGTGGTTTGTATTCGAATAATTTTTACTTCGTCTGAGCGGCGTAACTATATATAGTTACGCCGCTTTTTTGTTTTGTTCTATTTTAAATGTTAAGCTATAGCTTATGATTATTTGAGAAGAAAAAAAAATGAGAATAGCTAACCAAGTCTAGCTCTTCGCAATAAAGCTTGCGCAATGCCGTTTTATACTGTTAATTACTAAGGACGAATGAGTACGACAGCGCAACGGCTAATTTTACGCTTACTGAAGATAGTGATCTTGATTCTTGAAAACTCTTCATAAAGCGACAGTCGCGAATAAAGCGTTTATTTTAGTTTTTTAGGCGCGTATAATGCTTATATCTATCCGTACAGGGAATATAGGCGCACGTTTATATATGGAAGGTTTAGAGACTTACTGACTTTGACAGAGAAACTCTACAGAGTAAGCCTGCTTTTGCGTGAACTTATAGGGTTAATGGCATAATAGATTGTTAGAGACAGATATTGAAACAGCGTAATAGGATATATTAGAAATAGCTTCGGAGTTATATTTCTGTTTTTGTTTAATACCCTTGTAAGTTATTACATGAAGATAAAATATCTTTTTAATAAGTAATATTTTATAGAAAGATACTGCCGCATTGTAAAAGATAGTTAAAGTAATGTTAATAAGTTTATAGTAATATAAAAACGTGGTAGAAATTAAACTGGAACGGTTTATAACAATAAAATTTAGGAGGTCGCTTATGAAAAAACTTTTGACTTTGACTATCGCCGGTATTTGCGCTTTCGCGTTTGCGGCGACAGTCGACGCAGCTACTACTTCCAGAATTACCGCTCCGTCTAAAAACATAAAATATGTCGAAAATCCAACGGTTGTGACGGTTGAAGTGAGTGGTTCTAACAGCAATTTGATGTTTTTCTCTACAGGTTTAGAGGATGACTTTAATTTCTATAATAATTCGTCTTTACTCCTTCTTGAAAGGGGAGAGACGAATTATTCTGCTGAAATTTCTTCGACTTCTGTAGAATACACTTTGGTGGACGGAGTTCTTACCGCTTCTTCGGAAATTACCGTTATTCAGAACAGCGATAGAACTGATATGGCAATGCCAAATCCGCCGCCTGACCCCGGCGGTAACGGTGGCGGCGGCGGTGAGCCGCTGGTTCTAGACATCCATCAAACCGGCAAGATAACGACCGCTAAAAACGAATGGCTTCCGCATTTTCCTGAATTTTACGGAGAATATGCTTCTACGTTCGATTTTACCGGAGACGGTATCCCGGATCAGACTGAATGGCTTTCCGAAAATCCAGGAGCTTTACTTTGCATGCCTCAGAACGGGAAAATAACCGGAGTTACCGAACTTTTCGGCAATCTAGGAGGATATGCCAATGGTTTTGATAAGTTGTCTACTCTTTACGATGTAGACGGCAACGGTATAGTGGAAGGCGAAGAGCTCAGCGGAATAATGCTTTGGATTGATTCAAACAGGAACGGAGTTTTAGATCCCGGAGAACTTCATACGCTGGAATCTTACGATATAACCAAAATTTATACGGATCATGAAAATTTTGTCGGCAAATATGAAACTTCGGACGGCTCCGTTCATACTATGTGGGCTTGGTGGCCCAGCATAAAACAGAAGTTTTAAATTTAAGGTTTAGTTTTAAAAATAATTAGGGAGGAAATTTTCAGAGTAAAAATATAAATTTCCTCCCTAATTATTGTATATTACGATTTAAAGGAGAATTTTACGTGAAGATTAGATTGCGGTTTTTAATTGTTTTAATTTTCATATCGTTGTGTTTTTCAGGTTTTTCCTACGCAAAAGTAGTTTCTAAAGGCAAAGTTTCACAGAAACAGCTGTCTAAAACGTTTGGCGACGTTATTTTAAATGTGAATTTTATGCGTATATCTGGAGAATCCGGAGACGTATTTATGCTTATGAGATCTAAAGCCAGAACTCGCGATTTAGGTTGGATTCTTTATAATCCCGCAAATAATAAAGTTCTGAAGAAAGGTTTATGCCCTTTTAAATTTGAGAATAAAAAAATAGCCGTTAGCCCTAACGCTAAATATGCCTCAGCGTTTAGCAGTTTTCCCACGTCTCTTTATATACTGAACATTGAGACCGGAGAATGGAAAAACATATATGATAATCCTCCTTCCGATAAGAGCGGCCTTGCAATTTTTGAGCGTTTAGGAGGAGCTTCTACGCAGGATTCTCCTCTATATTTTGTGGATGACGATACCCTGGCTTCAATATTTCATGATATGAAATATGCCGAGGGAGAAAAAACTACCGTAGATTTAGTTTCGGTTTTTTATAAAATATCTGAAGGTAAACTTTATAAAAGCTTAAGTTATAAAGCTTTTATAGAAGGCGGAGAAAAAGCGGTTAAAGCTTCCGGAGTTCATGTAGACGGAGCTTTGTCCTTAAGCGGCATAAAATTTCTCGGTTTTAAATCTTTTATATATGTTCTTAAATCCGGAGAGAAATCTTTTTTGATAAAAGCCGAAGAAGGCAAGGAGTTTGAGCTTATTGACAGCATTGTCGGAGATATCAAATATTTGGGAAATAGAACCGAAGACGGAGCTATCTTATATAATTGCATGCCGGCTTCTCAGAATAAGGATAATAACTATTACAGGGAACTTAAAGTTTACGTAAACGGCAAAATTGCGACAATATCTTCAGGACGGATTCTGGGAGCTTTATGTTCCGGTTCCGATAGTTATATTTTAGTGAATCTTAGCGAAAGCGGACGACGTTACGTAATAGATTTATTGAAAGACGGCAAAACTGAGAATTTAACGTCAATATCTAAGTTTATGGTATTTCATTTGGGAGATAAGAAAAATATTTTGTATTTAACTGATGATCGCGAAGTTCAGTGGTTTGTATTCAAATAATTTTTACTTCGTATAAGCGGCGTAACTATAAAAAGTTATGCCGCTTTTTTTTGTTTTATAGTTCTCTATTTTGACATGTAAAGCTATAGCTTATGATTATTTGGATTGTTGAGTATTACGGTTTTTTGCAGTTCTTCTAAGGCGTATCCATGCTTAAGTCTATATAATCTTAAAAATATGCCTACAATGCGGGCCAGTTCCGTTATGACTTCAATTTGTTTTAAGTTCCAACATTTTATATCTCTGCATTCGTCGAATCCTACGAATCCTATATTTTCTCCTTCGTCTGTCAATTCGTAATGTAACATCGATTTGATTCCCTGAGGCTTAAGTATTTCTTGCAGTTCGGGAGTAAGATCTAAAACGTCGCTGCAATAGAAAAGCCCTTGAGTTTTTTTCATAGAGCTATAATAATTTTTAAGCGTCGTTCTTTTCAGATGCTGAAGAGTATGTATCATCGGAGAAATGCCGTTAGCGCACCATTCGAACGTATTGACCGTATATTTGCCATCTTGTGAATTTTCAAATATGTAAACCCGGCTGACGTCGAATGTTTCGCCTATTATCGCTAAGATAGAGTTGAGCGTTTTAAAAATATCCTTTGCTTCATATAGATGATTGAATGCATGTCGCTGCAAGAAAAATTCCGTAAGTAGTTCTTTATTTTTTCGCCTGGCGTTTAAGTTATAATGTATTTGACCGAAATCAGACTCGTCTGTTATATCGTCGTAAATAATCGCTATGCCTTTGCCTTGTGATTTTGCCATATAAAGAGCCGTATCGGCGTTATTGTAAAGCGTTTGGAAATCTGTGCCTGAATAGGGAAAAATGGCGCATCCTAAGCTGCAAGTCACTCTTTGCGTTTTTCCCGATTTAGGAGCGTTGTCTATTATAGTTTGAATAATTTTTTTTAATTTGGTCTCAATAATTTTTTTTGACTTTACGTTTTTCATGAAGACGATCATTTCGTCTCCGCCAATTCTTCCTATTATGTCCGAAGAACGAAAAGTTTTCTTTAAAGTATAAGCTATGTTGATAATTATCCTGTCTCCGAAAGGATGACCGCAGGTATCGTTAATTTTTTTAAAGTTGTCTATATCGATAATAACAAGAGCTCCGGAGTCATGGGGTTCAGCGTGAGATAAATATTCTTCGATGAGCATTTGAGCTGTTTTACGATTATAAAGGTTTGTCAGGGGATCAAGTTCCGCTCTTTGTTTTAAATTAATTTGATGTAATTTTTTTTCGGATATATCGATAAGAATTCCGGTAACCCGGCTTATATTTTTCTCTTTATTATATTTGCCTTTAAGAAAAACCCATCGTATGGAATTCTGAGAATTTAGTATTTGAAGCTCCATTTCTACTTTTTGAGATTTGTCAAGTTGAGATATCAGATCTTGCCTGTTTCTTTCATAATGTTCCGGCTTTAATATATCTTTTAAAGACTTAATGTTTTTTCGAATTTTAGTTTTGTGAGAATAACCTAGCAAAAGTAAAAATTCTTGATTTTTATCGATTATAGTCATATCTTCATCGGTGAGAAAGGTTATTCCGGCGCAAGGAAAATCTTTGAGAACAGTCGCGTTAGGCGGAGAATTTTTGTTTTCTTTGTTTCTGTTGTGTTTTTTTGAGTTCATTTTTCCGGTTAGCGTTATCGCCATTTTTTCGAGTTCATAGTTTTTCTTTATTAATTATAGCATATTTAAATCAAAATATCCGAAAAATTTATAAATGGGGTTTCCCTCTTCTCGGTCCATACGACCGTTTTTTCTAATCGAGTAGGACCCTGCGGTTTTCCTGATAATTTGCTAACGCTTCTTTAATCGTTAGCTTATTCGTGTGTTTCGCCTCAGTTTTCTTCGGCGAAAGCCCCTGGGAGGCATAAAGGCGCATATAAACTTCCACGCGTTCTTTTTTTGTTTTAAGAAGACCTCTCCAAGCCGCTTGTCCTTGAAGATTTTTATATTTTTATTTTAAGCTTGCGAAAAAGTCAAGCAATTTAACTTCATTCTGAGTTCCGTCTTTATTTTCGTTTGATAAATCAGCGAATCATTTTCCGCAGATATAGAAGCGTTTGATTTCAATCCGAGTAATACGGCTAATGATTTTTGAGTGATTTTTTTTTCTATATTTTTTAATAAAATCCATATAAATCGCCTACTTTTTTTCTTAATAAATAAAAGCTGACGAAATAACTTTCGTCAGCTTTTATTTATTAAATATCGTTAATTAGCGCAAACTAAATTCTCACTCCTCCGCTTGGAGCCGGAGCCGCCGCCGGTTGAGGAGACGCCTGTATATTAGGCTGGGTTGCTTGAGTCTGAGCAGGTTGAGCGCTTGCTTGCTGAGTTTGTTGATTTTGTTGAGTTTGTTGTTTTGGCTGTTGCTGTTGAGTTTGCCGATTTTGTTGAGTCTGCTGCTGAGGTCTGGTTTGAGTTCTCTGAGCGTTTGCGCGTTGACCCATTCCCGCTTGCATGGATCGGTTTACTCCGGAATTTTGCCTGCTAAATTGATCGTTCATTCCATTTTTATATTGCTCTTTTATTTTATCTTGACCCTCTCCGCCGTTTAAAGCTTGAAGTACCGTTTGTTCTACATGTTGGTCTACGATTACTTTTTCTTGATTGACTTGCTCCCAAAGCTGAGAAAGTTCATTTTCTTTTCCGTTCGTTTGATTTGTTCCCGAAGCCTGTCCGTTTTGTCTTGAAGCGTTTACTTCCGACGCTAAAGAAAGCAGCTGCTGTTCGTATTGCTGTTTTTTGCCGCTGCCGGTTACGGCGTTGTCGCCGTTTATACCCGCAGCGTTTCCGGTTTGGTTCCCTCTGGAAGCTAATCCGGCTTGCTGAGCGTTGGCGTTTTGATTTGCACGCTGATTCTGCTGCGCGTTCTGATTTTGTTGAGTTTGTTTCGTATTCTTATTATTTGTATTTGCGTTTTTATCCGCTTTGTTCGAAGCGTTTGAATTTTTGTTAGACGTTACTCCGGATAATCCTTGCATTCCAAGAAGACCGGCTTGAGAAGCGTTAAGGTTAATACTCATATTCATGGATATCTGTCCGGCAGGCTGTCCGACGCTTATGCCCATAGGCTGCATCGTTGGCATTGCCGCCATAGGAGACGCCGTCATTGATATTCCCATTTGAGAACCTGCGCTAAATCCTCCGCCTTGACGTCCTCCGCCGCTAAATCCTCCTCCGAATCCTCCGCCGAAGCTGAATCCTCCTCCGAAACCGCCTGCGGAACCCATTCCGCTCATAGTCGGAACTGATAATCCTCCGCCAAGCATACCGCTTTGTCTGGCATTGTTCGCCATAGAATATTGATTCATCATATTCATGGTATTCATGGTGTTCATCATAGTCATTCCGGCTAGTCCGGCCATCATCATTCCAAGCATAGCGGAATTCGCCCCGCCGTAGCCTCCCATTCCATAGCCTCCGCCGTATTGCTGACCGGCGTCTCCTCCGCCAAGATCATGCCCGAGAGACATCAACTGCTGAATGATTTGCTGTTGCTGCTGCTGAGTATTGTTAAGATATTGGTAAATTTGCTGAAGTTGCTGCTGCGTTTGCTGGAGCTGCTGTTGAACTTGCTGCAGTTTTTGGAGTTCTTGAGCTTTCTGCATCGCCATTTGAGCTTTTTTCATATTAAACTGCTGAGCCTGTTGTCCGCTTTGTTGAGCTTGTTGACTCATTTTTTGAGCGAAGTTTTTCAGCTGCTGGGCAACTTGTTTTAATCCTTTCGCTACAGTTTTTAAAGTTGTAGCCACTACTTTCAACGCCGCGGACAAAGCCGCTCCTACGAATGGAATTCCCGCTACTGCCGTCGCTGCGGCCTGTACTGCCTGAGCTGCCGATTGTATGCCGGTTGCGGCGGTAGTAAGCGCGGTTGACGCTCCGTTTAGAGCCGTCGCAGCCGCTTGAAGCGTCATTTGTTTCGCTTGAGCCGCTAGAGCCTGCATGTTAAATTGAGATTCCTGCTGTCCGAAAAAGTTAACGCTTTGCTGCAATAAATTGCTGGTATTCATTTGCTGAGACATTAAGGAATTCGTCGAGGAAAGGGCCGAGAATAAAGACGTTTGATTATTTTGAGTTTGACTGAGCAGAGCGTATAAAGTGTCGACGTTATCGGTGTTTATATTCATATTCATATTCAGCCCGCTTATATTAAACGAACCTGAACTGCCTACGGATACTAGATTCATCGCGGTATTCATATCTTTAAAGCTTAACGCTTTTCCCGCCGAACTCTGCGCAAAACTAATCTGAGGGCGAGCTTGCTCGTAAGAATCTTCGCCGTTCTTAGCCGCTTCTATTCCCTGTTGAGAACTGTTTACCGAATCTTGTCTTCCTTGTTTTATCGAATCCACATGGTGTTGTTTAATTTTTTTTCTGGCTCTTCTTTTTTTCCTGGCTTTATTTAATTGAGTTTCAGCGTTTGCAAATTGCGAATCAACCGTTGTCGGCATGTTATAGTCAATGTTGAAGTTTACGTTCGAAATATCCATATCCGCTATTTCCCTCCTGTTAGTTTGTTTCGCTTAGAGCTATTATTTTAGTTATCACTATTTTAAAGAAGACTGTCAAGTTTTTAAGAGTTGAAATATGAAAAAAAACTAATTTTTCTCCTTGTTTTTTCTTTCTTCTTTTTTATTAAATCCAACTCTTCTGGTTATTGGCAGAGCCGTTCTCCAATTTTCGCCGATCCAGACGTTTTTATACGGATTTTCGGCAAGATAGAGAACTTTGCCCTTATCTTCTTCCTTTGGGCGCACGCTCGATTCGTATCTGCATGGAAAATTAAAATTTCCATAATAAGTTTTTCCGTTTTCTATTTGGAATTTATATCTTATATCGTAAAAAGCCGCTCTCTTATCATTATAATAAGAAGTTTTTATTATTTCTCCGTCTCCTGCGATTCCAGAAAGAAAAATATCTTGTATAGAATCTTTATCTTTTTTTAGGAAAAACAGGAACCATAAGCCTTGAATTAAGAATAGCAAAGTTATAATAAAAGGGAAAAAAATATCTTCGACGGAGTATGAAAATGGATGTATAAGCAGACTGTATTTCCATATCCTGCTTTCTTGCGGACGGTCTTTTAAATATCTTATTTCTATCTCGTCTCCGGGACGCAGTTTTTCCCATTTTGATTTTCCTATGGAATCTGAAGTCCTGACTATGGCTCCGGAGGGAGTTTTATACGAGTAAAAAATTTTATATACGCTTTTTTTCCATTCTCTTTTTGCTTTATCTTGTCGTTTATCGTATATCGAGGCTTTCGCCGGAACGCTGGAAGCTGAGAATTCAAGTTCCTTCATATATTCTATAATGAGTATTCCGGGAAGGATTAGAGATATCAAAATTATAAAGCAAATATTTAGGTTTTTTAGTACGTATTGAGATATAAAGGCAAAAAAAGATATTTTTTTCTCGTTGTGTTCGTTCATCGCTTAACTCCGGGATTTACGTATGCAAAGGCGTTGTGGTTGTGTATAGATTCTATGGATTCGCATTCTACGTCGAATGACGCGGTTTCGTCTAACGTATTAAGATATAAAACGGCGTCTCTAACTATATCTTCCACAAATTTTGGATTTTCGTAAGCTTTTTCGGTGACGGCTTTTTCGTCGCTTCTTTTCAAAACGGAATAAAGTTCTCCGCTTGCCAGTTCTTCTATCTTATGCGTCAAATCTTCGAACCATAGAACGTTGTCTTTGCCATATTCCATATTTATGCGTATTACGGCTCTTTGATTATGGGCTCCGTATTCGGAAATTTCTTTGCTGCAGGGACAAAGCGTTATTACGGGTATTTCAATGAAAAAAAACGTTTTAAAAGATTGATCGAGATACGCTTTAAATTCGCATACGTAATCTATTAGCCCTGGCTTTCCGCTGATAGGGGCTTTTTTTTCTATAAAATATCTGAATTTAATCTTTATTTCCGACGAATTGCTTTTTAATGAATTTCTGGTTTCCTCTAATAGCGATTTTAATGTCTTTTTTGTTATCGGCGTTTTTGCGTATTTGTTTAGTATCTCCATAAAGCGGCTCATATGAGAGCCTCTTGCATCCGAGGCTAAATCGGCGCAAAGAGCGATTTCAGCCGTGACGGTTTGCAGTCCTCCGGATTTTTCCGGGATCAGCATTGGAAGTCGGACTTTTTTTACTCCTACTTTTTGAATAGGTATATTTCTAATGTCTTTAAACGATTGTACGTCTATCATAAAATAATTGACCTTGTATGTGATATTTTTTATTTGTTGAGTTTATTTATTCCATGCAGGAAAGAATCGCAGTAAATATCTTGATTTAGAGCTATCTTAGTCGCCGCGGTTAATTGCGTTAACTCAACGTCTAAAACGTCCGCTATTGCGGCGTCTAGCCCTACGTATATCGCAATAGCTAGAAAAGCTCTATTTATAAGACTTCTGCTTTTACATCTTTGTGAAATGTTTGAAAGTCCTACTACCGTCTTAGGAGCCGGAATATCCAATTCTTTTATAAATGGAATAGCTTGCAAAACTTCTAGAGGATTGCCTTGCGCGGCTCTTATAGGAAGAAGAACGGGATCTATATACACGTCTTCCGTTTTAATGCCATAATCGTTAGCCGCCGCTATTATCGCCGCGGCCAGAGCGACTCGTTCTTCCGCTCCCGAGGGAATTCCTGAATCTCCAATCGTCAACGCTATTAACTGCGCTCCGTATTTGGCCGCTAGCGGCAGCATATTAGTCGATTTTTCAGTTTCCGCCGACGTAGAATTCAAGATTGGCCTGTTCTTGCACAGTTTTAGCCCCGTCTCCATAACGGAAGGATTAGGAGTGTCGATCGCAAGTTGGACTTCCGGTAATTGATGAAGTTCGGTTACAATCCATTTCATATCTTCTTCTTGAGTATCTGATGCCCCCACGTTAACGTCCAGATATTTGGCTCCCGCCTCAAGCTGACTTTCGGCTAATTTAAGGATAAATTTAGAATCGCGTTCGTCTATGGCCTTTCTAACCGAAGAAAACATTCCATTTATTTTTTCTCCTATAAAAATCATCTATTTGATTATCCTTTCGTTACTTTGTCTTGTCCGTTCTATTACGTATCCTACTCCGCCGGCGTTAGAAAGCCAAGCTTTTGCGTATTCTGCCCGAGGATAGACCGTCAGTCCTTTCGTTTCGTCTCGTTCGGCGCTGTCTAGGCATAGAGCGTTTCCTTTTTCGTCGAATCCGCAGATTACCGTTACATGTCCGGCGGAACTTTCAGTTTTAGAGCCGGTAAGTTCGTTTTTGGCATAGGCTACGCAAGCTGCTACGGGTATCCCTTCGTTAATAAGTTCTTCCGCTTCGTATAGAGAAGAAAAATAACGAACATAGCTTGGAAAACCGTATAAGTAAGCCGTTTGAGCCGCGCGCCACCACAGCCCGTACATTCCGTAGTATTTATCGTACGTTAGTTTGGCGAAATCTTTCGTTTCAACTTTTTTCCCATAGCTTTCCATTATCATGCATATGGAAGCGCTTTGACATACATGTTCCGCTATTTCCCGTTCTTCTTTAGTTTGGGTTCGAAACGGTACGTTTAAATAGTTTTTTTTGGGAATATATTCCGAGTCGTATTTTTTCTCTTCGTCGTACTTCAGTTCGCTGAAAGCGAAAGATACTGAACCTGAATAAAAGTTGGGATCGTCCGATATTACTCTTAGAACGCAAGATTTTAAAGGTTCGTCAGAAGATATATAGTCGATATCTACCTTAACTACGCCGTCAGTTTTCTTTCCCTCTTCGATAGTTTTTCCCCAGCTTCCAAAAAAAAGCCAGTCTGACCATTTGCCGGATTTATTTTTTACTTTAATTTCGGCTTTGTAAGACAAATTGGAATTTGACGAAAAGTTAAAAGAAGGTATTACTTCTTTAAAAAGGAATCCCGGAGATATTTCGGGAAAAATTTTCACGCCGTATGAATTATAGCGCAGGGAAACTAGAGATTTTCTGCCGTTGTTCATAAAACTTTCCTTTCTATATAGCTTTTTTTATATCCATATAGATTTCCAAGGGGCCTCTGTTGTCAGTTTCCTTTAACGCTCTTACCGTGACGTCGCATATTTGTTTTGAGTTCGCTATTTCTTGTATGGTATCAGTAAATTCGCTGCGTTTTATTTCTATTAATTGCAAAGTAATAGGATTTTCGATCATTCCCTGATTTATAGCTTTTATTTTAGCTTTAAGAATAAGTTTTGAAAGATCTGATGCTATATTTTCCGCCGTTTCCGAGCCGTTTATTTTGCCGGATATTATTTCGTCTCCTTGATTGAAAACTTTTGGGATATATTCCTTTACTATAAATCGAACGGTAAATTTTTCTCCTAATAACACATAGTTGTCCGCGGTAGGCTCCAATATTACTTTGCCTTTTATTTTGTCTAAAGCTGACACTAAGTTATCCATATCTCTATTGTAATAACCTGCTATTTTACCGTCGTCTGGATGAGTAAATTGAGTTTGCATAATTTCCGCTACGCTTTCGTTTTTTTGAAGAGCTTCTCGGTTTACGTATGTCATAGTTTGCTCTATTTGTTCCCTTATTTGCTCGGGAGTTTTAGTTCCGTCTATTATTGCGGTCAATATCGGCTCTCCCGGTCTGTAGATAACTCCGCCCATTTGAGTTTGCTCTATCGTTTTGGCCGTTATTTCCGAAACTTTATTCCCGTATTGAGTTAGTCCGGTAGTGAAAAAGGTGCGTATTTCCCAGGAAGATAAAAGAGCGAACGTAAGCGTAGTAGTAGCGATGAGAGAACCCGTTAAAGACGTGATAAGAACGGACGTATGTCTGGGTCTTAAATTGAAAACTGACATTTTTTTCCTGCCTATGTATCGTCCAAGTTGATTTCCAAGATATGAAACTATAGCTCCTAGAAGGAAAAGACCTAAGTAAGTAAAAATTAATCTTGCCATGTGTAGCGCAAATCCTGATTTAGTAAAAATTTCTTTAATTTTGTTCTATGTTATTTTTTTATACCCTTTTAGTTTGGATAAAATAGACATGCGACTTTTTTGAATATATTTATGGAAGGAGTTTATTTTATGAAATCATTTGTCGAGCGTATCGTAGTCAATATTCCGCAACGCAGGGATTACGTCAACATTACCGAAAAAGTAGAAGAACTGCTAAAAAAAAGCGGTATAAAGGAAGGCCTTTGCTTGGTTAACGCGATGCATATAACGGCTTCCGTATATATTAACGACGACGAAAGAGGTTTATTGCAAGATTACGATGATTTTCTCGAAAGACTAGCTCCCCATGAGCCTATTTCTCAATATAGGCATAACAGAACCGGAGAAGATAACGGAGACGCCCATATTAAACGTCAGATAACGGGCAGAGAAGTAGTCGTCGCCGTGACGGACGGGAAATTAGACTTCGGGCCTTGGGAGCAAATTTTTTACGCTGAGTTCGACGGAAGGAGAAACAAAAGAATTTTGGTTAAAATAATAGGAGAGTAGGAGTGTCTGCGAAAAATATAAATAACAGGCCAGATATTAGGCCTAAGGAAATTTTTGACAAGGTTAGGCAATTAAATTCCGAAGGTAAGTGTCAACATTCTAAAAATTTATTGGATAAACATTGGGATAATTTAAAAGATTTGCCTGTGGCAAATTTATATTCCGGAATTTGCTGCATGTATTTAAATCGCGTAGAAGAAGCTAAAGAATATTTTAGCGAAGCTCATAGACTTTCTCCTAATAATTATCTTGCGGAAGATTATTTGACATTGTGTTCTTTTATGTTGGGAGACGACGCTGTCTTAGAAAAAATAAAGATTGAAAAACTTCATGCTTCTAAGGAGTTCACAGCTTTTTTATACAGAGCTCTTACGGCTCGTATCGTCAGCGCGGGGCTTGAAAATGGAGAGGTAAAACCGTATGACGGCGAAGAAATCTCGGCATCTGAGTATGCGGTCGGAGCTTGTTCTGATTCGGAGCCCCCTGAGTCGTCCTCTGGTGGAAAAACTTCGGCTTTTTCGCTGATTTCTTTAGCGGAAGAAATGATGTCTTACATTTATTTTACTATAGGTAAAATAACGGCGGATAGAGAGTTATATCCGCAGGCGGAAGTTTTTTTTAGAAAAGCCTTGGCCTATTCTGATAATATTCGTCGTATTCGCTACTGTTTTGGCGAGACTTTGTTCTTTTTAAAAAAATATGACGAAGCTTTGCTTGAGTTCAGAAAAGCCGAAGAAACCGAAGGCGAAGCTCCGGAAACCATGTATTATTTAGGGATTACTTTAAAGGAACTCGGCAAGTACGACGAAGCCGAACGTTATCTATTTAAGGCTATAGACGCTTTTTCAAAATTTCCGGAAGCCTATTTTACTCTTGGAGAGATTGCCGTTATTAAAGGAACATTGGATAAATCTTTAGAGTATTTTATGAAAACCGCGTCTGGCGACGCTGTTATTCTTGACGAATTATTGAAAAAAGCTCGGGAAAAATTGTTATAGAGCCAGCGAAAAAAAGATATTAGTTCTTATTTGTTGAAAACGTTCGCGATAGCTTAAATTTTTTTTTATAAAAACACTTTACAAATACGTTTAAATTGCTTATGATATATCCATTGATTTTTTACCCAAAAAAATATAAATCGGGGGTGGGATCTCCATACTTTTACTTATAGTTAAATAGAAAGGGGTGGCTTGCCATGAAAGCTATTGGTTGTCATATTATTGCGGAATTGTCTCATTGCAATCCGAAGACTCTTACTGATCTCGCGTTGATAAAGGACATCATGGTAGGGGCTGCCTTGGAAGCCAAGGCTGAAATAAAAGAAACTGCGTTTCATAGATTTACTCCTCAGGGCGTTAGCGGAGTAGTAGTTATCGCAGAGTCTCATTTGTCGATTCATACATGGCCGGAGCTTGGATACGCGGCTATAGACGTGTATACCTGCGGCGAAAGCACGGATCCATGGAGCGCATGTAATTATGTTGCTCGGCGGCTTGAGGCTGAAGACGTATCGGTATCCGAAGTAAAAAGAGGCATACCTAACAGCAGAAATTATTTCAGTCATGTATTCTCTAAGACACATTTATCCGGAGGTAGGCAAATTGTCCAAAGCGCGTAATTGGTGGTGGTTTATAGACAGAATAGGGGATTACGAATCCCATATGCATGCCATCACTCATACTATTTGCCATGAAAGAACGGAATATCAGGAAGTTGGCATCGTAAACAGCGTAGTATACGGTAAGATTCTAGTTTTAGACGGAGATATGCAGTCTTCCCAATATGATGAATTTATTTATCATGAGTCTCTCGTTCATCCGGCTATGATAGCCCATCCTAATCCTGAAAAAGTACTGGTTTTGGGCGGAGGAGAAGGAGCTACGCTTCGCGAAGTTCTTCGACATAAAACCGTTAAAAAAGCGGTGATGGTAGACATAGATAAAAGGCTTGTAGAATTGTGCAGGGAATTTTTGCCCGAATATTCCGCTGGAGCTTTCGAAGATCCTAGAACGGAAGTAGTTTTTGCCGACGTTCTTGAATGGATGAAGACTTGCGACGAAAAATTTGACGTCATAGTAGGAGATTTAACTGATCCTCTGCCGCAAACTCCCGCTTACGGTTTATATTCGATGCCGTTTTTTGAACTTTTGAAGCGGCGTTTGTCAGAGGGAGGAATTTTTGTAACTCAGTCGTCTAGAATTTCATTTGTTGATATGTATCTTCATAACGTATTATATAAGACGATGACCGAAGCTTTTCCGATCCTTAGAACCGCTTGCGCTCATATACCTGGATTTGACGTGCCTTGGTCGTTTACTTCGGCTTCATATGAGATCGATCCGATTAAGCTTAATAGGGAAGAGATTGATTCTCGCATATCGAGTCGCCTTATTTCGGAATTAAAATATTATGACGGCGAAACTCATACCGGACTTTTTGCCTTGCCTTTGCATGTGAGAAAAGCGAGACGAGAATTTCTTGAGGATCCGAAATTTCCAGAAGGAAAATCTTCCCCTGTATTTATAATATAGATGTTATCGCGATAATACGTTTGATTTATTAAAGGGGGTGTCTTTTCGGTAGTATAACTTGTTACACTACGGTGAAGGCTCCTTTTTTGTTTTTTATGCCGGAGAAAAATCAAGTATGCTTTATATGAATTTTTTGCATACGATAACTTTAAGAGATATCGTAGATATTTTGGTGGTTTCAGTTCTCGTTTATTACGTTCTTCTGCTGATACGCGGCACGCGAGGTATGCAGATAGCTAAGGGAGTTTTGATTTTGATAGTCGTAATGTTTGTTTGTCGATTTTTTGGCCTGCAGACTGTCAATTGGCTTCTTCAAGCTTTGTTGTATGGAATAGTCGTAGCTTTGCCGATCGTTTTTCAGCCGGAGCTGAGAAGAATGTTGGTTAGCCTTGGAACGGGAAGAGGCATAACCGACTCTTTTAAAAAAGTCGTAGACGTCACGATTCATGTTCAAACCGTAGATAATATTTTATGGTCTCTTGAGCAGTTGTCGGATACTAAAACGGGAGCTCTTATAGCTATTGAGCGGCAAACGGGTCTTGAAGAATATTGCGAAACCGGCACTATGCTTAACGCGGATATTTCCGCTAAATTGATTTTCAGCATATTTAATACTAAAAGTCCGCTTCATGACGGAGCCGTTATTATAAAAGATTTTCGTATAGCCGCTGCTAGCTGCTATCTGCCTCTTTCTGAAAACGTTGAGAATAAAAATAAGACCGGAAAAAAAGGATATGGCACTCGTCATAGAGCGGCTATTGGACTTTCCGAACAGACTGACGCCGTAGTTTTGATAGTATCCGAAGAGACGGGAAACGTATCGGTAGCTCATAACGGAAGAATAGTCACTGTTAAGGATCTTGAAATTATAAAAATTTTTCTCTTGAACCTTTATCAAAATGCGCGTAATCCCGTTTCTTTAGATTTCGTTTTATCAGAGGAGCTGTCTGAAAATGCCAAAATTTCTGAAACAAAATCTCAGTCTTAAAGTATTATGCCTGCTTATAAGCGTTATATTATGGGGCGCGTTAAAATATACGGCTCCGGTTGACTTTAGGAATATTTATCATACCAGTCTGTATATTCCGGTTTCTTTTGTTAACGAACCGGAAGGTTTGGTAGTTTCTACTCGAGACGAAACCGTTTTAGCCGAAATAAAGGGGAGTCCGGATTTACTGTCTGCGCTTTCTCCGGGACAATTTAGCGCTGAAGCGGATCTTAACGGATTAAAAAAAGGAATCAGCACGGTTGATCTCGACGTTAAATTTCCTCCGGGAGTAACTTTGACAAAACTTCAGCCTTCAAGGATCAACGTGACCCTTGAACCTTACAAATCTATCCCCATGAAAATTTCTCTTGAGTCGTTCGGACAACCGGCTTTCGGATATTCCGTAACCGGTTATCAGATTTCGCCCGAACGCATAGGAGTTTCAGGAGCCGAATCGGCGGTTAATATGGTCGATAAATTGTTAGTTGAAGCGAACGTTCAAGGTATAAATGCTTACACTACTTTCCGGCTTCCTATAGCGGCCTATGATAAATCGGGCAACGAATTGTCAAACGTAATTATTTCTCCCGCTTTTGTCAGCGCCAGTTTTCAGGTAAGCAGAGGCTATAGAGTTCAATCCGTCTCGGTAGTTCCGATTTTTTCAGGTAATCTTCCTAATGATTACGAGCTTTCTAAAGTGACTTTAGTCCCTCCGGTCGTCTCTCTAAGAATTCCTGATGGAGTTAAGTTTGAGGCGGATACTATAGATACGCTGCCGATAGATTTATCCGGACTTACTAAAAATGACGTTAGGAAAATTGATTTGGATCTTCCGGATAAAGTGTCGGTTATAAAGGACGCATCTATAAAGATATATTTTGTCGTTACAAAGAAAGGAAAAAAGAAGTGACAGAGCGTTTTTTTGGAACAGACGGAATCAGAGGGGTAGCAAATAGAAAATTAACTTGCGAATTAGCCTTAGCCGCAGGCAGGGCCTGCGCCGAGGTATTTGAAAATGAGAAAAGTCTTTTGATAGCGAGAGATACTCGTATATCAGGACAGATGCTCGAATGCGCTTTTGTCGCGGGAGCGGCTTCTATGGGTATGAATTCTATAATTGCCGGAGTGATTCCGACTCCTGCGGCCGCTCTTTTAACTCGTTTAAAAAAATGCGGTCTTGGCGTTATGATATCAGCTTCGCATAATGGTATAAACGATAATGGAATTAAAATTTTTTCCGGAGAAGGGTTTAAGCTTTCCGACGAGACTGAGCTCCTTATAGAGAAAGCGATGAGCGGCAAGTTTGAAAATTTGCCGATTGGAGAAGGCATAGGAACTTTCGAATATTATAATGAGGCGGGGCAGATTTATATAGATTATATTAAAAATTCTGTGAACGCGGATCTGACCGGTATGAAAATAGCTCTTGATTGCGCATTCGGAGCAGCTTATAGATGTGCCGGAGAACTGTTTAGAAGCATGGGAGCGGAAGTCCTTGAGATAAATAACGAATGCGACGGCTCCAGAATAAACGTCGCCTGCGGATCTACCGATATGTCTTCTCTGTCGGAACTTGTCAGACGAGAGAAATGCGATATGGGCGCGGCTTATGACGGAGACGCTGATAGAGTTTTGTTTGTCGACGAAAATGGAGACAGGATAGACGGAGATCAAATTATGGGATTGATAGCTCTAAATTTAAAAAGAAAGGGCAGGCTTTCCGGAAACGTCGTAGTTTCTACGGTTATGAGCAATATGGGTTTTGAGCGAACGATGAAATCGCATGGAATAGATTTTGTTAGAACGGCCGTAGGAGATCGTTTTGTTATCGAGCAGATCAGACGGAGAGGGGCGTCTATAGGAGGCGAACAATCCGGCCATATTATTTTGAGCGACTTTAATACGACCGGAGACGGCATGCTTGTTTCGGCCGTTACCGCGGCTATTCTCAAAGCGTCCGGAGAAAAATTCAGCCGTATATCCTCCGTGTTTAAACCGTATCCCCAAGTTTTGCTTAACGTCAAAGTTTCCTCCGCTAAAGGCTGGGATTCTGATCCAGATATCGCGGCTGAGATTCAAACTCAAGAAAAAAAATTATCAGATAGAGGCAGAATACTTGTAAGACCTTCCGGAACGGAACCTTTGATAAGAGTGATGGTCGAGAGCGAAATGGAAAAAGAGACTTTGGCTTCCGCTAAAGCAATAGCGGAGATAATAGAAAGGAAGCTAGCTTAGTTCCCGCTCCCTTTTCATTAATTTTTACAAGCTTGCGCTCTTATAGACGCAGACTTTGATTTTATGCATAACGGCTGTCAAAGAGCCTGTTTAAGGAGTTGTTTATAAAAGATATGAACCGGGAGAATATAGAAAAACGCACGTTAATCGTTCCTCGAGCTGAGGAGCGGGATTATTCTTATGAACTTTTCGGAGTGGAGACGCGAGACGAATATAAATGGCTGCAGGATAAAGACGATCCTAAAGTTATGGAGTATATAGACGCCGAGAATTCTTATGCCGACGACGTTATGTCCGAGGCCAAAGAATTAAGAAATTTGCTGTTTCAAGAAATCAGAGATCGCATAGATGAAAATGAAATTTCATCGCGCGTTAAAGACGGCGATTTCCTTTATTATTCGAAGTATAAGAAGGATTTGGCTTATCCGATATACTGCAGACGTTTAATCGGTTCTCCTGACGAGGAAATTCTTTTGGATCAGAATAAGCTTGCCGAAGGTCATGATTTTTGTTCTTTAGCTCCTATTAAAATTTCTCATGACGGCTCTAAAATGCTTTATGGGGTAGATTACGACGGAGCTGAGTCGTTTGAGCTGCATGTCGCGGATATATCTTCCGGCGAAGAAATTGGAACTCCGATTTTAGGCGCTTTCGGAGATTTTGAATGGGCGGCAGACGGAGAATCTTTCTTTTATACCGTTTCGGACGAAGCTAATCGACCTTATTCTTTATTTTTGCATACTTTGGGTCGGGACCGGGAAAGAGACGTCCGGCTGTATGAAGTGGAAGATCGGGAATATTCTCTTTATATAGAATCTTCAAAAAGTAAAAAATATTTGTTTATCGTAGCTTCGGCTATAAATTCTTCATACGTCGATTTTATTCCCTTGGCCGAGCCCTTGAAAGATCCTTCCTCTTTATCGCCTAGGATTCAAGGCGTCGAATATTATCCGTATCATGCGGAAGGCAGATTTTATCTTAGAACGAACGATAAATCCTTAGATTTTAAGATTATATCGGCTGAAGATCTTGAGCCTTTGGAATGGTTTGATTCTATTTTGGCAGAAGACGGGAGGTATATTGAGGATTTTGAGGCTTTCGATGAATTTATCGCTATTAAGGAAAGGAAAAACGGTAATTTCTATATCAGGATTGTTTCTAAAAATTTTGACGGATACGTCGATCTTCCGGATAATCCGATTTCCGTTTCCTTTATTGAGAATGTTTCCTCCAATTCTCCTTGTCTAAGGTTTTCTATCGAATCCTTTACTACGCCTCTCGCGGTTTTCGACTATTATTTTATGGACTGCAGGCTTGTGGAGGTTTGGCGCAGAAACGTCATAGGATACGACTCTTCGTTGTACGATTCCATAAGATTATTCGCTAGATCCAGAGACGGAGTTTCTATTCCTATAACGGCGGCTTACAGAAAGGATAGGTTTGTCAAGGGTTCTTCTCCTTGTTTTTTGATGGGTTACGGCGCTTACGGCTATTCGTATGATCCGTCTTTTTCAAGCGACTTAGTTTCGCTTATGGATCGCGGATTTATGTGCGCGACGGCGCATGTTAGAGGAGGAGAAGAACTAGGACGAAAATGGTATCTCGACGGGAAGCTTTTAAAGAAAAAGAATAGTTTTTACGATTACGTATCATGTTGCGAGTTTTTGAAATCCGAAGGCTTCGTCGGCAAGATAGCGGCTTACGGCAGAAGCGCGGGCGGCCTTTTGATCGGAGCCTCGTTGACGATGCGTCCTGACGTTATGGACATGGCTGTTTTAGAAGTTCCTTTCGTAGACGCCCTAAACACGATGCTGGACGAGTCCTTGCCTCTTACTGCCGGCGAATATAACGAATGGGGAAATCCTCATAACAAGGAATATTTCGACTATATCAGGTCTTATTCTCCTTATGATAATATAGCCGAAGTTAAATATCCGCCGTTGTTTATATATGCCGCTTGGAATGATACCAGAGTTATGTATTGGGAACCTTTAAAGTTTATGGCAAAGATTAGAAAAGCCAGAAAAGACGATAATGTTTCTATTTTGAAATTTGATAAATCCTGCGGTCACTTTGGCGCTTCCGGAAGATACGACAGACTAAAAGAAAAAGCTTATCTGTATTCTTTTATAATATTTTTCTTAAAAGAGATTTTAGACGTTTGAAATATTTGCAATTAACCAGAAAAAATGAGATAATGTAATAAGCGATAGCAGTACATTTTAGTAGGAGTTCTTGTAGAATGGCTAAAGAAAGATTTACCCCTTGTTATAATCATCATGAACGAGAGGGCGTTACCAGGTGTATCAGGTGTTTAAAATCGCTTTGCCGAGAGTGTTCTAACACTTATGACGGGGAAGTTTATTGCAGTGTGGAATGCGCTAAGGCTGCTCAAAAATTTGCTATCGAAGCAGAAGAATTAAAAGAACTGGACGACATTTATAAAAGCAGAGAAAAGGTTACTGATTTTAAAAGTTTTTTAGTCGCTTGTATAGTGACTTTAGTTATACTTTTCGTTTCGTTTTTAGTATTCGTATTTTTTGTATATGGCTTTT
>CASEKF010000067.1 GCA_949288455.1 uncultured bacterium
CCTGTGACATGAGCCTGTCTTTTATATAGCTCTTCCAGTTTTTCAAAAGTCGAAGCCATTACCGATTTAAGAGATTCAAAATCGTTTTTGATCTTTTTTTGAGATAACGCGAATATTTCTTGTTCGCTTTTATCTATCAAATCGTCCAGGCTTTCGTCTTCTTTGTAACCGTATGAAACAATATTCATGCCGGTTATGATAAGATTTCTAAGAGTAGCTTTATCGCGCACTATGCCCGCGTAATAGGATGCGTTAGACGCCGTCGGCACAAGATCAAGAATACCCGTAAGATATTCGGCGCCCCCTGCGTCTTCGAATGCGCCGTCGTTCTTTAGAGCGTTTGAGACCGTTACAAGGTCTACCGCTTCGCCCTTCTCGAACAGTTTAACCATTTCCTTGAATATTAGCTTATGGGCTGTTTTGTAGAAATTTTCCGGATCTTTGACTATTTCTATTATTTCAGCTAGAGCGTCCTTATCTATAAGAGCCGCTCCCAGAGCCGCTTTTTCCGCTTCAATATTTTGAGGGGGAAGGCGATCTACCGGTATTTGCATAATATAATTGAGCCTTTCTTAACAAGTTTCGGCTAAATATAAAAATAAACTCAGCCCATTCCTTATGTTGAAACAGGCCGAGATAACTTTAGCGATAAAAGCCTTATACAAACGCTTTGACGATTATAGGCGCAGCCTAAAAAACAGGAAGTCGGCCTATCTATAAAACCCTGTAAGGACGGTATAAAAAGCCATAACCCAGGATTTTGCACATTTAAATTTCTATTCAGCGCGCCGCATAAGTTTCAAATGATTGAAATTTATATTGCGCCTTATCTCTCTCAGTTCGGCAACATAAATAAAAGCATCTTTATACTGCCGATAATTGAGATTGGCAGATTCCATATTGGCAAAAACTAAAATACGCTTAACGACGCCCTAAAATCGTTTATTTTTCTTCTTCATGTTTTACTACGGAAAGTTTTATTTCAGCTTTTACGTCTTTATAAATTTTTACAAAAACTTGATATTCTCCAACGCTTTTTATATGCTCAGGAATAACGATTTTCTTTCTATCTATCTCTATTTTAGTTTGATTTAAAATAAGAGAAGCGATATCCTGCGGAGTTACGGAACCGTACATCTTTCCTTCTTCGCCGCATTTTACCTTTATTTCGTATTTTTCGGCGGCTAAAATTTCGGCTTGTCTCTGAGCCTTTTCCGTATTCTTTGCGATTTTGCGTTCTCTCGCTATTTTTTCGTTTTCCCAGGTTTTTAGATTGCTCGCGTTAGCTATTATCGCATAGTTGTAGGGAATAAGATAGTTTCTTGCATATCCGTTTTTTACGTCTACGATATCTCCTTCAATCCCAAGAGATTCGACGTCTTGTGTAAGAATTATTTTCATTATTCACCTCGTATTTTAAAATTTATTCTCAGGATTTTCAGCGTAAAATTATGCGGTAAACGGCAGCAAAGCTATTATGCGAGCTCTCTGAACCGCGCTGGTGAGAGCTCTTTGATGTCTCGCGCAATTTCCTGAAACTCTTCTGGGGAGAATTTTGCCTCTTTCGCTGATATATTTCCGTAAGGTGTTTATATCTTTATAATCTACCGCAGTGATTTTATTAGTACAGAAATGACATATTTTTCTTTTTGCCTTTCTCATTCTGGCTCCGCCTTCGCGTCTCATCATAATAATACAATCCTTTCATGAATCGAGGCCTTTACGGCCTGTTTTTAATATCTAAAATGTTTCTCAACGCTAAAAATACTGCGTTAAGTTTTTGAACTTTTAGTATTGAAAATCTTAAGTTTTGTTATTAAAATGGCAAATCGTCGTTCATACCAAAGTCTGAGGGATCTATTTGTTCGAATTTTGTTTCTTCGGCCAAACCGTCGTCAGTCGAATTTGGAACGTCCTGAGGATGAGCGTTCTTAGGACTTAGCATCTGCATATCTCCGGCAATTACTTCGTACGCTTTTCTTTTACTCCCGTCGTTTGCCGTATAATTTCTAACTTGAAGCCGCCCTTCGACGCATATCAGTTTCCCTTTATCAAGATATTTTGCGCAGATCTCGGCGAGATTTTGCCAAGCGACTATATCTATAAAATCTACGTCTTGCTGACCTGAATCGGAAGATGATCTACGATTCCTGTTTACGGCGATAGAAAAAGAACAAACCGGTTTTCCTGACTGAGTATACCTCATCTGCGGAACCGCCGTAGTCCGCCCTATTAAAATAACTTTGTTGAACATAGAAAAACTCCTGTTTTTAATTACTCTAGTTGAGTCTTATAAAAAGAGAGCGCACTATATTTTCGTCAAGGTTCATGATTCGTCTGAGTTCGGCAGTGGCGGGTACGTCGGAATTGTACTTCATGCATACGTATGTGCCTTCGACGTTGCCGTTGATTTCATAAGCCAGTCTTCTTTTGCCCCATATGTCGACGTTTACTATTTGACCGCCGTTTTCAGTCGTTATTTTAGAAAACTTCTCGCTCATTGCTTGAGCGTCTTCCTCCGATACGTCGGCTTTAATTATATAGGTTACCTCGTAAGCGTTCAAAAAACTATACCTCCATTGATGTATTCTTATAGTTTAATTGTGTCTAAAGACAGTAAAAATTAGCGAGCGGGCTTTCTGATCCTTTTATGCAATTACGGCTCTTATTACCTTATAAAACCCGACGAACATCGAATTATTTTATTTGATTTTTCTATGCATATTCGCCGGTATTGTATTTTTCGTAAATTCCAACGTCTGAATCAAACCAAGAATTACAACTTTTTGTAATTATGTAATTAGCTCGTCGGAATATAATAACATAAAAAGATAAAACAAGCAAGGGGTAAAGCGTTAAATTTCAGGATCAAAATCGAATTGCTTGCCGCCTATGACGATTAAATTTCCTTCGCAAGCTCCGGCGCGTTTAAGAGCTTCTTCTACTCCTATGCCTTTTAGTTTCTTTTGCAGATATGATACGACGTCCGGATTATTAAGATCCATCATAGCCATCAAGCGTTCAAGCTTGTATCCTTCGACTATGAAAGATTCGTTCTCTCGCCTTATTGTGAAATCTGTTATAAGCTTTTTGGGCTGAATCGGAATAATTGTTTCTTCAAGCTCCGGCGCGTTTTTTTCATATTCGAATATTTTATCTTTTAACTCCCGAAGCCCGCAGCCGGTTACGCAAGACGTTTTGACGACGTCATGCCCGTTATTTTTGAAAAATTGCTCGGCTTCGTTTACGTAGTCTTCTTTCGCGACGTCGATTTTATTGAGAACTATTATTTCGGGCTTGGCCTGCATCGCGTCGGAATACATGCGAAGCTCGTTCCGAATGCTTGAATAGGCCTTCTCCGGATCCTTCGCCGTCTCAATATCGGATATGTCTAAAACATGTATTAATATCCTGGTTCGTTCTATATGTTTTAAAAAGAGAAGTCCTAAACCTTGCCCTGAATGAGCTCCCTCTATAAGTCCGGGCACGTCGGCCAATATGATTTCTTGCCCTTCTCTTCTTATTACCCCTAATACCGGAGATAGAGTTGTGAAAGGATATGAAGCTATTTTGGGGTTAGCGGGAGTAAGACGCGATAACAAAGACGATTTTCCCGCGTTTGGAAAACCTATGATTCCCGCGTCCGCTAGAATTTTAAGAATTAGTTTTATCCATTTTTCTTCTCCCGGCTCTCCTTTTTCTGAAAATTGCGGAGTTTGTCTTACCGCAGTGGAAAAGCCTGCGTTTCCTCTGCCTCCTCTGCCGCCTGCCGCAGCTATGAATTTTTGCCCGTGTTCAATTAAATCGCATAGCGGCAATCCAGTTTCGCAATCGTAAATTATAGTGCCGGGAGGAACGAATAGAGTTAGGTCTTTTCCTCTTTTCCCATTTTTTTTAGAGCCTTGGCCATGAACTCCTCTTTCCGCTTTGAAGTGCGCTTTGTATTTGAATTGAAGCAAGTCGCTTTCGCCTGCGTCAGCTTCTATAATAACGCTGCCTCCTCTGCCTCCGTCGCCTCCGTCCGGACCGCCGTTAGCGACGTATTTTTCGCGTCTGAAGCTGGTGCATCCGCTGCCTCCGTCTCCGCCTTTTACAAATATTTTTACTTCGTCGATGAAATGCTCTCTCATATCGTTGTTCTCATATTTTCTTATGAAAAAAAGCCCACTTTGAGCGGACTTCTAAAATTGCTGCCGTAGTTTCCTTATATTTTTATACGGCGTCTACGCATGCATACTTTCTGTTTCTGCGGATTTCGAAGCGAACTACTCCTTCTGCCGTTGCGAAAAGGGTATGATCTTTGCCCATTCCTACGTTTGTTCCGGGATATATTTTAGTTCCTCTCTGACGCATTATTATATTGCCGGGCAATACCGCGTTGCCGCCGTATTTTTTGACGCCCAAGCGTTGAGAGGCGCTGTCTCTTCCGTTTCTGGAACTTCCCATTCCTTTTTTATGCGCAAATATTTGAAGATCAAATTTCATAAATTTAGCCAATCCTTTCGAAAATAATATGTAAAAATTTGAAATTTCCATTATAATTCGGTAGCATTTTAATCGTGATTTCTTTTTCTTTGAAAATCACTCTAAAAATCCAAATCATTATAACATGCGTTTTTTTTTATTGCAAGCCTTAATTTTTTAAGCCTTTATTTAAAATATTTTTGCGTCGTTTAAAAGGATATGCAGGTTTTATCTCTGAATTAAATTTATGTAATTTTTTTATAGTTACGTCGCTTTAGATGATTAGGAGGTTTTCGTTTTATGAATAGAAGGCGTTCTTATTTCTTATTCTTTCTCTGTTTATTTTTGTTTTGCTCTTTATCTCAGGCGAACGCTCAATGGATGAAAGTAGTTAGAACTAACCCTGCAAAGGGACAGAAAGACGTTCCTCTCGAACAGGTCATAATGATAGAATTTAACCGTCCGGTTATGCGCGCCGTAGCCAATTCTGATCTTCTCGTCGAACTTCCTTCTAAACTGCCTGTCCCCGCCGTTTTGTCGTTTTCCGACGATAGTAAAACCGTCTTTATCACGCCGAGGGCTCCGTTGAAACGCAATACTTATTATTCTGTAAATTTATTTTCTTTAATGTCTGCCGTCGAACAACGTAATCCTTATGTCTCCAATTTAGATTTTATTACCGAAGGCGGAGTTTTTAAGTGCGTGTGTTATTCTACTCCTTCCGAGATTTCGCTGTATCCGGGAGGATTTCAGGACATAGTATATACGTTTATGGAGTCTGGAGGAGGAATAGGAGAGGTGAAAAGATGCTCGCTTATCTACGAGACTTTGGACGGCAGAGAAATAAGCAGAAGCTCGGAAGAGATGAAACTTCTTTTGAAGGATAAAGAAACGGTAAAGCTTCCTGCCTCGGTTTCTCTTCCAAGAGAAATAGGCGAAAGTTTGAAAGGACAGTCTATTTATATTAGGCGTATTTTTGAAGGAGTAGACGGAGAGGGAAGATTCTTTTCGCTTCGAACAGGCATAAAAACTTCCGTGGCGTTGCAGCCTCCCTCTCAAGGATCTCTTTCTTCATGGTCTGCTTCCGTTTTATCTCCTGATTACGGCGCGGTTATACCCGTAGGCTCCTTCGTGTCAGCCGAATGCCGTATAGTCGGAACTCCTAATTCTCCGATTCATGGTTGTTGGATAGTAAACGGTTCTCCAACGGGATTTTTTGCGGATTCAACCGATAATTCCGGAGTTTTGAAGAAAACTTATACGGATAAATCTCTAGCTTCTAATTCCGGAACTTATTCGATTGCGGTGCAGGTGATATCTCCGGAAAAATTTGTTTCCGATACTTATGAATATATAGTAAGTTCGTCTCCTATTTCTTCGCCTGTTCTTATGTATCCTAAACCTTCTCAAGTTTTTAAACAGAATTCTTCTTCCGCTCCTACTTTCAGATGGTCTAACGCTCAGGGAGCGTTATCGTATAAGATAATGATTTCTAAAGATAGGAATTCCGGCGTATGGATCGAAGCTCCTAATAATATGTATACTCCAAACTGGGTTAAATGGAGCGGATTCGGCTCGGGAGTTTTTTACTGGGGCGTTAAGCCCGTTTTCCCCGGAGGGAAGGAAGGCGAACCTTCTTTCGGTTCTTTTATGATTTCTGACGTTCAGTAGGCGTAATATTAGTTATGAAAATAAAAATAGAAAAAAATATTGAGTTATCTCCTTATTCTTTTTATAAAGTTGGCGGTAAAGCGGATATGTTCGTTCAGGTTTCTTCTTCGGAAGAGCTTGTAGAAGCGCTTGAGTATGCGGTTAAAAATTCTATTCCTTATATCGTTATAGGTTCGGGAAGTAATATTTTATTTTCCGACCGCGGAATAAGGGGATTAGTTATAAGAAATATGTCTTCGGCTATAGAGATGCAAGGCTCCGGCGTTTTAAAAGCCGCTTCGGGAGCTTTGATAAAACGCATTATGAGGTTTTGTCTTATAAATTCTCTTAGCGGAGCGGAGTTTCTTACCGGAGTCCCGGGGACTTTGGGAGGAGCCGTATATGGCAATGCCGGAGCCTGCGGCGGAGAAACGTCTGATATTCTCGTTTCCGTCGAAGTCTTTGAGCCTTCTTCAGGTTTAATTCTTAAAACGAAGTCGGAATTAGAGTTCGCTTACAGAAGCAGTCGTTTACAAAAGCGACATAGCGGAGCCGTCGTTATTTCCGCGGTTTTGAGCCTTAAAATATTGCCTAGAGCGGATATAAAAAATAGAATGAGAGAAGTTATGTCTAAAAGACTTCTAAGACATCCTTCTTTGTTGGCGCAGACTTGCGGTTGCTTTTTTAAAAATCCTTCTAATTTATTTAAAGGCGGGAAAATTTCCGCAGGAGAGCTTTTGGAAATATCAGGCGCAAAGAATATGTCGTACGGAGGAGCGAGAGTGTCTGAAAAACATTGTAATTTTATAGTCAACGGCGGCGGTTCTTCCGCTTCCGATTTAATATATTTCGCAAGACAACTTCAGAACGAAGTCAAAAGAAAAACAGGCGTAATTTTAACTAATGAAGTTAGGATTATGCCTGAATATCCGCCTTTCGACAGCTTAGAACTTTAGAAAATATCCTCGGGAAAAAATATCCGTTATTATTTTAATATTTTAGCGCATTCAAGATGTTTCTTATATTCTTACGTTAATAAATCATTTATTTTGCGGCGATTATATGTTTTTTGGTATTTGGAAATTTTAAATAACGTTTTATATACTACGTTTAAAGAAGCGGATGCGACGCTTATATCTTTACCACTTGATATCTCTGCCTTTGTATTCGACGACTTTGTCCGTGATCGTCCATTCTACCGCGTCGGTATCCGATATCTTTATATGCCTTTTTAGTTCGCTTGCTCCGTCGTTGTATTCTAAAACCACTTTGTGTTCTCCGAAGGGAAGCTTGAATTCTTCGCTGTCGTTCGCGTCCAGCGGAGATTGATTGTATCCGTTTATTACTACGTAAAAATTCATTTGGGTTTCATTTTTAATTTTAAGAACGCCTTCTCTATTCCCTCCGTCGCCATGATGCGCAAATGCGGCGTTTGCTAAAAGCGAAACGAAGACGAATATTATAACCGTTAATTTCGTATGCTTCATAGATTTCTCCTTTATATTTATTGTTTATCATTTATTATACCTTATATTATATCTCATGTCGGCTTTATTGTTCAATGGTTAATAAAATCGGTTTAGTTTATGCGTTTTTAGACTTTTCGTTTATGGCTATCGTCGGCAATAGGCCTATTGCGGAAAATAATCCTAACGCCGCGAAAGAGTACTCGTATCCGACTGCGTCAATAAGAACTCCGGCTATATACGGGCCTGCTAGACAGCCTATCATCATGGCGGATATCATTATGCCAAACGCTAAATTTATATTTTTACGATCTATTATTTTCGGTATGAGAATATAAATCGGAGTCATGATTATGCCCGCTCCAATAGCCATTATTATTAGATCTAGCGTTAAAGGAGTCGACTTGATCGGAATAGCCGCCAGGCCGGCTCCCTGCATTGCAAGGCCAAGAGCTATTATGAATTTTATATGTCCGAATTTTGAGATAAACCATCCCGCTGCCGGAGCGAACGCTATAGAGCCCCATAATATTGCGGAGAGCATTGTTCCCCTCAATGTCCAGGGAATTCCGATATGCTGATAGTAGGCCGGGGCGACCGTCACATAACCCATAGAAGCGAAGTTGGCGGCGAGAACTATAAGAGATATCGGCGTCATTAACTTTTTATCCGAGAAATTTTGGTCGTTGTCTTTATTGTCTGATGAAGTTCTAGTCTCCGGTATGAAAACGGAGGAAATTGCAATTGCCGTAGCTATGACGGCAGAAATATAAAAAGATTCGAATACCCCGAGCGTTTCCGCTATTTTATGATAAAATGTTAACGTAAGTATGGAGCCTATCGGTATGGCGGTATTAAAAATGCCCATTGCGGCCGGAATATATTTTTTAGGAATCGCTTCCGGTATGAGTCCCGGGGTCAGGGAAGATATAAGGGAACATCCGATTCCCGCCAGAATTCTGCCTATGACGCTCCACATATAGTTTTTGAATATGCAAAAACATAAACTGCCGGGAATTAACAGGAATAAACCTAAAATTAATAATTTTTTTCTTCCCGTTTTATCGGCTATTCTACCCGCCGGAAGCGACAGAAAAATACCCGGAAGGGATATTATCCCCATCATAACTCCTAGCTGGGAGAAAGATATGGTCAACTCTTGCCTTAAGTCGTCGCTGACCGGAGTTAAGAGTTGAATATTCATACCCATTATTGCCATAGTCAGATAAGCGAATATGAAAATTGAAATTGGTTTTAATATATTGGCTCGCATTATGAGGCGTATTAGTTCCTTTCCCTGTTATAATTTCCTAGACGCGATTTTTTATTTTTTTTGAATTAGCCGTTTGGCTTTGAGGTTTTTGTTTTCGCCTTTTATTTATATGCGTAATGCCGGCCGCTGTACATCGCCGGCAGTACGCATATAATTAAAAGAATTATTTTCGTTTTGTTGTTACGGCTTACGAGTTCTACGTCGCGATGGCGGTTATTATTCTGCGGGTTGTTTTCAGGGTCGGGCT
>CASEKF010000068.1 GCA_949288455.1 uncultured bacterium
AAGATAAATGTTGTTTTCAAAAGATTTTGACGCCTGTTCTTATTTAACGCGAAAGAACCGCATAGAGCCGTAATTCCTAATATCTACGATTCTAAGCGGTTCTTTTATTGATTTTATTTATTTGAGGAGCCGCATACGCAAATTCCGGTATCCATGAGTTTTGCCATATCTAGAGCCGTGATAAGTTTGTTTAAAAGTTCGTCTCCGGTATCTGCGCAGTCCGGATAAGACGCTACGGCCGCTATTACTCTTAAAGTTTGTCCAGTTTCGCTTAGAATATTCTTGTCCGCTAAAGCGTTTTGCATTCTCTTAGCCAATATTGCTCCTTTGTCTTTGGAAGTCTCCGGAGCCAATAAAAGGAAAGACGAGTCGTTAAGTTTTGACGGCAAGTCTATGCCTTCTCGGAATTTAGTCGTTAAGATTTCGGTTATAGTCTTGGAAACTTCTTCTTGTTTGTTTTCCGGAATTTCCGGATAAATTGAGAAGATAAGCATAGAACAGGTAAGTCGGTATCTGTCGCATCTTTTAATTTCATCTTGAATTTTCATGGAAAAGTAAGAGTAACTTGGGAGACCCGATTGCAAATCTTTTATATTTAAATGATCGAAGATTGTTTCAAAGGCAGCCTGTCCCGCTTGAAGCTGGAATCGTTTCTTTTTTGTCTCTTCTTCATTCTGTTGACCGTCATAGACGCATACTCTGTTCTTTCCGTTTTTCTTTGCGTTTTGGAGTCCGCTTTTTGCAGTTTCTACAAGATCGTTGTCAGATATGGCCAGATCAGGATATGTCGAAATTCCTATGCTTAGAGTTATTGTCTTATGAGTTTCAAAACCTTCAAAAGTCGCGCTTTGAACAGTTTTTCTTATTCTATCGGCAACAAGCGCGGCTAAATCTGAAGTGGTGGCGGGAAGTATAATCGCAAATTCTTCTCCTCCTGCACGTATACCTATGTCTATTCCTTCCCTTACGTTTTCTTTGATTATTTTTCCTATCCCTTTAAGAATTAAATCGCCTTGAGAATGACCGTATGTTTCATTAATGGATTTGAAATCGTCCATATCCAGAAAACACAGGGAACATGGCTGTCTGTATCTGTCGGCTCTTTTTAATTCTTCTATAAGACTTGGATATAAATGCTTTTTGTTGTATAGATCAGTAAGGTCGTCGCTGATGGAAGTTTCTATTAAATATTCAGTTTGAAGCGTTTGACTTGAAGCGGCGATTAGAGGCTCAAGCAAATCGAACGTTATTTTTTTCCTTACTATATTGGACTCATGCATCTCGCCCATAGTGATAAAACCGATAAACGATTTTCTATCTTTTAAAACGATAACGTATCCTACTTGTAATTTTTCCAGTCTCTTGGCAAGACTGGGAAAGGCTTTGTCAAATAATTTGGAATGTATCAGTTCTCTGATCGACATTATGGGTTTGGACTCTTGAAAAGTCCAGTTGTCGACGTCGCTTCCGGTGACTATTGAGATTGGCTCCGTATTGTATACAAGATGCGATTTGATCGTATTTAAAGAATTGTTTTGTCTATTATAAACCATCAGAAATCCGGTTATTGTTTTTAGATAGTGACTGAAAAATTCAGGTAAAAAAGCGGCTAATTCTTGAACGTTAGCCACTTTTTGCAAGGCTTCGTTAAAATCTGAAAGTACTTTTTCGATATATGTTCTTTTCTTTTTAGAATATATGAAATAACCGTTTATTCCAAGTAATATGACGCCAAGGATGCAGGCTATAGCCGCAGTAGCTATATTTTTGATTTTTTCTTTTTCGATATTTTCTATTTTATATTTTAGTTCTTGTATTTCTCCAGAACCTTTGCCTTCTCTTTGGACTATAGCCAATTCTTTTTTAGCTTCCTGAAGTTCGTCCATAGAAATATATACGTCGGCTTTTCCTATATGGAGTTGAGATCTTAAATTATCTTCTTTAGGAAGTTTATTTAAAAGAGAGTTGTATTCGTTTAACGCGTTTTGATATTTGCCTTGTCTTGCGTAAATATCTCCCAGCCTTTTGTAATTCAGCATAAAATCGGGCTGAAGACTGATCATCTTTTTAATTTGCTGTTCAGCCAGCTTATACTCTCTTGCAGACATTAGAGATCTGTAATATTGAAATCTATAGTATCCCGATTCCGGGAGATAATCTACTATTCTTTTGTAATATTCGTTAGCTTTTTTATGGTCGCCTTCGTCTCTATAAGATTCGGCTAGAATTCTCATAGCGGTAGTAAATGTTTTGTTTATCTTCAAAGATTTGTTAAGATTTACGCGCATTTGCTCTGTATCGCCTTCTTGGAAGAAGGTATTGCCAAGATAGAAATACGCGTATTCGTTATTGGGATTTAGAATAATAGCGCGTCTGCAGTTATTTTTAGCTTGTTCTTTTTTGCCTTCGTTCATATAGCAGTAACCCAGAAAAGTATACGCTTCCGAAAGTATTAATTTGTCTTCCGAAGTTAATTTTGGATTTAATATTATTTCGCTGTTGGCGCTATTTATAAAGATGTTGCCTCTTTTGGCAATACAGGCGTTTAGATGTTTGATCGCTTCAGAAAAATTAAGATCGGCAAGGTATTTGTATCCTTCGGTCAGGTGTTTATCTTTATTAATAAAAGTATGGAGATATTGTACATGATAGTTGCCTAAAGAAGGAGTATTGGCCGTAGCGAAATTTGTGTCTATTTCCGCCGCTGATAAACAGGCGTATAATAGACAAGATAAAATTAATATAGCGGCGAATACTAAGGGAATTTTCATCTGAATTCAAGCGCCTTTCTTTTCAAGTCAATCTTTAATTATTTTCTTTTAGTACGCTAAAAAACCTTCTAGTAATTAAGGTAGGAAAACGCAATATACGCGCTAAAATATATTTTCGTTTTATTTACGCTTTTAGGATTTTAAGTTTTCAAGACGGATAATCGGACTTAATATAATTTATAATATATTTAAAAGGATTTTTGTTCTTTACGTTAAATTTTCTTTATGAGTTCGCGATAATTTATAAGAGGGTATTCTATAATAGCGCGTCGCTTGAAAATATAAGTCTTACGAGTTCTTTGCGCTTTAGAATAACGTTTTGTAGCGCTTTGCAGCGCGACTAGAGATAATTTTATTATATTTGGGCTTGGCAATTTTATTGGAACTACTTTTATATTGGAGGATTTTATGAAATGTTTATGTTGCGGAGCTATTCAGCCCGCCGAAGCGTTGCCTTCGTGTTCAGTTTGCGGATTTTACCTTGGAGAGGGAATTGAACAGGCTTATAAAAATCAGCTTTTACGTTTGGCAGAATATTTTACCGAAGGGGAACTCGATCAAGAACATTTTGTAAAAGCGTTAGGCAATATGTCCATAGTTCTTGACGAAATGCATAGAGCGGCAATCAGCTGGGACGAATATATTCCCGCCGGAAGTATTCCTGACGACGTTAGAAACGTCGTTATGAAGCCTGTAGGAGTAATGAGAGAAGGAATAGACGCTTTTGAGGAAGCGTTAAAGTATTATAATCTTTATGCCGTGGATCCTGATAAAGAGCATTTTGTAAAAGCCAACGAGGCCGCTAGAAAAGCGCATAATATTCTTGTCAACAGTTCAGAATTAGCCGCTTTCGCTTTTAGAGAGGTTAAAGCTCAAATGCCTCCCGGAACCGCTCCGTCAGACGAGGAATTGCGGCAGATGCTCGCGGCATCCCTAAATAATCCGGCTGAAAATTCATAAGTTTCAGTCGGCGTAAATTTTGATAAATAATATTTTTTATCGTTTAACGCAGATTTTAAGAACTATAGCAAAACTTCTAAGATTTAGTTATATTTTAAGCTTTTTGTATGTTAAAAATTATGCCGCGTCGTTTTTGCGCGGTCTGCGGCAAAAAGCTGACTTATAGGAAGTTTTAAGGAGGGTATTATGTGCGCGTCTGATTTAACGAAGCTTTGTGAAGACGACAGAAGCGAAAAGTTAAGTCTTAGAAAAGCAAATGAGGACAATCTTGCCGCTAAAATGAAGGAGTTTGGCTTGGAGCCTCTTTCTAAAGACAACTGCGGTCTTGCGAATGCGACTCCAGGTATATTAAAAGGGATTTTCCCGGCTCATAAAGATTTTGGTAACGTGTCGGAAAGTATCAGGGAAAATAAACCTTGGGCCGTAGTTTCCGGTATAAACCCTTCAGGTCCTTTGCATCTCGGACATTTGGCTTTATTTAGAGAAAATCTCGCTTTGCAAAAGTTAGGAGCAGACGTATTTATTCCGGTATCGAACGACGAAAGTTTTCTTTTCGATAAAGCTCCCAGCCTAGAAAAAGCGGAAGAAATCGCGTTTAAGTCGGTTATCCCCAGCGTTATTGCGATGGGATTTAATCCTGCTAAAACTCATATTTTTGTAGATAGCGATTTTCCGTCTATTTATACTTTTGCGATACATATCGCTAAACATTTTACTTTAAATCATGTTAAGGGCGTTTTCGGGTTTACCGACGAAGTGTCTCCCGCTTATGGTTTTTATATGGGCGGAGTGCAGATGGCTCATATATTAATGCCTCAGCTGCCGGAATTTGGGGGAGTTCGTCCCGTAGTCGTACCGGTAGGAATAGATCAGCATCCATATATTCAAGTTTCAAGAAGAGTCGCGCGCAAATTGAATCTAACGCCTCCTTCCGAGTTAATTCTGAAGTTTATGCCTAGTTTGGCCGGGCCGGAACATGTAAAGATGTCGGCGTCTTATCAAAATACGGCCATATACGTTACGGATACTCCGGACAGCGCCGTAAAAAAGATTAAGACGGCTTATACCGGAGGCAGCCCAGTTTTAAAATATCAGCAGGAAAACGGAGGAATACCGGAAGTCTGTTCTGTTTTTGGAGTTTTGCAATACCATCTTTTGGACGCAGACGAATCTTCTTCGATAGCGTTAAGGTGTAAAGAGGGTCTTCAGAAATGCAAGGAATGCAAAGAAGCGGCCTCAGAGGGAATCGCCGCAATGCTGCAAGAACATCAAAAAGCTTTTAACGAGGCTTTAAACAATATTGAGGATTTTATGATTAAAACGCCGATTAAATCTTTTCGTTTTTTTAAATAAATAGACGGCAGGGGGACGCTGCGAAAGAACGCCTGCTGTCGATTTACAAAAGAGAGCGGGCTTCTTTAGATTTTTGCCCGCGAATATTTTATAGTTTATATTTGCCTTGTAAATGTTATACGCGCCCTCTTGCGACATATGTTTTTTGGGGGTGTCGTTTTATGTCTAATACTCTTATTATGGGAATAGCCGGAGGAACAGGTTCCGGTAAGACAACGATGGTTAGAGAGATATCTCAAATGCTTGGCGACGGAGTGACGATTATTCCTGCCGACGCTTATTATTACGATAGAAGTAATTTGCCGGAAGAAGAGAGAGATAAGCTGAATTATGATCATCCTGACGCTTTAGAAATTCCTCTATTATGCGAACATATTAAGGCGTTGAAGGAAGGCAGAAGTATAGAGCGGCCGTCTTACGATTTTTATACTCATACCAGGAAAACGGACACAGTGCATATTGAGCCTTCCGAAATAGTTATTTTAGAAGGCATTTTGATTTTTGCGATTCCCGAATTAAGGAATCTTATAGATATAAGAATCTTTGTCGATACCGATTCAGACGAAAGGCTTATGAGACGTATAATTAGAGACGTTATGGAAAGAGGGCGTTCGTACGAAGGGGTTATGGAACAGTGGAGGGAAACTGTCGCGCCGATGCACGCCTTATTTGTGGAAGCTTCTAAGAGAGAAGCTCACATTATAGTTCCGCATGGTTATAACGAGATAGTCGTAGGAATGGTAGCGGCGTTTTTACAAAAATTTAGAATTGATAGAAAAAACGCCTGCGTTAAACTTAATGCGCCTTTAGAACAGGAAAAACGAGTTGTGTAATAGATTACCATATTATTTTGATTATGAATAAACGTGAAAAATTTAAAGAAAACGCGACTTTTAAGCGTCTTTATCAGCCTGAGCTTTCTTTCTATTCCGTTTCCGATTTCGCGCTGAAAGGGAAATGGAATGAACTTGCTTTTAAAAAGAATCGCCCGATATTTCTTGAGGTAGGCTGTGGAAAAGGAACTTATACTCTTGGATTATCCGCTAGATTTGCCGATAGAAATTTTATAGGGATGGATATAAAAGGTTCTCGTATTTGGCATGGCGCTAAAAAAGTGGAAACTGGCGATATTTCTAACGCTTTATTTTTGAGGACTAGAGTTGAGTTTTCAAATTTGTGTTTTGCGGAAAATGAAATAAGCGGATTATGGATCACTTTTCCTGATCCTCATTTTAGACGCTCCGAATTTAAAAAACGTTTAGTCTCTCCTTTTTTTCTATCTATCTATTCTAAGTTTCTGTCTGATGACGGAGAAATTAATCTTAAAACTGATAATGACGAGTTTTTTGAGTATGCTTTGCGCGTGATTGAGAAAAATGATCTTTTATGCGTAGCTAAATCTTTCGACGTGCATAGCGATTCTTCATTGGATGGCACGGAAATAAAAGATTTAAAGACTGATTATGAATTGAAATTTCTGGACGAAGGGAAAAAAATTAAATTTGTTCGTTTTTCTCTGCAGGGTAAAAAAGTTTTTTCAGAATAGGCGGGTTATTTGCATGGCTATTTTTAATAATGCCTTAGTTCGTTCCTTTTTTATCTTTCTTTCTTTTTTTCTGATGTATCCTTCGTATATTTCGTCTCAAGAGTTGATGATTTTTGATTTCGAAACTAAACGCAAATCAAAATTAAATTCTTTTGCCGATATTGATTCAAGCAAGTCTGCGCCGTCTGAAAAAGCGGAAATAGTTATTATCGATATGTATGATAAGATTGCCGCGTTTAACTCTTCCCGTTTTGATAATTTTGCCGTTTCTGCTCCGTCTGATAAAATGAATTTGTTAATAGATAGAGTCGCGGTAGAGTTTGGGATTGACGCGGATTTTATTAAGGCCGTAATAGCCGTCGAGTCCGGATTTGATCCTAAAGCAGTTTCTAAAGCGGGAGCGGCGGGCCTTATGCAGCTAATGCCTGATACTGCTTTGGCTTTAGGCGTCGGCGACGTGTTTGATCCGGAGCAAAATATAAGAGCGGGAGTAAAATATCTTTCGCTTCAACTTGAGAGGTTTTCCTCTCTGGAACTTGCCCTTGCCGCTTATAACGCAGGACCGGAGGCCGTGATTAAATACGGAGGCATACCTCCTTATAGAGAAACTAGAGAATATGTAAAACTTGTTACTTCTATTTATTACGCCGGAAAATATTAAATTGTGGAGTTTTTAGTATGGATAGGTTTGTTTTTAGTGTTATAAGTTTATTATGCGTGACGTTTATAGTTTTAGGCTGCGGCTGTAAAAAAGACGAAGCTCCTATGAAATCTTTTCGCTCTTTCAATACCGCTTTAAAACAGAAAAATTGGGAAGAAGTATGGGATTTGCTTTCTTTAAAGAGTAAGAAAGCATTCGCTGAAGAAGGATATAAGCGAATGAAGGAAATTATAGAATCTATGCCTCCCGAAATGAGGAAGAAAAAAGTCGATTCTCTTGACGTAACGCATGCTCAGCTTTTAGATATGGAGCCTAAACAGTTTTTTCTTTATGTGATGAAAAAGACTGAGTCTTCTCAAGATTTTTTTAGCGAAGAATTGGATCCTGAGATATCTAAAACGATCATAAACGGAGATAAAGCCGTTCTTTATATAAAAGGGAAAAACGAATATGTTAATATGGTATTGGAAAACGGCGTATGGAAGATAGAATTTGAGGAAGAATAATGGAACGGCTTAATAAATTTATATCCCGATGCGGAGAAGCTTCGCGCCGTAAGGCTGAAGAACTTATTAGATCGGGAGCGGTTTCGGTCAACGGCAAGATTGTGTCGGCCGTTCTTTTAGTAGATCCCGATCTGGACGAGGTTTGTGTAAACGGCAGAAAAATTTCTCCTCCGGATCGCTTGGTTTACTATATGATTAATAAACCTATAGGTTACGCTTCCACGTTGTCAGATCCTCATATTGATAGAACGGTAAAAGATTTGCTGCCGGTTTCAGAGAGGATTTTTCCGGTAGGCAGGCTGGATGTCGATTCTTGCGGGTTGATGATTCTTACGAACGACGGAGAACTTACGCACAAACTTACTCATCCTTCATATGAACATGAGAAAGAGTATGAAGTTTTCGCTTCTTGGATTATAAAGTATCCCGGACGTACGAAAGGAAGAGCTTTGCTTTTAAAGTTTGAAGAGGGCGTTTTGATCGATGGAATAAAAACTCTTCCGGCAAAAGTAGACTGTAGAAAGATAGACGAGACCGGCATTTTATTCAGAATAGTTCTTAAAGAAGGACGTAATCGTCAGATAAGAAAAATGTGCGAAGCGGTCGGACTATCGGTGCGCTCGCTTACCAGATTAAGGATAGGCAAGCTGGAATTGGGAGATCTTATGCCGGGAGAGTTTAGGAAAATAAAACTTGAAGATATCGTTGATTCGCCTTTTATCCGTTAAAAAAAGCTAAGCTATACCCATACATATCAGTAGTACATATGTAAATGCAGTTTAATGAGATATACCGCTTGTCTTGCTTCAGACATAGATGCTGCTTTCAGTAATTTTATCTTTTTATTTTTATGGGTTATTGCATATACGCTATTTTCATTGTCCGCATATATATCCTGAACCTCGCGTGTTGGAACGGAGAATTCTTTGTTAGGATGAAAAACGGGCTGGCTTATATAGTGTATTTTGTATTTGTTTATTGTAACCGTAACTGTATTTGTTATTATAATAACTATAACATAGACTAATAAAGCCGCCATAATTAAAATGATGGGCAATAGCGAAGTTTTAATTTGACAATTTAGAATTATCAAAAATATGATAAACAAACTTATTCCGGTCAGAATAGTCCAGATGTCTTGCGTTTTAGACATCTTTTGTTGTAGTTGAATAAAATTTGGGGTGTCCATTGCGGTTATTGTCTGAAAATTGTATCTATAATTATTGTTTCTATTCTTCTCAACTTCTTTTATTGAATTTAAAGGCAGTTTGATCAGTTCTTCTTTTTCTTCCCCTTTATATTCCAAAGCGCAGTGACTGTCTTTTATTTTCAGAATTTTCTCTATCTCGTTTTCAATGTACTGAGCAGTTAAAAAGTCTCTAATGCCTTTTAGCAGAAGGATGGTTTGCCCGTTGCGCGTTTCGGCTGAAATATCATATAGTATTATCTCTGACGTCCCATTTTTTGTCCGAACTTTTTGAACAATCATTTCACAGTAAATTTGTTTCAGATTTTCTTTTGTGATTTCTTCCGACTCTCTTATGTGCGTGGCCCAGTCGCAGTTTGGCTTATTTATGCGTATGTAATCGGAGCTTATTGTTATTTCGTAATATGATTGTGGAATTATTTTAAAAGACATTACGATCCCTGCTATCAGCGCCGCGACAGCCAGAAATAAACAAAGCATGCTTAAGGTTATGGATGTTTCCATAACTAATTTTCCTATGAAGCCCAGAACTAAGACAATAGGGATAAAGATGCCTATAAAATCGTAGTTATTTACTCTTATTGTAATGATACCGTTTTCATTTTTGAAAGAATAATTCTTAGGCCATTTTATCCCATGCCTGCTTATATTTAATATTGCATGTCGACCTGTTTCAGGATCAAATCCGCACTCAGGACATATAATATGTTCATTTTCGGAGTATGTAGTATTACAATGTTGACATAACATAGTTTTGGGCCTTTCTTATTAAATTTTTATTTTGAATAGGAACGTCAGATAAGGTTAAAATTATTTCTGATTAATATATTTAAAGTTTATTAAGCAATTTTCCTTTTAAGATTTTTTTTTGCTCAAATGTATCTTTACGGTCATTATGTTTAATTTTATGTACCGTAAAGATTTTTAATAAAAAATTGAGCTTGGAAATAAAAAAACGCTTCGACAAAAATTAAGAAGCGTTTTTTTTATATTAATATATATTATATTTGATTTTCCGTACCGTAAATCCGCATATTGGCTTTATTCTTAAATATTGCCTGATTTTTAGCCGTAAGGTATTATGTGATGAGCGATGATTTTTCGGCTGTTTTTAATTGTATTGTCGTTTTAAGCTCTTTAAAAATTTCCCCATGCCGCTTTTATTTGCCTTATTCTTTGTTCTCCTGTCGGGTGAGTCCGATTGGGGTGGTTTAAAGTTCCTGAATATAGTTCCAGAAGATCTGCAAACCTAAACCAAGCTACCATTCCGTTTATCGAATAACCGGAATATTTTAAGAGTTTAGCTCCGTATCTGTCTGCTTCAAGTTCTTTTTCTTTAGTGAAATCTTGATTTATGTATTGCTGTATCTGAGTCTGATTGCCTCTCCCTTGACGCCATAAAGCTTGCTGAGCGAGCATTTTTTCTTTGGTGTGTTCTAAAAACGCATGGGATCCTTCATGAGCCAACACGGCCGCTATTAATTCCTCAAAGTATTTATAAGCCAGCTGTTGCTGCGCCTGAGATAGCGGAGGAGGCGAAGGAAGATTAAAAGGATTTTCCGGGTTGCTTGTATTTATGTTGGCCGTTCTGTTTTTTAATGCTCCGGTAGTCATAAGGGTAGCCGAAGCCAACGTTTTAGTGTAGTCGCTGTTGAATTTACCATAATAAGCCATACCCATAGCCAAGCGTTTCATAACGTCCATAAGAAGGGAATCTATAATTATTGATCTGTGAAGGGCCATTGCGTTAAATCCGAAGACTCCCGTAAGAACTACGTATCTTACGTCTTTTGAATTATAATTTTGGAATACTCTGCCGCCTGCCTGATTAAATTTTGATGAAATCATGTTCAAAAATTGTTCGTATCTTGCGTCTGGAGGATTTATGTACGCCATTTGCTGAACCATCATTTGATCCTGATAGTTTAATTGAGCGTCGAGTTGAGAATTGGCCGGCGGAGCATATTGATTATACTGATTATATTGATTATATTGCCGTTGGTTCGGGAAATAGAGCTGAGCATAAGCCGGGAACACCGCTCCGATAACTATAAGGAGCGCTAGTAAAAATATCTTTCTTATCATAGTATGTTCTCCTCTATTTTTATTTATTTTTATTATATCAATTTTATGTATCCGTCAGTCGCGAGATGAAAAAGCGTAAATTTCTCCTTCGTCGCTTGTGCAATAAAGCATGCCGTTTACGGCTAACGGTATCGAATTTGCTTTGCCTTTTAGTTTAATTTGTCTGTATACCGTTCCGTTTTCTATATTAGCCGTTAAAATGGTATGTTCCGGCGACGTCATAAACATAAATGTTCCGGAGATGCAGAATACCGGATTGGATTTAGCCCCGTAGTCTATAGTCCATAATTTTTCTCCGGAGTCTTTGTTAAAGGCAGAGATCTGTCCGGCCGAAGTTGAACATATTATTTTATTTTCCGATATTGCCGGACCGTGTATCACGGCGCCTTTCATAGACGATGACCATATTTCTTTCCCCGTTGAGGCGTCTACGCAGAAGATAGTTCCCATTCCGTCTCCGGCATAGAGCCTGCCGTCTTTAGAAAGGGCCGCTCCGGAAGTGAACGACGAAGACGGAAGCTCCCATTCTACTATTCTGCTTTCTCGATTTACTGCAAGAAGTCCATGAGAAAGAGTAGGAATATACAGTCTCGCTTGATCATATATAATCGGAGCCATAACTTTGCCTTTAATATTTTCCATTGAGATAGGTTTGCCATCCGTAGGATTTACTTTAACCATGAATCCGTCATAGGAAAGAGTTAGTATCGCGTCTTTAGTAATGCTTGGAGGGGTGAGAAACATACTTTTAGTTCTGAAATCCCAAAGAGGCTCGTTTTTTTCAAAATCGATTGCGGTTTGACCGGAAGAGGAGTTAATATACATTATATCATTGTTGATTACCGGCGGCACCGCATTTATATTCAGCGAATATTTTTTTATAATGTGGGCTTTAGTAAAACTTATAAGATATAGCTCTCCTTTGTCCGACAGTACTGTCAAACCTTTGCCGGACGGCTGAAGATAAAATCTTGAGGCTGATTTTACCATTATGCTCCAGGAAAGGTATAAGAATGGAGAAGGAGCAGTTCCAAAACTATTAAGACGTTTTACGCTTCCTAAATAAATATTCCAGTTGAATTCTGCTTTTTCTTGTTCAGGTAATTCGGGAGCTTTTTCATACGTTGCTATAATATTTTTTATATCCTGCAAGATATCTTGTATATCGTTGTGTCTGGAGTATTCGTTGAGAAGTTTTTGCGTTACTTGACGTAAACTTGGAAACCTGACGTTTTTGGGAACTTCCGTGGGGATATTTATTGAGGATGGGGTTAGATTTTTTCCGCTTATTATATAAAGAAGAGTAAGGCCAAAGCAGAATAAATCGTATTCAGGCGATATTTTAGAGTTGTCTAGAATTTCGTTTTCAAAAGGATTTTTTATTCCTGTTTCTTTGTAAAATACCGGCATTCCTATATTTATATATTTTATTTTTTCTTCGTCGTTAACTAAGAAGGAATATGGCAGAATATTACAGCAACAGAACGGCCGTTTTTGCTCTTTTTGAAAAAAATATAACAATTCCGCAATATCCCTGGCCCATGTTAAGGCCGTCTTTTCGGAAATATACCCGGATTTTAATTTGAGATCTTCAAGATATTCGTCTAGAGAGCATCCTGTTTGATATTCATAAATAACGGAAAAAGTATCGTTTTCATATTTAGAATCCATAACGCTGCTGAGATTTATATGCTTAAGAGTTTTTAAAGCGTTTGCTATATATTCTAAATTTTTTCCAATTTTTTCTCTTTCAGGTTTAGTTTTTCCAACAATTCTAAAATCTTTTAGAATATAAAGCCTATCGTTTTTGTAGTGCTTTACTAAACATACCGTTCCAAATTCGCTGCAGGAAAGAGGCTCTTCTAAAATATATCTGTCCGCAAATAAAACTTCGTCAGTTTCCGCTGATTTTTTCTCCTCTGCCTCGTCAGTCCGCGTACTGTTTTCTATTGGCTCGCTTACGTCTGACTGATGCGAATTATCTTCTTCGGCAAAGTCGGCAAAGCAGTAAGGACAGAATTTAAAGCTTTCGTCGACTTCTTTACCGCATTCAAGGCATTTTTTCATTATTTAGTCTCCTGAAGAGAAAATTGCGTCGCGTTTTTTTGACGCCGCATATTATAGATATATATTTATTTATTGCTTATCGGAATTAGCCGCATATATTCCCGCGTTTTTAAAGTCCAGAACAGGTATATTTCTGTTTAACATATATGAAGTGTCGTTATAAACTGTCCAATAAAATTCGTTGTTGCAGTAGGCTTTTATAGTCATTATTGGGCCAATTGGGCGAAATTCTGATACTACTACTTCCGGAGCCGGGTCGGCAAGGACGTTTGGAATTTCAGATTCAAGCTTCAGCAATTTTTTGGAAAGCTTGTCAATATTACAGCCTGCCGGAACTTGAAAGTTTATATCTACTCGTCGTATTTCGTTAGTAGAAAAGTTTCTTATGGTAGTCGTTAGAATCGAATTATTGCCTATTATTGTTTGTACGCCGTCTGGAGTATTTATAGAGGTAGAAAATATTCCTATTTCCTTCACTGTGCCGGTTATATTGTTTATCATAACTACGTCGCCGACTTTAAACGGTCTAAGAAACAGCAAAAAGGCTCCGGCGGCGAAATTGGACAACAGGCCGGACCAAGCCATACTGATGGCTAGACCGCTTGCGCCTATGATAGCCGCAAATGTAGTAGTTTGAACGCCAAGGAACCCCATGCATGCCGCTATTAACAGGATGTATAGAAGTATCCTAGAGCTGTTTACTATATAAACTCCCAAGGTTTTATCTATGTGCTTTTTTGTTAAGGCTAGCTCCATAATTTTATTGAGCCACTTGATTACGAAAAATCCTACTGCAAAAAAAACAATCGCAGTTAAAATATTTAATCCTGACGACATTGTAAACTGCAGAATTTTATCGATGATTTGTTTAATAGCGGATGTCTGCTCTATTATGCTCATATTTTCGTTATTGGAATTTGCCTCCCTGTCTTATATGTTTCTCTTCAAGTTTTTTGTTTATTAAATCTATTAAATATTTTCTATTCCAGTTCGGAGCGATTATTTCGCCGTAAATTACTCTTGAAAAAAGACGTTGAATATAAATTCCATCTCTTAAGTGTTCTATATAATCCGTAATAAAATCGCCGTATTCGTTCGCATCCCAAATTTTAAAAGGAGCCTTTTCGTATATTTTAGCCAGTTCCGTATTTTTTACCACTTGGAGTTGATGTATTTTTATTATATCAATTGGCATATGAGATATAATTTTGCAGCTTTCCAACATCATATCTTTCGTTTCTATAGGAATTCCAAGTATCATATGAACTGCCAGCGTAAGACCTCTTCGCTTGATTCTTTCCGAGGCGTCGACAAAGTCTCCAAACGTATGTCTGCGGTTTAGCCATTCGAGGCTTTTGTCATATGTAGTTTGAACGCCTAACTCGATCGTGACAAATTTTTCTTTATTGATCTCAGCCAATAAATCCAAAGCGTCGTCGTTTAAACAGTCGGGACGAGTTCCTACCGCCAATCCTAAGCATCCTTCTTCTTCCAGGGCTTGAAAATATATATATCTCAGTTTGTCAACCGGAGCGTATGTATTTGTATTTGGCTGAAAATAGGCTATAAATCCGGCGTATTTTTCAGGGTGTTTCAAGTTTGACAACACGCTATGAATTTGTTCTTTGACGGTCGTGTTCTTTCGGGATATGGGACTAAAACTTTGATTGCTGCAGAAGACGCAGCCTCCGTAACCTTTTGTCCCGTCCCTGTTCGGACATGAAAAACCGCCGTCAAGACTTATTCGTACGACTCTTTTTCCGAATTTTTTTTTCAGCATGTACGTATACGTTCTATAATATTTTTCAAGAGGTCTGTATTCTTCGTCCATATGCCGCGTTCCATTTGATGCGTTTAACCGTTTTTTAGAATTATACCTTCGATAACTGTGGCTAGATTTTCAGTTTTTTCGATGGCGTTTAAGATCAAATCGTATATTTGAGTCCATTGAAGTATATAAAGTATATCCGCAGGATTTTCTTTAGGCCCTTCGTATAGTTCTGCATAAGCTATGCGTACGAGAGTGGAGCCTTGTTTTCTCATATCTTCAATTTTGCCAATAGTATTATCCATATCTTTAATTTTTTCAAGTCCGTCTATTAGCGTCTTGATCTCTTTAACCATAACGTTTAGCATTTTAGAGAGTTCTTTTGCGGTAGAAGTTACGCTCGGTAAATTTAAAAGACCTATGCGGATAGATATGGCTTTTATTAAGTGGATGACGTCGTAATGCCTTCTGCTGATTGCATGTATATCTTCTCTGTCTAGAGGCGTAAGGAAATTTCTGTAAAGCTCATGATTTATTGTTCTTACTATTTGATGACATTTGTCTTCAAGTTCGTTGATTTCGCCGCATGCTTGCTCAGCGTCGTTTTTGCCTTCGAAAAGATTTACCAAAGACGAAGCGGCTTTTTCTAACATTTCGCTTTCGTCTTTAAAAAGCTCGAAAAATTTTACGTTTTTAGGTAAAAAATTGATCGGCATAATATTTCCTTCTCCTAATTATATTTAAGGCAAGTCGTCTTCTGTAGGATAGATATTGAAGAGAGACGCGCAGTCCGCTATGTTGATAACCTTCATAACCGTAGAACCCGCGTTCACGATCGTGAGTTTTTTATTATGTTCGCTTAATAATCTTGAAACGGAAAAGAGAACTCTTAGTCCCATGCTGCTCAGATAATTTGATTCTTTGAAATCTATAATAATATCGTACTGTCCTTTTGCGTATAATTCATTTAAAATGGCTTCTATTTCATCCGATATCGTAGTGTCAAATCTTCTGGTTAACTTGATAACAGTGTAATCGTTATTTTTTTCTGATTTTTGCACTGTCGCTGCTGTTGTCATATACCCCTCCTTAATAAAAGCGCATTACTTTTTTTTGTTTTTCAACAATAAACGCCGTGCCTTCTAAAAAAATACCTTTTATATCTCTGTGTAATAATATATCTAAATGAGCGTCGAATCGTTTTTCTTTTCCTATTATCGAACAGGAGAAACTTTGCCTGTCAGAGTTGCTGAATTGCTCTATTAAATTATAAATTTTCTCCCTGGCCTGATCGTCTATGATGTGCCATATGTGGAGAATTCCTATATCTTCCGGCTCGTAACCCAAAAGAGTTAGAGCCGCATGATTCATAGTTTTTATTCTTCCTCTGCGACCGAACGTAAATACCGGAACATGGGGCAGATTTTCAACTTTTTCCTTAAAAACTTTCAGTTCGTTCAACTCTTTCTCTATGAGCTTATTTTCAGTTATGTCAGAGATTATTTCGACTTTTAAATTGCCAAACTCTCCGTATTTTATAACTTTACTTACGCTTCTGTACCATCTTTCGTCAGATTTAAACTCTAATGGCAGAGGCTGAATATCCATATTTCCTTGAGCTATTTGAGAATTAACGCACTCTTCGCATGGAGATTTTCTTTTTTTAAGGAGTAATTCGTAACATTTTTTACCTAGGGGATTAGGTCCTAAAAATTTTTCGGCTATATTGTTTGCGGCTATGATTTTGTATGTGATCGGATCGACAAGATATACCGCCATTCCGATTTTGCCGAGGATATCAAAGAAAGTATCTATATTTTCCTTTATAAGTTCAGAGTCTAAAATATTAGCTTGTCGCGGAGAACAGGGGAGTTCGCCGTTATTATTGTTCTCCATTCCGCCTCCTTATGTTTGTGCCGGTTTCGCTTCTCTTTTTGACCAGCATAGTTACGTTCCCTTTTTCTTCGTCGTACCAGTAACTGATTTCATCTAGTAACTCTCTAATAAGAAGCAGACCGTATCCTCCGTTTTCCATGCGTTTTGTATTAAACTCATGGGGACATTCTATTATTCTGGTTGGATCGAAAGGTATGCCTTTATATTTTATTACTACGGTCATTCTGTCTCCGTCTGTCCAGGCTTCGGCCGTATACTGAAGTTTGTTTTCCGTTTGAGGAAAACCGTACATTATAATATTTACGCAGATCTCTTCGACAGCTATCAGCATATCGTTTATATCTTCTCTTGAAAAATCGCCTCCGGAAGCTACTTGTTCGACATATTCCATAGTCTGAGTTATATCTGACATTCTGTCGAATCCTTTTAATGCGAAGGATCTTATAGGAGATTTTTGTTGCGTTCTGTTTATGCCGTCAAGAAACCTTAACAGTAAAAGACATCTGTCGTCTGAAATTTTATTTTCCGCAAATTTTTCTACTTTTGAAAAGATATGTTCAAGCAGGGTCTTAAGAGGCATAGAACGATGCTTTATTAGCTGTTTTTCTAACCTCTTTTCTCCGAATTCGCTTCCGTGCGAATTTATGCATTCCGTTATTCCGTCCGTATACAGGCAGAGTAAATCTCCTTTTTCTATAAAAAGTTCTTTTTGTTCATAAGTTGATTTTTCTATAACTCCTAAAGGCATTCCTTTTGTTTTAAGATATATAGCTTCCCCGTTTTCTCTAACTAATATACCGGAATTGTGACCTGCCGAGACGTATTTGAGCGTTTTCTTTTTGATGTCCACTACTAAAAGCAGAGCCGTTACGAACATATCTATTCTATTGGAATTTCGTAAAAATTCATTCGTTTTTTCGCATATTTTTTGAGGATCATGAAAAAAGTTGCTTACGGTCCACATAATGCTTCTTGCTATGGCCATAAAAATTGCCGCGGGATTACCTTTGCCGGAAACGTCGGATATTAGAAACAGGTATTTATTTTCTTCAAGCTCTCTCCAATCATAAAAATCGCCGCCCATCTCTTTCGTTTGAACCAGATTAGCTCTAAATTCAAAAGAAGGTTTTTCAAGTTTTTTTAACGGCAATATCGCGGACTGCATAAAGGAACCGAATTCAAGCTCTTTTTTCATCCTGTCGCGTTCGCTCGCGTCCGTAAAAAGGTGCGCGTTATGAATGGCTATGGCGGTTGTGCCTGAGATGAATTCCAGAAGTTCCAAATCGTTATTTGAAAACGGAGGATCGTCATGCCCATTGACGAGCTCTAAGATACCCATTACATTTTGTTTGTTCAGCAAAGGAATACAAACTATATTTTTGACTTTGACATGCATTTTGCTTTCGAAGTCGGAAACATATCCCGGAAATTTGCTTATATCTTCTATGATGATAGATTTTTTATTCCTGATGCAATAACCTTTTACTCCTTCGTCCTGAGATATTTCAGCTCCTTTTAACTCAGTCCCTCCGGGATTTATGCAGTTGCTGCATATAGCTTTGCCTTTTTCAGCGTCGTAAAGCCAGAAGGCTCCGGCCTCCGCGTTCATTTCGTCTACTACGTCTGAGAGAGCGGAGTCCAATAGAAAACTTATATTTATGCTGGAATTAAAAAGTCTGCCGATTCCGTAATAGAATTTATATCTATCTTCCATCGAAGCTTTTGCTTTGCGAGTGTTTTTTATCATTTCAGCCCTTTTATTTTTCTTTTTTCAGTTTTCTATCTTTCTTCTTAATCTTATTATTTCCTTTAAAAAACTTACGCATTGACGATTGTTTCTGCTTATTTTGAATCTTTTTGTCTAAAACGGCATCTTTATATATAGTATAAAGAAATATTATATGGAATTTTGATAGATTTTATGCAGAACAAAAAACAGTATAAAATAAAAGGAATGACTTGTTCCGCTTGCGCCTCGAAAGTTGAAAAAGCCGTATCTCAAACGGATGGAGCTGATGTCGTTTCGGTAAATTTGCTGACGAATTCTCTTACCGTTTACGGAGACGTTTCTTCGGAATCCGTTATTAAAGCCGTTCGGCAAGCCGGCTATGAGGCTGCTATCTCAGACGGATCTCTGATAGCCGCTTCTAAAAAAGCTTAACAAATAGACAACGGCGTTTCTGGCGAGTTAAACGTTCTTATTTTTTCTATTGTATTTTCCGGATTTCTTTTTTATATTTCGACCGGTCATGTAATGCGTAATATGCCTATGCCGTTGGAAGTTTTGACTGTTCCGACAGTAATCGCGGCGCTTCAAGCTCTTTTGGCGTTAACGGTAATGATTTTAAATCGAAGATTTTTTATCGGAGGTTTCTTTGCTTTATTAAAACGAACTCCGAATATGGACACTCTAGTTTCTTTGGGTTCCGCTTAGTCTTTTTGCTACAGCATGGCGGAGTTATTTGCGATATTTTATGATCAGGCTTCCGGAAATTTTCATCAGGCGTCTTTTCGTCTTCATAATCTTTATTTTGAATCCTCCGCTTTAATTTTAACTTTTGTCGCTATCGGGAAAACTTTAGAAGCTTACTCCAAAGGAAAGACTTTAAAAGCGTTAAAAGGATTGATATCCCTTTCTCCTGAAATCGCTTATATATTGGCGGATGGAAAAGAAGTCGAGGTTCCGGTAGAACAAGTTAAGCCGGGAGATATTTTTGTAGCGCGTCCCGGATCGATTATTCCTGTTGACGGCGTAATAACTAAGGGATTCGGATCTATAGACGAATCGGCTTTAACCGGAGAGAGCGTTCCTGCCGAAAAGCAAACGGGAGAAACCGTTTATGCGGGAAAGATTAATTTAGAGGGATTTTTAACTTGCGCGGCAGTGCAAGTAGGCGAAGATACTTCGTTGTCAAAAATAATTCGACTTGTCGAAAATGCTTCGACGCAAAAAGCCCCGATTTCTAAGATGGCAGATAGAGTTTCATATATTTTCGTTCCGACGGTGATAGTTATATCGATTTTTACCGCCGCGATTTGGTTAATACTTGGCCAATCATTATATTTTTCGCTTAGTCGAGCAGTTTCAGTTCTAGTTATAAGCTGTCCATGCGCTTTAGGACTGGCGGCTCCGGTAGCCGTTATGACAGGAAGCGGAGCGGGAGCTAGGCGAGGTATTTTATTTAAAACGGCTTCGGCTCTTGAAGAGATGGGAAAAGCTTTGATAATCGCTTTTGATAAAACGGGAACTTTGACTGTCGGGCATCCTGCGTTAAGCGACATAATTACCGCTCCTGGCGTCGCCGAAGAAGATTTGGTATCGTATGCTTCTTCCCTTGAAGCGGGAAGCGAGCATCCTATAGCAAAAGCCGTTTCGTCTTTTGCAGACGCGGGAAATTTTGCCGTTAAACAGATCGATAACTTTAAATCGTTTCCGGGGAGAGGAGTGACCGGCGAGGTAGGAGGAAGTATTATTTCAGGAGGCAAATTAGAATTTATAAAGACAGTCGCGTTTGTCCCGGAAGATTTTATTTTGAAACTTGCGCCGTTGTTAGAAGATGGAAAAACTCCTCTTTATTTCGCTTTAGACTCGAAATTTTTAGGTTGCCTGTTTGTCTGCGATAAAATACGGGAAAGCGCGGGACGAGCCGTTGAAGAATTGAAAAACCTGGGGATCAGGCCGGTTATGCTTACCGGAGATAGTTTTGCCGCGGCGTCTTTTATCTCGCGGCAAACCGGAATTTGCGAATTCTATGCGGGTTTGCTTCCGGAAGAGAAAGAAGCGTTAATCCGAAAATTTCAAGCGGATGGTAAGACGGTGATGATCGGAGACGGAGCGAATGATTCTCCGGCTTTGGCTAGAGCCGATATTGGAGTAGCTATGGGAGGAGGAACTGGAATCGCTCTGGATTGCGCCGAAGTCGTTTTGATGAAGAACGATCTTTTAGACGTCCCTGCAACGGTTAGACTCAGCCGCGCAGCGTTAAAAATTATTAAAGAAAATTTATTTTGGGCATTTTTTTATAACGCGGTCGGAATTCCTCTTGCCGCCGGAGTCTGGTTCCCAATTTTCGGCTGGGTCTTGCATCCCGCTGTCGGAGCCGCGGCTATGGGCCTGTCAAGCGTCTGCGTCGTTTTAAACGCTTTAAGACTGAATTTCTTTAACCCTTATGACTCTTCAAAGGATGGAAGATATATTAGGACAACAAGAAAAAGAGAAGAAAAATTAACGGAGGTTAATATGGAAAAAACCATACTTGTGCAGAGCGTTACTTGTTCTCATTGTACGGCTAGAATAGAAAAGGCTTTGAGAAAGTTAAGCGAAGTCGTAGACGTTCAAGCGACAAGAGATGAAACTACAAATATCGGCACGGCTAAAGTCGTTCTTTCAAAAGCTGTCTCCGACGCTTTATTGAAAAAAGCAATAGAAGATCAAGATTACGAAGTTATTTCAATAAAATAATTTTTCTTTGATATCGTCTTCCGAATTCTTTATAATTATATCATTTAAAATATTGCTTTATATCGTATAAGTTCTTTGAGATGTATCCGCTATTTGTTTTAGGGACTTGAACGTCCGGAGGAAATTGTGACTACGGAAAATTTAAGCGAAATGATTTGCGACGTCGCGGTTATCGGAGGAGGAGTATCAGGCTGTGTCGCGGCTATTGCATGCGCTAGAGCAGGAGCCGATACCGTTTTAATTGAAAAAAGAAATTTTTTATCCGGAGACGCTTTTTATTCTTCGGTAGAAACTATTCTTACTTTTCACAGCCTTAAGGGTAAATTAATAGTAAAGGGGATTCCCGGTGAAATTATTGATCGGCTTTCCTCGTTAGGAGCTTCCTTAGGCCATGTTAGAGACACCGTAGGAGCGGCCTGGTCTGTTACTCCCGTTTCCTGCGCGGCTTTAGCTTTGCTGCTGCGCAAAATGTGCCAAGATTCGGGAGTTAAGATCCTGTCCGGAGCCGAACTTTTGTCTTTGAAAAAAGGCAGCGGGTCTTCCCGTGTGATAACAAGCGGCGTAGTTAAACAGGACGGCAATATGATAAATTTGAAGCCTAGAGTTTGGATAGACGCTTCCGGACAGCCGCTTTTGGCTTTATTTGGCGGAGGTTCTCTAGTTCGGGATCTTATTTCCAGAAGAATGCCCGGAGCGTTGATATTTCATGTAAAGGACGTAGATATTAGTCTGATTAAAATATATATGAAAGAAAACAAAGCCGAATTTCATTATGAAACTTTATTTGATTTGCTGGAACAAACGCCGGTTTTAGGCTGTTCCGGTTTCTTTTCCATGATTAAAGCCGCTTCGCTTCCGGTAGCTAGAGACAGACTTTTGTTTTATCAGACTTTAGCTCCTGACGAAGTCTCCGTCAATACCAGCAGAGTTCCCGCAGCCTTCCAGAGTAAAATTTCTTCGGCGTATTCGGAAGCTCTAAAGCAGGTAAACGCTATTTTTTTATTTATGAAAAATTCGGTTCCCGGTTTTAAAAGTTCGTATATTTCTTATATAGCTCCGAGTATAGGCTGGCGTGAAAATGGGAGAGGCAAGGGAGTTTATATTCTTTCCGCATCAGATGTCGTAAACGGTTCTCGCTTTGAAGATGAAATAGCTTACGGCGGCTTTCCCGTCGATATTCATGACGATTCGGGCAGCGGAATCGTCATGAATAAAATTGCCGGAGACGGTTTTTACGGCGTACCGTATGGATGCGTTGTCAGCGAAGATTTAGACAATCTTTTTTTTGTCGGGAAAGGATTGTCGGCAGAATTTGAAGCTCACGCTTCGGTTAGAGTTCAAGCTTCTTCAATGGCTATAGCCGAAGCTGCCGGAACCGCGGCTTATCTTGCCTGCAAGCGAAAACTAGCCCCTAGAGAACTTAACGTAGGAGTTTTGAAGGATTTGCTTAGAAAAAACGGAGCTTGTATATTTTAATAAATATGCTAAGTAGTCTTAGAATTTTTTATTATTCGTTATTTTACTAGGGATTTATAAGAGGAATAATATAAGTTTTGTTAGAATTTTACTAGAGAAAGCGGCGTTTTTTTTGCTCGTCGCGTATGTAGGAGGATGAGTTTATGTTTAAAAAGATATGCGTTTGCATCGGCTTGTTAGCGGCTTGTTTGTTATTTGCTTTCGCTTTTTGCGAAGCTAAAACGGAAAACAGTAAAAAACCTGAAAATGTTCCCGTAGCTCAACAAAGGAATTTTATCGGAGATTCTAAAACGAAGAAATATCATAAGCCTCAGTGCAAAAGATGCCCTTCGGAAATAAGATCGGTCGTTTTTGATTCTCCGATGTCGGCTCAGCTTAGCGGATATACTCCTTGCAAAAAATGTAAACCGCTATATGTAAAGAATTTAAACAAATAGCCGTTTAGCGTTGTGGATATAAAATACCGCCGCGTTATTGTTTATTGCGTTTTGTTTGAGTTAGAACGATAATCGGCGATTTGATTTTAAAATAGTTTTAATATTCAGCTTTTTAATACTAGGACATGTCTTATTTAACGACTGCAGAGTTTTTGGTCTTCTTGCAGTCTTGTTTTTTGTTATGAGATAGAATCGGATAAACTGGGATTTGCGAGGCAGGATGTTTTAATATTTCTGCTGAATTGTTTTGACATACCGTTTGTCCAGACGCTTTAACTTCTTTGTTTGACAGGTATAATTTAGAGTTCCGGACGCCGGAGTTTGCGCTTTTTATTCTAAGAGCAATCGCGGCGATAGCAATTGTTTGGAGATTAATTTGATAGGCTGCGGCGCCTAAAGTTTTGAGATATCGGAGTTTTCTTCTATTGAAAAAAAATGCTAAAATAATTATTTCAGGCTACTACGGGTTTGGCAATGTAGGCGATGAAGCTATTTTGATTTCTATATTAGAGCGTTTGGAAGAGGAGCTGGAAAGTCCCAGTTTTGTTATACTTTCGAATTCTCATAAGTCTTTTTTATCTTCTAAATCGAATGTAAAGATTATTGGAAGACTTTCGCTTTTTTCTATAATAAAAGAGCTTTTATCCGCAGATCTTCTTATAAGCGGAGGGGGAGGGCTTCTTCAGGATTCCACCGGATTTTCAACGGTAGCGTACTATTTGGGCATTATTAGTTTAGCTTTGGCTTTGAAGAAAAAAACTATGATATATGCTCAAGGCATAGGCCCTGTTTCTTGTGAAAAAAGCAAAAAATTAATAAAAAAAGTCTGTGATAAAGTCGATTTTATTTCGGTCAGAGATTCAGAATCGGCGGCTCTTTTGAAACGACTGGGAGTTACCGGAGTCCCTATAGCAGTTACGGCGGATCCCGTTTTGGCGATGAAGCGACTTGACAAAGAAGAGATAAGCTCTTTTATTGAACGCAGCGTTCCTTCCGTAAAAGACGGCAAATTTAACGTGGCCATATCGGTAAGACCTTGGAAGTCTAAAAATGATTATATTTCCGAGATTGCCGCGGCATGCGATATTATTTGCGATAAATTTGGAGCTGACATATATCTTATTCCTTTTCAATTGACTCAGGATTACGCCGTATGTCAGGCCGTTTCGGATAAGATGAAGTCGAAAGCGTCGATTATAGCCCCTCAAAATAGAGACGACGGAGTTTTTCAATATACTCCCGAAGAGATGGCCGGATTGATTGGAAAGATGGATGCGCTTATTGCCATGCGGCTTCACGCTTTGATTTTTGCCGCGTCTTACGACGTTGTTTCGGCCGGGATTATTTATGATCCTAAAGTTGGGGCTTTCGCCGATTCTGCCGGAATGCTTTCTTGGAATTTAGAAGAAGTTTCTTCCGGAGATTTAGTCGCTTTTGTAGCCGATTGCATGGATCGAAAAGGCAAAGAGTCTCCTACGGTTTCTTCAAAGTTACTGACATTAAAAAGAAAGGCCGAACTTACCGGCAAGATCGCAGCCGATTTGGTTGCGGGAGTTCAGCCCCATGAAATATTGAAGAATAGGGGCCTTGACCAATGATAGAGTTTCATAACATATGTTATACTTATCCTAACGGAGTGAAAGCTTTAGACGAAGTAGATCTTTACGTTGAAAAGGGAGAATTTGTGTTTCTGGTAGGCTCTACCGGTTCGGGAAAATCCAGTATATTGAAGATGATTTACAGAGAAATAGTTCCGACCAGCGGAGATATTTATGTAAACGATAGGGATATTACCGATATGAAGCGTTCGCAGGTTCCGGAGTTTAGAAGAAGTCTTGGCGTAGTATTCCAAGATTTTAAACTGATACCTTATAAAACGGTATATGAAAATATAGCGTACGCGCTTGAAGTTACCGGTTTTAATTCTAAACAGATACGTCCGAAAGTTGAAAAAGCATTGGAACTTGTCAATTTGGCCGATAAAGCTAAAAGATTTCCGCATGAACTATCGGGCGGAGAGCAGCAAAGAACTTCTGTAGCTAGAGCTATCGTAGCCGATCCTTTAATAGTAATAGCCGACGAGCCTACCGGAAATCTTGATCCGGAGTCTTCATGGGATATCATGGAATTGCTTGATAAGATCAACAAAAAGGGAGCTACCGTAGTGATGGCGACTCACAATAAGGAAATTGTGGATTTAATGGAAAAACGGGTCATTCTTGTGACTAACGGCAAAATACTTTCAGATGAAGAAGAAGGTCATTACTCCGTCGCCGTAAAAAAAATAAATTCTATTACAGGCAACCCTAAAAAATGATAAAAAATCTTGTTAATTTCCCTTATTTTTTAAAAGAAGTTGTTTTTAATATGAGACGTAATTTGATTATGTCTGTCGCCTCCGTATCTACCGTTATGATTCTATCGCTGATACTAGGTTTTTTTATCATATCCGTTATGAATTTAAATTTTTTAAGCAGAAGAATAGTCAGCGATATTCAAATTGCGGTTTATCTTGAAGACGGCTTATCAGAAGCCGAAGTTAAGCTCTTGCAGAATAGAATAGCCGTTATAGAAGACGTTAAAGAAGTAAGATTTATTAGTAAAGAAGAAGCTTTGGCTAATATAAGAGCTAAACTTGGAACTTCTATTGAAATTGAAGACATTGGAACGAACCCTTTGCCTGATTCTTTTGAAGTGACCATGATAGATTATAATAAAATTGAGAACGCGGCAAATTTAATAAAAGAGAACTCCGGAGTCGACGAAGTCAGATTTGGAGAGGATATTACTAAAAATTTGCTGTCTTTAAGCGCCGCTGTGCGCGTCGCAGGCGTCATAATAGTGATTTCTTTGATCGCCGCCACCGTATTTATCGTCAGCAATACTATACGTATTACGGTTTACGCTAGGAGAAGGGAAATTTCCGTTATGCAGCTGGTAGGAGCTGAGAACTGGTTTATTAGATGGCCTTTTGTAATCGAAGGAATTTTATACGGTCTGATCGGCTCTATTTTAGCGTCTGTTATTTTAGCTGCTGCTTATTCGGCTTTTTTGCCTCACATTCTTCAGGCCCTTCCGTTTTTAACTCTGGTGAAGCCTTCCGCTTTAATTTTTAGGACTTCGTTTATGATTATATCTACCGGGATTCTAGTCGGATTATCGGGCAGCTGGATTTCCGTGAACAAATATTTAAAGAATTTTGTCAGCAGGACAAAATATTATGTTTAAAACTGCGTTTTTTTCTTTCTTTATTCTGCTGGCTTTATTTGCCGTTTGTTCTTTTAGGCCTGCTTTTTCGGCTTCAAAAGAAGATAGAGCTAAAATTTTAAGGCTAAAGCAGGAAAGTAAAAAGGAAATTTTACTAAGAAACCAAAGCCGCCTTGACGAAGAAAAAGCTAAACTTTCAGAATTTAATAAAAAAGAGAACGATTTATCGGCAAAATTAAAACAGACCGAGTCGTCTCTTTGGATGATTGAGGACGATATACGCCTTATTATGGATAGACAAGCTCGAATATCTGAGAATATAGCGAGAAAAAGAGCCGATATATCTTCTTTGAAGGAGCAAGTGAAAGTTTCTCAAACTTATATCGCGTCCAGATTGCGGGAAATAAATAAGCGGCAAATTTCTAACTATTGGGCGGTTTTATTTAATTCTGAAAATTTTTACGATTTTATAACTCGACTTGATTTTATTAAGAGAGTTACCGAGAACGATTTGAAAACAATAAAAGAATTAAAACTGAAGCGTAAACGCCTGGAACGAGAAGAGATAGAATTACTAAATCTCCAAGCTTCTCTTAAGGAACAGGAAGCCGAATTGAGGAAACGTCAGATACTGCAGGATTCTTTAAGAAAGGAACAGCGAGCAGTTTTGGACGACGTATCAGCTCAAAAGTCCGTTCAGGCCGGAATAGTTTACGATTTAGAACTGATCACATATGAACAAAACCTTCAGCTTGAAAACTTGATACGTCAGGAACAAGCGTTATATTCTTCGTCTCCATCGTCCAAATCCTTGAAAACTTCCTCTTCAGGAGCGTTTACATGGCCCTGTAACGGCGTCATTACTTCGCCCTATGGGTATCGATGGCATCCTATAAGAGGCGGATATATTTTTCACTCGGGCCTGGATATTGGAGCAGATTATGGAGTTCCTATACGAGCCGCGTCAGACGGCGTAGTTATAATGTCGGGTTGGTACGGCGGGTATGGAAATTGTCTGATAATAGATCATGGAGGCGGTTGGTCCACTTTATACGGTCATTGCAGCGTTCTTTTCGTTTCAAAGGGGCAATCGGTTTCTAAAGGGACGGCGGTGGCATCCGTAGGATCGACAGGCATGAGCACTGGTCCTCATGTGCATTTTGAAGTGAGATATAACGGTTCTCCAGTAGATCCGTATTCTAAATTGCCATGAGCATATATAAGACTTTTTTATTGACTGACGACTTTCTTGTTTTAATGCATCATTCGCAGAAAAAAGTCTTCTACTATTATAAATTTCCATTTGTCCGTAAGTTTGTAAGGAAACTTGTCAATTCTGCAGTTTCAGATATTCCAAATTCTTTTTTTAAATTTCAAGATTCGAATTTATCGATAGGCAAAAAAATTACTTTATTAGAATCGATTGAACTCTCTCCTTTTGAAATTATATTTAAATCTCGTTTTAATGAGACGTATTCTTTCGTCCTCGAGTCTAATTCTGTAGTTCGTCAACTTTTCTACTATATACTTGAAAGAATCCCTGCGGACGGTTTTGAATCTTTTAAACCCGATATTTATTCAGGATGGGGAAGACCTGCCTTTATACCAGGCTCGGATCCGGAACTAGTAGATTGCGAATTTTCCCTCAAGGAAGAGACAGCCGGCGTAAAAGGCGTTCTCTATTCTGTTTCTCTTCTTAAAAATGGGGCGTCATATATAGTTAAAACTTTGTCAGGATTTAAGGGCGGGGCTATGGATAAGCCTGATAGAGATAAATTTTCGGCGGTTTTTATCGCTTTTCTTGAAGAATTTAATAAAAATTTTTCGGAGCCGCAGTATAGCCGCCTTAGATTTATTGCAAATAAATGTCAACGCTGCGGGGAATGCTGTAAAATATATGAGGTGGAAGCGAATCCGTTTGAGATAGAAAGAATCTCGGATTTTTTACATATATCTATGGAAAAGTTTCGGGAATTGTTTTTACATGAAAATCTTTTTTCTTGGAATGAGTTTTCTTTTATGCTTAACAAAGAAAAAGGATTCGGAACTCCCTGCGTATTTCAAGGAAAATGCCGAGACGGATTATATGGATGTAAAATATATTCCGTTCGTCCGGAAGTATGCAGAAAATTTCTGCCGTCCTTAGGCAAGTGCATATTAAACGGCGAATTACCTGATATTTTAGAAGTGAGTAGAAATCTCGTTAGTTTTACTCTGACTGAAGATTCTTGTTCTTTTCACACTGATATGACTTATTTTAACGGAATATTGCCAGTAGTGCTCGACGTTGATAAAGAAAACTCCGCTTTTAGAAGTCTTCTTGATTTTTTTTATTATTTTAAAGATAAAATATCCGCGTGATAACAAAATTTAACCGCCGCTTATTTATTGGACGTAAGAGTCCAGGTTTATAGCGACGGTAATAAATCAATTCATTATATGCTCTTTTAATTCGTTTATATAAATTAAGAGATCCCTAGAACCATTTTATACATTTGCTCATATCGTTCGGCGCTTCTTCCCCAGCTAAAATCTTGGCTCATTGCTTTGTATCTTAAAATATCCATTAAGTCCGGACGTTTATAATATACGCTTAATACCCATAAAATAGTTCCATATAAGGCTTCGGGAGTAAAATCGTAGAATTTGAATCCGGTTCCGCTTTTCCGTTCAACGTCGCAATTTTCTACGGTGTCGCTTAAACCGCCGGTATTTCTTACGATCGGAAGAGTTCCATACTTAAGAGAATATATTTGATTTAAACCGCAAGGCTCAAAAAGACTTGGCATAAGAAAAAAGTCTGAACCGGCTTCGACTACATGAGCAAGCTCTTCGCTAAAACCAATATGACAACAGAATTTTCCTTGATATTTTCTTGTAAGATATGAGAAATATTCCTCAATATCTTTATCTCCGCTTCCCAGAACGGCTATTTGAATCGAAGTCTCAGAAAGTAGTTTTTCAATAATTTGAGAGATTAAATTATATCCTTTTTGATAAGTAAACCTGCTTATTATTCCAAAAATTGGGAAAGTATAATTTCGTTCTAAGCCAAATCTATCTTGAAGATGAGATTTACATATCCATTTGCCGCTCATATTGTCTTTTGTATAATTTGCCCGTATTAAATTATCCGTTTCCGGATTCCAGATTGTATAATCCGCTCCGTTCAATATGCCCCCGAATCTGGAACCTTTTGATCTCAACGTAGAGTCAAGTCCGTATCCTTGTCCTGAAATTACTTCTTCCGCATAAGTCGGACTAACCGTATTTACCGCTTCCGCAAAACTTATTCCGCCTTTTAGCATGTTGACTCTATCATGATCTTCAAATTTATCAAAAGTAAAATTATTCCATCCTATCCCCATATAATTAACGTTCTCTTTTGAATATGTTCCTTGATAGGCCATATTATGAATAGTTAAGACTGAATGCGCATTTTCAATGGAAGTATTTTTTATGTCCCAAATATACAGATAAGCGTTAAGCAGAGCAGTTTGCCAATCATGCGCGTGGAAGATGTCGGGAGAATAGTTTTTGTCTATACAAAGCTGCATTGCCGCTCTAGATAAAAAAGCGAAGCGCATCGGATTGTCAGCGAAATCGTTCATGTAGTTATCATGATAAATTCCGTCTCTATTGAAAAATTGATTATGTTCGATAAAATAAACGTAGATGCCGCGTATTTTTTTTCTGTAAACCGCACACCATTCTTGTTTGGAGCCCATCCATACTCCCATTGGAGAATGGAACAGTTCCATATCGGTATGTATAGACGCGTATTTAGGCATTATTACGGAAACTTCATGTCCTCTACCGGCTAAGGCTTCGGGAAGAGAACCGACGACGTCCGCTAATCCTCCGGTTTTTGCGAACGGAGCCATTTCAGACGCTGTCATTACAATTTTTAATTTTCGCATATTTTCCTCTGCCTTTCGTTTGTTATATTTTAAACGTTAACTGTTCTATTTTAGTTCTGTATACGGAGCCGTATTTTCCTCCTCCTCCGCTGCCTATAGGAAGCTCTCCTTGCCTGGCTTTTATTATATTTTCCGCTATTTCGATCGATACTATTTGTCTTAGTTCTTCTAATGAGGCGTTGTGAATAACCGCCATTTCGCTCCCAAAAGCGTCTATGAGTCTGGATAATCTGTTGTTTGACAAACCCGGCACAAATTCCAAAGGTATTTGATAGAAATAGGGAGGTCTGAAATCGGGGGAGTGCGGTTCGTTATAATCTGCTATCATATTGATTCTATCAAGAACGCCTATAATAAAGTCGGAGTCTTTTGAGAAACAGTAAGGGCAAAACGTTGCCGGCGGAAGAGTTTCCGCAACTTTTCCGCATCGTTTGCAATAACTTCTATGGTATTTTCCTAGTCTTGGATCCATACCAAAATTAGCTCCTATAATTCTGCCTTCGGCGCGTCTTAAAGCTAGAGAAAATTCTTTGAAATTGAGTCTTGCCATTTTAAACATAGTGTATTCCCTAGCTATTTTGCTTGCCGAATGAGCGTCTGACGAAGTGAGGTAAGATGTTCCGGAAAGTTCGGCTTTCCTGTCCGCAAGATTAGTGTCGGCGGATAGGCCAAGCTCTAAAGCCGGTATTGAGTAAAATTGATCTTCCGAGAATATTTTTTTCCAGCTATCCGCAACTCTTCCATATATGCTTTTGTGGGGAGTGAAAGCATGAGCCGGAACAGGAATGCCCCCGCAGTCCAGAGTTATGTCATAGAGTTCTTTTGCCGGCAGGCCGCTTGATTGAGAAGAAAGTTCTATATTTGTTATATGTTTCCCCATTATTGAGCTGAATCTTTTAATATTTTTCAGATATGGAAAATAACAAATATGGTGCGACGTTCTGCCGTTTTTTTCAGACGTTTCTATTTCGCTCGCAAGGATTACAAGGAGTTTCTCTTTATGTATAAATCCGCCTTCCGGTAATTCATAAATTATGTCTTTAGCGGCTAGTTCTTCTATATCTTTAATAATTTTTGGAGCGGCGCAATCTACTATTCCCGCGACATCTATTCCTTTTCTATTTATGCATTCGTTTATTATAGCGTTAAAAGTCAGCTTTCTGGACGCCGTAATTTTAACCGGACTTCCGGAAGAAGAGCCTCCTATATGTATATGAAGATCGGCATAGTAATTATTCATAAAAGCTACTTACCGCCTATAAGAATAAGTTTTCTTTGAGGCGTAGAGAGGAAAATCGCTCCGTCTTCAGTTACTTGAACCATTTCTTCCATTGTTATTGCGCCGTATTCCGGAAGAGTTATTCTCGGTTCCAGAGTAAAAATTTGATTTTTTTCTATTTTGATATAAGGTCTTTGTCCATATCTATCCCATTCGGGACATAATAAAGCCGCTCCGTCATGAGTAGACGTTCCGACTTGATGACCCAATGCATGCGGATATTCTTCAAAACCATGGTCTTTGAGTCTGTCTCGTGAAATTTTATCTATAATTCTTCCCTCGACTCCGGGCCGCATTGCTTTAAAAGACGCCTGTATTGAATCGTCAAGAGCAAAGAACGCTTTTAGCGCTATTTCCGGAGCTTGCGTCTCTTCGTCTTTTAAAATATACCAGGTCCGTTGCAGATCCGAGCAATAACCTTCATATTTGACTCCGAAATCTGCATGCACTATCATTCCTTTTTCTATTTTTCTGTCAGATGGCGCCGCATGGGCTTGAGCCGAGTCTGCTCCGGCGAAAATACCGGGACAATGCGAAGGATCCCATGCCGGAACTAATCCTCTGTTGTTAATTTCGTTTTTTACTATATCTGCGGCTTCCTTTTCTGTCATTCCCGCTGTTAGTTTGTTTGTGAGAATATCGTATATCTCTTCCGTTATTTGTATCGATTTAATTATTTTTTCCGTTTCCGCCGGCGTTTTTCTGCTTCTTAAAGCTCCTATTATTTTTTCTGAAGAGACGAATCTGTTCAGATATATAGTTCCGGTCAATATTCCTTGTAAATACTCGAACATGCCGCAGGTTAAGCCGTCTGCCATAATATCGTCTGCCGATTTGTTTATCGCTATCGTTTTTGGATCGAATTTTTGAATAGTTTCCAGTAATGGTTCTTTTATTGAACCTACGTATGTTTTTATTACCGGATATAGACCGGAGTCTTTTATATTGTCCAGGTCAAGGCTTCCGACTATCGCTTCTTCGTATCCGTCTTTCGTAAAGATAAACGCTGATTGCCAAGTAACTCCTCTGTCAGTTATAAAATCTAAAATAGGATCTTTCATGATATCGCTTTCTCGTACGAAGACTAGCCACATATCGATATTGAATTCTTTTAGAAGACTTGGGATCATATCTTTTTTTTCTTTGATTATATTTATATCCATGAATTTCTCTTTCTAATAAAAAGACTGCTGTAAAACGCATAGTCGTTGAACAACAGCCTTCTTATTTAATATATCTTCTTAATTTTATGCTTCTATATTTAATTCGGGAGCTATTTGATTGATCAGAGTTACAGGATCTATAACTCCTTTGCCTTGCTGATTTTCAGTCAAGTTATCCTGAGGAAGCGGAACGGCGGTTCCCTTAGCGGCTTCCTTAAGATCCGTAGGATCTATTCCCGGTTTAGCCTGCGCTGCCAGAGCCATTACTCCGGCCGCGAAAGGAGTTGCCATAGAAGTTCCGGACATGGATACGTAACCATTTCCAGTATGCGAGGCTGCGGTAATATTTACGCCTGGAGCAAGAATATCGGGTTTAATTCTTTCGTCGTATTTAGTCGGTCCTACGCTTGAGAAGTAAGCTAATTTATCGTCGTCTCTCGTTTCGGTGCCGCGATCGTCCATAGCTCCTATCGTAATCACGTTTTCGGCGTTGCCGGGAGTGCCTATCGTTTTAGGATTTGGCCCTTCGTTGCCTGCCGCAACTACGGTAATAATGCCGGCTTCGGTAGCTTTTTCAGCGGCCAAAGATACGGGATCCTTAGCGGAAGGCTGAGTGACCGGGCCTCCCAGAGACATGCTTATTACGTCGATTCCAAATTTTTCCTTATTTTCGATAGCCCATTGAATTCCTTTGATAACGTCTGAGAAGTTTCCGGAGCCGTTTCTATCAAGCACTTTGACGCCTACGATGTTAGCTTCCGGAGCAGTGCCTTTATATTTGCCGGTTTCTCCTCCGTCTCCGGCGGCTATTCCGGCGCAGTGAGTTCCATGCCCTTGATCGTCGTAAGCTTCTGTTTTTCCGTTTACGAAATCTTTAAATCCTACGATTCTGTCTTTAAGATCAGGGTGCTGAGCTATTCCTGTGTCTATAACGCAGATAGTAGTCCCTTTGCCCGTTATGCCGGCGTCCCAAAGTTTATCTACGCCTAAAGAAATAGGAGCTACGTCCATTCTGGCATCGACTTGCTGAGATTCTATAATTGGATCCGGTATTGAAATTCTTCCGTCTTTCCATACGTTTATATCGCTTCCGATTTTTCCAAGCTGGGGCAGTATGCCAAGCTGTTCCTCGGAAACTTCTACGGCTATGCCGTTGATTAACGGTAAATCCGCCGTTATTTTACTTCCGGAATCTTTTGAAGTAAGATTTTTTTTGATTTCTTCAAGAGACTCTTTTGAGTCGGCGTTTATAATAAGCTTAACTTTCCCGTTTTCGCTGTCTTGTTTAAGAGAGGAAAGGAAAGACATCGTGTCCTGAGGTTCGCTTGGAGCGGCCTGGGGAGTCTGAGCGGCCTTAGAAATCTGAGGCTCCGATGTGTGAACCGAAGAAATATTTCTTAAATATTCGGCTCCGCCTGTCGTTCCGATAGTATTCATGTCGTCTTATGCCTCCTTTAATTACTACTATAATTTTAGCGTCTTAACTTAGTATAACATTATAGAACATGTAAATCAACTTAAAGCGCTAAAAAAATGTAAACATTAAGTTAATTATCCGTTTATATTGAGCGTTTCCCGTTCTCTGCGGCCAAAACGACGTTGCGTATGGCTTCGATTGCCGTTAACGCTCCTACGCCTCCGGGCACGGGAGAAACCATCGAACAAACTTCTACGGCTTCGTCGAATACCGCGTCTCCTAATATTTTACCCTCTGAGTTAAGCGATATCCCGGCGTCTATAACAATGCCGCCGCGTTTTAAGTTTCTGCGGTTCAAGATGCCGGGTGAGCCCGCCGCAGATATTACTATATCCGAGCTTTTTATAATTTCGTCTATATCGTTTGTATGAGTGTGGCATATGGTAACGGTGGCGTTTCTTTTCAAAAGCAATAGCGCCGAAGGTATGCCTACGATTTTGCTTCTTCCTATTATGGCTGCGCGTTTGCCATGGACGTTTATATCGTAATAATCTAGTAAGTCTATTATCGCCGAAGCCGTGCATGGAGCGAAAGCTCCGCCGCTCATAATTTTGCCTTGAGCTTCGGAAGACATTCCGTCGATATCTTTTTCTAAAGGCGTCTCTTCGTATATTCTATCCGCGTTTATTTGGGGAGGAAGAGGCGAATATATCATTATGCCGTGGATCGAAGGATTGCGTTTTGCCTCCGCTATTTTCGCTTTTATTTCTTCTTCGGTTACGTCGTCGGAGAATATTGCGCTTTCAAGAATTACTTTGGCTTCTTCGCATTTTCTTGATAAATTTTTCAGATAAACTTGCGCCGGTCTGCTTTTTCCTGCCGCAACGACTAATATTTTTGGAACTACGCCTATTTTGCGAAGTTCTTTTGATTTTAACTCCGCCGTTTTCAAAATTGCGCTTGCGGCCGGGCGTCCATATAAAATTTTAGCTGACATTCTTTTAATTTCCGGTTCTATTTTTTAAACGGGGACATATTCCGAAGTTTAGTTATTATTTTGGGTAATTCCTCCGACGCGTAATCTATTTCTTCGTCGGTATTTTCTTTGCCTAGGCTTATTCTTATAGAGCTGTGCATGCGCTCGACGCTTAGCCCCATAGCTTGGAGCACGGGAGACGGTTCCAGGGAGCCTGAGCTGCATGCCGAACCTGTTGACACCTCTATTCCGACATGATCTAGCATATAGAGTATAGATTCTCCTTCTATCATATCAAAAGAAATATTGAGCGTGTTGGGAACTCTTTTTTCTCTATCTCCGTTTACGTATGAATACGGTATTCGTTCAAGAATATTTTTTTCAAGTCTGTCTCTCATTAGTTTTATTCTAGGAAGCTCTGAAGCCGCGTCGCGCATTGATATAAGAGCGGCTTTGCCTATGGCTATAATTCCGAGAGTATTTTCCGTTCCGGCTCTCATGCCCGTTTCCTGATGACCGCCTGAGATAAGAGGACATATTTTTACTCCTTTTTTTATATACAATATTCCGATGCCTTTAGGAGCGTACATTTTATGTCCGGAGATAGAAAGGAAGTCTACTCCTAAATCTTTTACGTCGATTGGTATTTTGCCAGCAGCCTGTACCGCGTCGGTATGGAACAGCGCTCCTTGTTCATGGGCGGCTTCGGCCATTTCCTTAATCGGCATTACGACGCCGGTCTCATTATTGGCGTACATAATCGAAACTATATCCGCCGGTTTTTTCAAGAGCCGCCGTAAAGACGATGCCGACGCGAGCCCATTTTCGTCGACCGGAAGATAGTCCGTTTGTATTTTTCCGCATTCAAGAGCTTTACATGTCTCGATTACCGACGGATGCTCCACTGCCGAAGTTATAATCCTTCCGTTTCCTTTGTTGCGGTTGATTCCGCACGCTCCGGTTTTACATATAATGCTTTTTAAAACGATATTGTTTGATTCCGAGCCGCCGCTTGTGAATATGATTTCTTCTTTGTCTGCGTTTATGAATTTCGCTACGTTTTCTCTGGCCTCTTCTATTTTTCGCCTGACTTCTTGACCTAATTCATGGTGACTGGAAGGATTACCGTATAAGTCCAAAGCTCCGATTATGGCTTCCTTAACTTCTTTATCAAGCGGAGTCGTAGCGTTATTGTCAAAATATATTCTTTTCATTAGTATATCCTTTCCGCAGGATCGTTTTCGTCCGTTTTAAGAAATATGAGGAGATGAAGAGCTTTTTAGCTCTTCTAATAGGTTTTCTGCCTTTTTAAGACATTGTCCGCAGCTCGTTCCGATTTTTGTCTTTTGTTGAAGTTTTTCAATAGTGTCTACTCCGTCGTTATGGTAGAGCGACTCAATTTCGGCTCTGTCGACGTCGAGACATTTGCAGATGATTTCTCTTTTTTTCCAAAAGATTTTGTCTTTATTTCCAGTTTTTTCGTAATAATCTTCAACTGCGGCTTTTAGAGCTTTATCTCCTAAGACCGAACAATGGAATTTTTGTTCCGGTATTCCGCCTAAAACTTCCGCTATGTCTTTCGGAGTTATTTTTACGGCTTCTTCTATCGTTTTTCCCGTCGCCATTTCAGATAAAACCGAAGTGCTGGCTATAGCCGACGCGCATCCGTAAGTTTTCCACTTGCATTCTTGTATTATGTCTTTGCCGTCTTTTTTGTCTATTTTGACATAAAATTTCATCATATCGCCGCATTTTATGTTGCCTACTTCGCCTGTCCCATCGGCTTGATATTCTTCTTCTGGAATTTCAAGTATATTTTTAGGATTAAAGAAATGTTCTTTCAGTTTGTCCGTATAATCCCAGGCCATTTTTTTATCTCCTTGATAATTGTTGTTTCCGTTTTAATAGATGTCATTTTTGCTAATGTGGATTCATACTTTAATTATTGCTTATATTTTCGTCTTTAGGTATGAATTCTTCCATATCTTCCGCGTACAAGTCGTCGTCTTCCGAATTAGGTTCGATATACTCCGCGCCTTTATCTGCGATGATCGAATTTATAAAAATTTCGTCGAATTCCTGTATTATATCGTACAAATTTAAGTAATGAAGTCTGAATCTCGATAATAATTCAAACGGAGTTTCTTTAGAATCTTCGTCGGTCAGATCCGGAAGTATTTTCGTATACATATATTTTGCCGCCAGCATTATTTCCGCCATTCTATAGGCTATAGATTCTTTATTGTCTTGAGAGATGCTCGACTCGCGTTGAAGTCTTTCGCATATTATTTTAGTTATAGCTTGCATTCTGTTTAAATCTTCCGTTAGTTCTTCTTTTTTTATCTGTGACTCCGGTGTTTCCATTTTTAACTCCTTGAAGTTTATTCTGTTCCGTTTATTTTTGCAGCAGTATGTTTCATAGATAATTTGTTGCCTGAAAAGGCGTTTACGTATGTTTTTAGCCAAGGCAGATCCAAAAGCATATAAGGACTTCCTATGGAGACCGCAACTATTTTATCTTCGTAGCGTCTCAGAGATTCGGCAAGTTTCTTTTGTCCTTCCGGCAGTTTTCCTATGGCGTATAAATTTAATATTATCCTTTCTGTGGTTTCCAGTTTTTTCTCTTTTCCCGGATCTTTAAGGTCTCCGGTTTCCAAGTCGAAGAATATCGTTTCGTCTTCCATAAAATACGGAAGCCATGAAATTTCGGTCGGAGGGCTATGCGGAGATTTTTTTATTTTTTCGGGAGCTATAACGACGGTAGATATTTTCTTTCCTATCAAATCGTTTTCGTCTTTAACTATTTTTATTGATTTTTTTGCCGTTTCTTCCGCTATGCTAAGACGGTTTTTTATATTTACGCTCGAGCGTAAATTCGATTTCATTAGTTCGATTTTTAAGAATGAATTTTCGAGGCTTTTTCTGTCTAGCCTCCCTTTTTTAACGGATTTTATAATTGTGTCGACGGCTTTTTCCCGATCTTTTTTATCTCCGCAAAGCAAGAGAAGATCATTTCCCGCTTCAAGAGCTTTTTCCGCGGCATCTCCGTAAGAATAACGTTTTATAACTCCTTTCATAGCCATTGAATCCGTAACTATTACCCCTTTAAAGTTTAATTTTTGCCTAAGTATGCCGCCGAGTATTTTTTTTGATAAAGTGGCCGGCAGATTGCCGTCGTCAATACTGGGAAAACAAATATGCGACGTCATTATCATGGGAATTTCAGCGTTTATAAGCTCGGCAAACGGGATTAATTCGCAGCTTAGAAGTTCTTTTAGAGTTTTATTGCTTTTTGGCATCGTAAGATGCGTATCAAATTCCGTATCTCCATGTCCCGGAAAATGCTTGGCGCATGGAATTACTCCTCCGGTCTCAAGACCTTTCGCTAGCGCTTTGCCTAATTTTGCTACTTTAAAAGGATCTTCTCCGAAAGATCTTGTTCCTATTATTGGATTCAAAGGATTTGAGTTGACGTCTATGCAAGGGGCGAAGTTTAGATTAAAGCCAAGTTCCCACAATTCTCGGCCTATAATATGTCCGTTTTTGAAGGCAAGATCTTCTGAATCAGAGGCGCCTATAGCCATATTGCCGCATAGAGGAACGCCGTCGTCGAAGTTAATTCGGATTACGTTTCCTCCTTCTTGATCTACTCCTATTAAAATGTCTCTTTTTGCGGCTTCTCTTAGATCCTTTGTCAACGTTGACAGCTGCTCTCTGTTTCTTATATTCTTGCCGAATAAAATTACGCCGCCGTACGGTCTGTTAAAGAGTTCGTCCGGTATGGTTATGCCGGAAAAATCGATCATAACTAGTCCGCTGACTAAATCTTCGTCCGAAAGCTTGGATATATATATTTTTAAAAGTTCAATATTCATTATTTTTCCGTATATGTTTAAATTCATGTAAAGGCGTATATTCGAGTGATTTTTCGTTATTTAAGAATACAACATTTATTTTCTAAAACCTTTGACTTTTCAGAGGATTAAATCTTTTGGGAAAGAAAGATTTACAGACGTCTATTAAAAAAATTTGACGTTCGCGAAGGCAATAATGTCGCCTTGTTTAAGCGTTTATCGTTTAGCTCGTTGCAATAACGTTGAAAAGGTTTTAGGATATGGGTAAAATTATAAGTCGAAATCTTTTGTCGAAATTATTAAAGAATGATTATGCGGGTAAGACAGTCGTTTTTACTAACGGCTGCTTCGATTTGCTGCACATAGGACATGTCCGTTTGCTTAAAGCCGCCGCGTCTTGCGGCGATGTGTTGGTGGTCGGCATAAACGCCGACGAGTCCGTTAAAAGGCTTAAAGGTAAAAGTAGGCCTATAGTTCCGGAGGCGGAGAGAGCCGAAGTCATATCGTCTTTGGATTGCGTAGATTTCGTGACGTTGTTCGGAGAAGATACTCCTGTCGATTTGATAGCTCTTTTAAAGCCGGACGTTTACGTTAAGGGAGGAGATTACGATATGAATCTTATTCCCGAATCCGAGGTTATAAAATCTTACGGCGGAAAATCCGTGAGTTTTCCGTTTGTGGACGGTCATTCTTCGAGCGATATTGTAAAAAGAGTTTTAAAAGCGTACGAAAAATAATTTTTGAACGCAGTTAATTTTATTGCGAGTTTATTTTATGAGTAATATCAAGAATATATTTATTTCGGTCAACAGTCCGGGAGAAATAGCAAGTTGGATGAAACCTACGGTGAAAGCCATAAAAAAGAAGCTTCCAAATTGTATAATAAAGGCGCTTCTGCTTCCCTGCGTTTTCGCTTCCGGCACAGAGAAAAAAGTTATCGAATCTATACCTGAGATCGACGAAGTTATTCCTTCTAGAGATTTTATTAAAATGGCTTTTTCCCATGAAAAGTGGTCTAACGCATATTTTATTCATTTAGGCGGAGATCTGGCTTTAACGGCTTTTATAGCCGCAAGGCGTAAAACTTTCGCATGGGGGTATCAATGGGGAACAAAAGCCAGCGATAAAGCTTACGCCGGTTATTTCGTTAAGTCGGAGTCAGATAAAAAAATATTGCTGGAAAGAGGCATACCGGAATTTAAAATTTACGTAATTGGAGATCTGCTTTACGATTCCGTGATGACCGATATCGAAGGCGGGATTCCGTCCGCTTTTTCAGGACGAGTCAAAAATATAGCGTTTATGTGCGGCAGCAGAATGAAAGAGTTAAAAGCTCTCTTGCCGTTTTATTTAAAAGTCGCTAAATTGCTTAAAGAGAGAGACGAAAATTTAGAGTTTAAAACTTTGATTTCCCCTTTTATCGATTTGGACGAATTTTTATCGTCAGATATTCTTGAGCCGGAAAAAGGATTTCCGGGATGCAAAACCGTCGTAGACGGGAAAAAAAACGTCGTGTTTGCAGCGGACGCTCCTTCCGTATCAATCAGACTCGTTTATTCGAATTTGCATGAAGAAATGAATTCTGCGGATTTTATTATATCCATTCCGGGCACAAAAACGGGAGAAGCCGCAAGTCTTGAAAAGCCTATGATTGTTATTATGCCTTTAAACAGGCCGGATCAGATCCCTTTCTTTGGTTTAGTCGGGCTTTTGGACTGGGTTCCTCTGATAGGCAGAAAACTTAAAGGTCTTATTATTTTGAAGGCGGCGCGCACTTTTGGATTTACCGCTCAGCCTAATATTCTTGCCGGTAAAGAAATCGTTCCGGAACTTCGCGGAGTTATTTCGCCTGAAGGCGCGGCTGATGCGGTTTGGAACGTCTTGTCCGATCCGTCTCTTCTTTCGAATATGAGAAATAACCTTGCGGAGATTTACAGACCTTTTAAGGGAGCTTCGGAGAGATTAGCCGATATCTTTTTAGAAAGCATTCTTGCGGATGAGAATCCCGATAAGCCTTATCTTTCGGTTATTATCTGCACTAGGAATAGAAAAAAATTATTGGAAGGAACGCTGCTGACTCTTGACGATCAGACCCTTCCTTCTTCTGCTTATGAGATTATCGTAGTGGACGACGGCAGCGAGGACGGGACTGAAGAAGTCGTTAAGGCCCTTACTCTTAAATGCCGTTTGAAATATATGCGAAAGGATTGGGGAGGTCGTTCTGAAACTAGAAATTTGGGTCTGAAAGAAGCCGTAGGCGAAATATGCGTTTTTGTAGACGACGATATTTTGGCGGATAAAAATTTTCTTAAAAATCATGCTTCTTGGCACCGTATGTATCCCTCTTCTATTGTGAGAGGCCCTATAGTCAATATTCCGGAATATAAAATTCCCGATTATAAAATTACTTTTAAAGATTTTTCCGCGGCTATCTTTTGTACCTGCAACGCTTCCGCTCCGAGAAAAGCTTTGACGTCGCTTGGAGGATTTGACGAAACATTCAGGGAATACGGTTACGAGGATAACGAAATGGGCTGGAGACTTTATAAATTGGGTTTGAAAGTAAGATTTAATGCCGACGCCGTAGTTTTCCATTATAAGCCCTATAAGACAATAGAAGCCCTCCCCGGAGACATTAGAAATTCCCAGGAAATGGCTCGTTCCGCTATGCGTTTTTATAGAAAGCATAAGCATTGGAAAGTAAGTTTGTCTACTAAAATTAATTTTTTTGATTTGACTTTGTTTCGTTTGACTTCATGCGAGCCGTTGAACAGACTCTATATGAAAATTTGGAGATTTGCGGCTCTGCGTAAAAAATACGGCGTGATGTCTTTTCTGGAATCTAAAATTAAAAATTATTATTATATGAAAACCTTAATTGAAGAATTGAAATCAAATCCGAAAGGCGAATTTAAAGATGAAAGTCACAGTTCAGATTTGCTCGATGAATAGGAAAAAATTATTGAAAAGAGCCCTGGAAGCTCTTTTTGAACAGTCTTTCGATAAAAATGATTTTGAGATTATCGTTGTCGACGACGGCAGTTCCGACGGAACGTCGGAAATGGTGAGAGAACTTGCGAAAACCGCTCCATGTTCGATTAAACTTATTACTCAAGAACATGCCGGACTGGCTTCCGGAAGGAATAAGGCTATACGCGAGGCGTCAGGAGATATAATAATTTTTATAGACGACGATATTATCGCCGATAAAAATTTTATAGCCGAGCATGTGAAATCTCATGCAAAGCATCCTAAAAGCGTAATTATGGGATGGGTAAACCATACGGCTAATTTACAAAGACGAACGCCTAAATTTTGTATGGCGGACATTTCTACGTCTTTTTTCTGGACCAGCAACGTATCCGTAGAAAAAAAGTATTTGATTGAAGCCGGTCTTTTCGACGAGGATTTTAAAGAGTATGGTTGGGAAGATTTGGAATTGGGAAGACGCCTTAAGAAATTGGGTCTGAAACGCAGATACAACTTTAAAGCTTTGGTTTTTCACTATAAAGGGCATTGGACGAAAGAAGACATCCCGCGTCTTATCAAACAGACTAGAGCTAAAGCCAGAACAGCCGTAATATTTTTAAATAAGGATAAAGCTTTGAAAGTTAAGCTTACCACGGCAGTTTATCCTCCAAGGCTTTGGCTAAACAGAATGCTTAATTGGAAAAATAGAGGAGAGGCTTTTTGCGAGAGCGTTATAGCTAGACAGAAAGACGGAGAACCTTTAAAAGGTTTCGCTCTTTTGTGCGCTCAGCATTTAATTTCTTTTCATTATTTTAACGAAATTGAGAAAGAGTTGAAAAAACAAGAGTCAAATGAAGCTCTTTAGCAAAATATTGGTAATAAGATCGGACGCTCTAGGAGATACTTTGGTTTCTCTGCCTTTGCTTGAAGCTTTGACCGAAATTTTTCCTGATTCGGAAATCACTTTTATAGCTTCAAATCGCGGTAAAGACGCGCTTATCGGATGTAAGTTCTTAAAAAATTCATATTCAGCCGATTTAAACGACAAAAACGACTTTAATAGGCTTTTAGAAATTCTTAGAAATGAAAAATTTAATTTGTCTTTAAACTTGTCGGAGAAACTGCCATGTTACGCATTGCCTTTGAGGGCCGGCATTCCGGTGAGAGTAGGATTTGATCCCGGTACGACTCAGCCTTTCAAATCTCTTTTATGCAGATTTTTTTTGACCGTAAGGGCAGAATATAAAAATGATCCTTCCCGTTCTTTAAAATTGCATGAAGTCGAAAGACAGTTTTTGCTTCTTAACGCTTTGGGGTTTTACCCTGAACCTAAAAGCTACAGCGTCGCTATAGATAAGCGGGCTTTAAGCCATATTGAGAAGCTTTTGCCTGAAAACAGGCTTCTGGGAGTTCATATTTCAAATAAATGGTTTCTAAACGGCTGGTCTGAGCTTTTCTTCAAAAATATGGCTCAGGCTTTAATTGATTCGTTCCCTGATTATTCCGTTTTTTTTACTTACGGTTCTCAAGAGCGCGAAATAGCCGAGCGTATGGGGTTTAAGCGTTGTCTTGGAGATCTTTCTTTTTCGCAATGGGCCGCCGCGATATCTAAAGCCAGAGCCTTGATTACTATGGATACTTCGGCCTCTCATCTTGCGGCGGGTCTCTCTATCCCTGCCGCGGTCGTTTTCGAAGAAAAATACTTTGAGCATACCTCGGATCGATGGAAGCCATGGAAGACTCCAAGTATGCTTATCAAAAGGCCGTCTCTTGCGTCGCTTTCAAAGAAAGAAGCCGGCGAGGCGGAAGAGAGATTAATTAACGATATAGCGCAAGCCGTGAAAAAAATTATTTGACGGCTGCTTCGCGTTTTATTGCCTTCGGCGTTTATATAATTGCGGCTTTGATATCAGCCGCGCGTTTTTTATTTATTTAGTCAATAAGGAGTTTATGCTTTGAATGGTTGAAATCAGCGTTGTAATTCCGACATATAATAGACGCGATACTCTGGAGACTGTGCTTCCTTCGCTCTCAGCGCAGGATTACCCTAAGGACAAATATGAGTTAATTCTTGTGGACAACGGATCTGCCGACGGTACCGACGAGCTTATCGAGAAACTTGCCATTCCTAATTTAAAATATTGCGTTCAAGAAAATTCCGGCAGATCGGGGGCGCGCAACAGAGGCATAAGGGAAGCTTCCGGTTCGTTAATATTATTTACGGACGCCGATATTATAGCTTCTCCTAATTTAATTTCGTCTCATGCCGAATTTATATCTAGGAGAGGACCGTGCGCGATAGTCGGATGTGAAATTCAAGTGGACGATTTAGATGAATATGAAAAAGTTAAAAGCGGACGACAAAAGAGAAGAACTCTTCACAAAAATTCTAAAAAGCGTCTGCCTTGGTACTTTTTTCTTACCGGTAATGCCGTAGCTCCTAAACAAACTTTAATCGACGTCGGAATGTTTGACGAAAATTTTACGGGGTATGGTCATGAAGATATAGAGCTTGGCTATAGAATCGAACGTTCCGGTCTTCCCATTTTTTATAATCCTGATTCGATAAATTATCATTGGCATCCCGTATCCTTTCAAGAAAAATGTGAAAAGATGCGTCTTGCGGGTATTTCTACCGTGCGTTTTTTTAACAAATATAAAGATAAC
>CASEKF010000069.1 GCA_949288455.1 uncultured bacterium
CTCGGCGGCTTTAGCGAAAAGGTTCCACCTGTTCCCATACCGAACACAGCAGTTAAGCTTTTCATCTTCGATGGTACTGAATCGGCAGCGATTTGGGAGAGTAGAGAACCGCCGGGATTTAAAAATTGAGAGGTCTTTTAAGAGGCCTCTATTTTTTTATATTTTGCGTCGTTTTCTTATATTTTAGTTTATGCTATAATATTGTGGCTTTTAAAAATATAAAATATTTGAAAGGATATAAATAAGTGAGAGCTAAGTTGAAACCTGATCCGGCGAAAATTTCAGAAGCTAGGTTTTTGGCTTCCGAAATTGCAGAAGACGTTTTAAATAAGATTAGCCGCAAGAGTACGTTAACGATTGAGAGGGCCGTTTTAAGACTTATGGGAGTGGACGGAGAAAATTCGGATGGAGAACCTATCCCAAACGCCGTGGTTAATTGGGCTAGAGAGCGCGATTTGCTTTCGAACGGAATAGCTTCTGTAATATGCGGAGTTATGGCCTCGCATAACGTAGATATACAAACTGCCGCGGAGTTGATATGTTCTGAACAGATAGCTCCGAATATATTCGGAGAGGAACTGAATGGATGGAAAGATATTGCCGACGATCTTGCCGTTAAAGCCGCTGATAAAATCAAAGAAAACGTAAAAATACGCGCGGAGTTTACGGGAGACATTCAAAAGGAGGATTCGCCCTATCTTTATTGCATAGTAGCCACCGGTAATATTTATGAGGACGTTGTTCAGGCTCAAGCTGCGGCTAGGCAGGGAGCGCAGATAATAGCGGTTATAAGATCTACGGCTCAGAGTCTTTTAGATTACGTGCCCTATGGAGCTACTACCGAAGGTTTCGGAGGCACTTATGCAACGCAGGAAAATTTTCGCATAATGCGCAAAGCTTTAGACGAAATAAGCGAAGAATTAGGCCGTTATATAAGGCTTTGCAATTATTGTTCCGGTCTTTGCATGCCTGAAATAGCCGCTATGGGGGCTATAGAAAGACTTGACGTTATGTTGAACGACGCGATTTACGGAATTATTTTTAGAGATATTAATATGATTCGGACTTTGACCGATCAAAATTTTTCTAGAAAGATAAACGCTTTTGCAAATATCGTTATAAATACGGGGGAAGATAATTATTTAACTACTTCGGACGCTTTAACGGAAGCTCATACTGTTTTAACTTCTCAGTTTATTAACGAACAGTTTGGCTTAAAAGCCGGCTTAAGAAAAAATCAGCTGGGTTTAGGTCATGCATTTGAGATGGATCCGGCCATAGAGAACGGTTTTTTACTTGAACTTGCTCAAGCTCAAATGGCAAAGGAAATCTTTCCGGAGTCTCCTTTGAAATACATGCCTCCTACTAAATTTATGACCGGAAACATATTTAAAGGCCATGTTCAAGATAGTTTCTTCACTCAGGTTTCAGTAATGACCGGACAAACCATACATCTTTTAGGAATGTTGACGGAAGCTATTCATACTCCTTTTATGCACGACAGATTTCTTGCTATAGAAGCCGCTTCCTATATAAGGAAAAATCAGCGTTTGTTAAAAGACGAAATATATTTCAGCGATAACTCTATTATGAAAGACAGAAGCGATAAAGTTTTAAACGACGCTTTAGAACTTTTGAATAAAAT
>CASEKF010000070.1 GCA_949288455.1 uncultured bacterium
GATTATGCGTTTAAGAATAGTTCTTATATTTGTTTTAGTTTTTTTTTGTTGTCTTTTTAGCGTATGTTCATGCGAATCGGAGCTTCCCGCCGGAAGCGTGACTCCTGAAATATTGCGCAAAGCGTCTTTAAATAAGCCGTCCGAGGCCCTCATTAACGCTGCGACTTCTCAAAGGCTGCCTCTTTTGGTTCAAAACAGGAAAATCCTTTCCGGAAAGGATTCGTTTTTTTCTTCCTCGATTGATTCCGGAAGCGTTATGCATCAGTACGCAACGGGAAGATGCTGGATGTTTGGAGCCGTTTCTACTTTGACCGCGGGAGTTATAAGAAATCTGAAATTAAAAGATTTCAGATTTTCCCATACTTATTTATATTTTTGGGATAAATTTGAGAAGGCTAATTTGTTTTATGAATTAATGATTAAGCACTCCGACAGAGACATTATGGACAGGGAACTGCGGTTTTATTTAAAAGATCCCTCTCCTGACGGCGGACATTGGAATTATGCCGCGGATCTTATAAATAAGTACGGCATGGCGCCGGAATCGGCGATGCTTGACTCTTATCATACGAAAGACAGTTCTCAGCTGAATTATGTTCTCGGACGTTTATTGCGTAAGCATGCCTTTGAGATAAGGACCTTGGCGGCAGAAGGAGTCGGCTTGGAAGATTTGCGGCTGCGGAAGGAAGAATATCTTAAGGAAATTTATTCTTTGCTGGCAATGTTTTTGGGCGAGCCTCCGGAACGTTTTCCCGTCGTATTAAGTTATAAAAACGGCCGCGATATCGTTAAAAGAGATGTCGATGCGCTTCAATTAAAGGATATGCTGGGCGTCAAGCCTGACGATTATATTTCGGTTTTTTCAAATCCTGCCTGGGAGAATATGTCCGTTTATGAAATAGAGGATAATAAAAATATTGCCGAACGTCCTGATTTTAAAATGCTGAACGTTACCGACATGCCGCTTTTAAAGCAAATTATGCTGACTTCCGTGAAAGCGGGAGACCCTGTTATGATCGCTCTGGATTCTTGGAACGATATGAATAAATTAACCGGTATTATGGCCGTAGATTTGTTTGATTATCAACCCTTGCTTAATATAAATTTTAAAGCGGACAAAAAGGATCGATTTTTATACGGTTCAAGTTTTCCAACTCATGTAATGTCTATCGTCGGAGTCGACGAAATTAATAATAAAACGGTTAAATGGCTGGCTAAAAACAGTTGGGGAACTTCGTTCGGCGAAAATGGATATTGCGTTATCTATGATTCCTGGATTGACGAAAACGTGTATCAATTTGTTTTTTTAAGAAAATATGCGACTTCACGGATGCTTAAAGCTGAAAAATCAGAGTCTAAAATATTGCCGTCATACGATTTAATGAGATAAAGAGGGGTTATCGTATGAGTATTTTCTGGATTTTTCTTACTGCGGTCGGGCTTTCTATGGATTCTTTTGCGATGGCGATCGCTTTAGGTCTTCGCAATGCCCGCTTTGAATGGCGCAGAGCTTGCAAAATAGGCTTGTTTTTCGGAGCTTTCCAGGGAGTTATGCCTATTATAGGCTTTTTTCTGGGCTTTCAATTTTATGCGTATATAGCGTCTTTCGCTTATTGGATAGCTTTTCTTTTGCTGGCGTCGATCGGCGGAAACATGATAAGAGAGGCTTTTTCTTCCGATGCGAAGACGTCTTGCGACTCTAATGACGAGAGTTTTTTAGCTCTTTCGTCGCTTTCTTTAGCTACAAGCATAGACGCGTTTGCCGTTGGCTTTTCTTTCGCTTGTCTTCGCGCCGATATATTTATTTCGTCTTTAATTATTTTTTTCATAACTTTTGTTTTGTCTTTTCTTGGAGTAAAAATAGGGTGTATTTGCGGAGAGAAATATAAGTCTAAAGCCGAGTTGGCCGGCGGAGTTATTTTGATTTTGACAGGGTTAAAAATATTGCTGGAACATTATAATTTTTTCTTGTCATAGTTTGTATATTTCAGGTTTTGTTTTTATTTTTAGATATCTAAAAGTGTTGCGTTTTTTGTTGCGTTGTAGTATAATTTAACGGCTAATCTGTACCGGGAGGTTGTTATGGAGTCGGCTGAAGCTGAATTCAAAGAAAGATTTTCGCTTGTAGGCAGCAATGTTAAGATTTTTTCCGGCAACGCTCATCCTCGACTGGCTTATGACATATGCAGATATTTGGATCTTCCTTTAGGCAGATCTTTGGCCTCCGTTTTTAGAAACGGAGAGACGAGAATCAGGATCGAAGAGACCGTGAGAGGCAAAGACGTATATATTGTTCAGCCTATATGCGGCAGGGTTAACGATAGTCTTGTCGAGCTGCTTCTTATGATCGACGCCGTAGCGAGGGCTTCGGTAAAAACGATAACCGCCATAATCCCTTATTACGGATATGCCAAGCAGGAAAAGAAGAGCATGGGGAGGGAACCTATAGCCGCTAAGCTTTTTGCTAATATTTATACGATAGCCGGAGCCGGCAGAATAATAACCGTAGATTTGCATTCCGCGGCCATACAAGGTTTTTTTGATATTCCGGTAGATAATTTGACTTTTTTGCCGTTGTTGCAGAATTATTTTGCTAATAAGCTTGAGAACGAAGAGATCGTAATAGTTTCTCCCGACGCCGGAGGAGTAGCGAGAGCAAAGATGTTTGCGGATAATATGAGGGCTTCTCTTGCGATTATATTTAAGAGACGAAACAGACCGGATCATGCCGAAGCCATAGATTTTGTGGGAGACGTTAAAGGCAAAACGGTCGTAATTCTGGACGATATGATATCTACCGGAGGAACTCTTATAGAGGCGGCGAAACTTCTTAAACAACATGGAGCCGGCAAAATTTATGCATGCGCGACTCATCCGCTTCTTGCAGGAAGCGCTATTAAAGACATAGAAGAATCTGACATAGAAGAGGTCGTGGTGGCCGATACGGTGCCGATTCCCATTGAAGCTCAGAGAGGCAAATTTATTTATCTGTCTGTAGCTCCTCTTATAGCGGAGGCTATAAGGCGGGTTCATTATAATTTATCGGTAAGTATGCTTTTTGACTGGAGGAAAAAATATGAAACAAGTAGCTATTGAAGCTAAAAAGAGAGAATTAGGCAAGAAAAACGTAAAAAAGGTAAGAAACGAGGGAGGAATTCCATGCGTAGTGTACGGTAAAAATATCGAATCCTTCTGTATTTCGATTAACTGTTTGGATTTTGAGAAAAAACTTCATGCTCACGGTATGAACGCTCTTTTTAATTTGAAGGTAAATTCTGATTCATATATAGCTATGATCAGCGAAATTCAAAGAGATCCCGTTTCACGAAATATTAAGCATATTGATTTCCATAATATTTCTCTTGACGCGACCGTAGAAGTCACCGTTCCGATACGTCTTGAAGGAGATTGCAAAGGCGTAAGATCGGGCGGAATTCTCGAGCAGGTTATGTGGGAGCTTGATATTGAAACTCTGCCTGCGAACGTTCCCGAAGCCATAGAAGTCGATATTTCAAACCTTGCTCTTGAAGAAGAGATCAGAGTCGGCGATATAGCTGTTCCCGAAGGAATTGCCGTATTGTCTCCTGCTGACGGGGTCGTAGCCTTAGTCTTCGCTCCCAAGTCTCAGGAAGAAGAGACCGAATCTGTTGGCGACGAAGCCGCGGCCGAGCCTCAGGTTATTAAAAAAGGCAAGGAAGAAAAAGAGTAGTTTTTTATCCGATCTTTTTAACGCTCGTTCATTCGGGCGTTTTTTTATGTTCGGCGCTTTAGAAATATTACCGTTAAATAAGGAAAGCCTTTAATTAAAGGCTTTCCTTATCAGCGTTAAAAAGTACGGCTATAGAATACGAATCTTGGCTCTTTAGACATATCCCCATGATTTGAGCAGATCCGCGCGGTTTTTCCATTTTTCTTTTACTTTTATCCAAAGATCAAGATAGACTTTCCCGTTAAGATGTTTTTCGATTTCTTTTCTGGATCTTATTCCGATAGTTCGCAGTAATTTTCCGTTTTTACCTATAATAATTTTTTTATGGGTTTCGCGTTCTACGTATATTGTTATTTGAAAATACGTCGTTCCTTCTGATTTTCCGGCGCGCGTTTCTTCGGTATGTACGAAGACTCCGTGAGGCACTTCTTCTTTTAGCATTTTTAATATATTTTCTCTGACTATCTCCGCGGCGAAAAATTCCGGAGTTTGATCCGTAACGGTTCCTTTTGGAAAATATGCCGGGCCTTCCCGGAAAATATTTTTTAACGTTTTTAAAACTTCGTCGAAGCCTTCTCCGGTAATTGACGATATAACGAACGTTTTATTGAACGGTCCCAAGTTTATATAGTCCTCAAAATATTCTTTCTTAGCTTTATCGGATTTGTTAATTAAAAGAAATACCGGAATATTGGACTTAAAAATTTCGCTGAGCAGTTTGGCCGCTTCCGCGTCTTTTTCCGACGCATGAGAAGAGCCGTCAACCAGGAACAGCACGACGTCCGCTTCTTTAGTCTCTTCTTTATATATTTTTTCCATAAAAGAGTCTAAAGCGTTTTCCGCCCGTATTATGCCCGGAGTGTCTATAAATATGATCTGCGAATCTTCGTCTGTTCTTATGCCCATGATTCGATGTCTTGTCGTTTGCGGCTTTGAAGAAGTTATAGCGACTTTTGATTTCGACATGGCGTTGACGAAGGTGGATTTGCCTGCGTTAGGTTTGCCAATAACCGCCGCAAAGCCTGATTTGAACGGTATCGAGCGCATATGGCAAAAGACTTTCCGTAAAATAAAATATGCCGGGGAACAAGCGACAGGAGAGTTCAATTGGTTTGCGAAGTAGCTCCTATCTGCGCCACCGGCTTATTTTATTTTAACTGTATTATTACCCTTTGTCAATATAAAACTTTATATTGACAAATTTGTATATTTAAAAGTACTTTGAACGGTTGTATTCAAAGGTTCCGAGCGTATGAACGTTTATGTCGGTTCAATGCTTGGGTAGTTGAGTCTCATAAAGTAGCGGAAGTGACAGTTTTTTTGTAAAAGGACTCGGTTCATCTCGTCAATTGCGTTATACCAATCGCCGTTCGTTATTTCACTGGCTCCGCTGGTGGAGCCGCTTCCAATACCCGCTCCGGAGCCGTCGCTCCAGTAGCAGGCGACGAAAGATCCGTTGTTGCGACCGCCTACTCCCCCTGCTGTGTCGGAGGAGCTTGTTACGTTGCCAATAGCGTGATAACAGGCAAAGACACGGCTTGTTTCATTCCATCCTATTACTCCGCCGACGTCTCTAGAACCTGTTACGCTGCCATGTGAATAGCAGGTTATAACTTCGCTGTCTTTATCTAATACTCCCGCTATTCCTCCGACGCCTCCGAAACCCATGACGTTGGCTAAAGAGACGCAGGCTTCGATGTAGCTGTTCCATGACGCCATTCCTATTATTCCGCCGGCAACGGAATCTTTCGCCGTCACTGTGCCTTCAGAGCTGCATGCGATGATACCTCCGCCTTCGTTAAATCCCGCCACTCCGCCGACATAACCATTGCCCGCTATAGCTCCGTTTACTGAGCAATTCTCTATAATTCCATTGTTGTATCCCGTTACTCCTCCTGTAAAGTTATTGCCTTTTATTTGTATGTTTTTCAAATATAGGTTTAGTACCTTGCCTTCAGTGCCGATGGCTCCGAACATTCCCGCGCAGTCTATATTCTGAGCGTCGTAGGTTAATCCGGTGACGGTATTCTTATTACCGTTGAAGGAGCCGGTATACGGGGTATTGTAGCTGCCTATCGGAATCCAGTCCAGACCCGTAAGATCAATGTTGTTGGTCAGAGCAATGTTGATTTTGAGATTCCCGTTATTTGCTATGTCGGCTACGGCTCTTAGACCTTTTCCCGAGCTGACGTTATAGGTATTGGAGTCCGCGTCGTAGACATATCCCAAGATTGCCGCGTCGGTTATAAGGATTACGTGCCGATCAGGCGCCAGCAGCGTATCGGGAAATACCTCCTTATCGGTTCCTGTTTCGTCGGTATATTCGAGCGTTATCGTCTCAGTTTCTCCTCGGCATATCACGTAGAAGCTTCCCATTTCTTCGTCGGCTTGGGCCGAGGTAAAGCCGCTGAAGACAAAGTCCGTTTTCTTTGATTCCTCCAATGGTTTCATCAGGCTTACGTCGTATGCCTCGTAGCACAATGGCACCGCCGCTTTCAGCGTATGAGCGTCGTCTATAAGGGCATCGGCGTTCGTTTTTACGCTTATGCGGGTAACGGCGCACTTAAGCTCTGTTTCGATTCCCTGCCGGTTCCATCCCTGATCCTCGATTTTAGCGGCAAACGCGATAGTATTCCCGTCCGCGTTGTATTTTACGTTTTTGAGGTTGGTCGGAGTTTCTTCCGCGTTGTCCGCCCAGAATAGAAAGTCGTATTTTACGTTTGGATCGATCATTACGGCGATGCTGAAAGTTTCTCCGTTCTTGTCCATTTTTATTACTTTAGACTGATCGTTCGGCAGTTCGCTTCCGTCTTCGGCAAGCAGCTGCAGATAACAGTTTTTCGCCTCGGGAACTTCGATATTCGCCGCCTTATCGGAGCCGTTGTAAATGCCCGTCTCCGGCAGCGAGGCTCCGACGATCATCTGTACGTTCTGCTCTCTCGGTATGATAGGTATTCCCTCCGCGTTATGCGAGTCCTCATGGCCGCAAGAGGTCAGCAGGAGGCATAGTCCGAGGAAACAGATGGCAGTTTTATGTATAGTCTTCATTATTAGTTCCTTTCTTAACGAAGTTTTTCGGGATCACCCGTTATTTGATACTTAAAGTTGATATTTTCGCTTAAAGATGACGCGGAATCAGTTCCCCGCAACTGTCCGATATAACGACTTAAGGTTAACGTTGCCGTAGAAATCCAACGGTTACGTTGTCGCTTTGTCAATATAAAATGTGGGGGGACGATTGGTCAGAGAGCCTGAGGTCAGAGCGTTTAGTCCGTTGGTATGTCAATAAGGCGCGGATACCCGAGACGGGCTCCGTCATGGATTGGCTAATGCGATAATATTTTCGTCTGCGTTTTATTTTGCGTTTTAGCGGTTTGTCGAAGACTCGCCAGCGTTGTCCGAACGGCGGATAAAGTCTTATTTTAAGTGCGGGTTGAATAACGACAACTCTGAAGCTTCAGCGGTTGCCGTACGTTTTATTTCCTTCATTCCGGATAGTTCGGCAGCAGCGCGCTTTGGTGATCTGTGCAACGGCTTTTATTTTGAGTATTTTGTTATGCCGTTGTTGACATGCTTTTTAAATTTGAGGTTGAACATAAAACAAATCGTTTTGCCCGTCTTCCAGAGAATTTTCCGAAGCGTATTCACGCTGACGCATAATATGCTCTTCATAACTCATTGTGTCTATAATTTTCCCCGTTTGATCCCTAACGGGAAGCAGAAGAGCATATTCGGGAAACAGAGCTGAAAAGGTCAAGAGGTTGTATGAGTTAAAGTAGACGCCGCATATTGTGTTTGCCGCTATAATTACGGGCAGATAACAAAAGACGTAATAGACTGTGACAGCCGACGCCAGCGGCTGATCCGCTTGCGGCAAAGTTAATGCGAGAATATTGGCCGGCATGATAAGAACGCTTCCGATAAGAGTAATAACGGCTCCCGCCGCAAAATTTAATAAAATACAGAGAAAAAAAGTAAAAAAAGCTTTTCCCTTTCTCGTCTTTGTCAGATTATATATTTTTTTTATGATTTCTATCGCTTTCTCGCCGTCAGGCGTTCTCAGAAATGCCGGAGCCGCCAGAATGTTCAAAAGGTTTAAAGCAGTCATTACGGTTAAGAAAATTAAAGATCCTGATATTAATACGATAACGGTAAATAACAATCCGTTATTTCCGTAATATTTTGGCTGACCAAATATAAACGCCCATAAAATTATTGTGAAGATTATGGAGTATATTACTATCCTTAGCAGAATTAAGGAGTAATCGTAGGCTTTCGCCGAGCGCTTTTTATAGAACATTCTCCATCCGATATTATTTTTCATAATTGCGTCGAGAACCATAAATTTGCCCAGCGCAGCGAGATATACGCTGATAGTCGGAATTATAATTATTAGCAGAATCGTCAACGTAATTCCGAATATGACGGCCCCATGCTCCGGATTTAATATTTTTCCAACCGCATCGACAAACTCGGATATGGCGGTTATAAAATTTGCATATGATTCCATTCCTTGAGCCGGAGAAATTTTCTTAGGCATAGAGTTTAAATTTAACCCGAACGAGAACCCTGATAAAGCGACGATTATAAAGAAAAATGCCCATTTCGTTATATTAACGTTATTAAATAGAAGTTTTTTTGTTTGAATGTAAGCCGGAACCCACATATCCAAGGGGCTATTTTTCATGCGAGGTTTTCTCCTTCTTTTATTTTCTTAAAAAAGTTTTATATTGGTTAATTTTGGAATTGTATATTCCAAAGCTCGTTTATCAGCGTTACGAAATCAGATTTAGTTTCGGATAAAAGTCTTGTCCAGGTCTCTTCTCCGTTAACTTCGGAAAAATGGATTCTGTAGAGATCTATAAACTGCCGCGCGAAATCTGCGGTAAATTTATCTTTATGTCCGAAGACCAGGAAGCGATGCAAAGTTCTTAATTTGGAAATATCGCTAAATAATTCCAAAAAGTTTTCCGGAGATAATATTTTTAGAGTGGACATAAGGTATGAACCGCGCGTTTTTCTATCCGCAAGGCCCGATGAAGCGCAGAATTCAATAAGAACTTTAGCGGTCATAAGAGCGTCTGTTTTTTGAGCCGCCTCAATATATTCCCGTTCAATATCTTCGTCGTAACATTCTTCCGCTTTATTTAAAATTGTTCTTATAGCTTTTAATTTTAGCTCTCCGTTCATTAAACAGCCGCATTTAGAAAGTTGTCTTACCGCTTTATTTCGTATGTCCACGTAATTTTCGCCCGCAGCGTTAGCTAAAATTGACGAAGCCCAGGCGTTTTTTCTGACGACCAGTCCGGCAGTAAGGTCTATAGCTTTTTCATAATTGATTGGCTGTATCTTTTGAGAAAGCGGTCTTAAAAGAAGAGGCTCGTCCGCGCTGATATGATGCAGTATATCCAAAGCGTCGGATATTTTTGAATCGTCGTTTTCTTTCATCATTAAAGAGACGAATTCCTCAAGCAGTACGTCGAGACGTTTATTTTCAAACGACGGAGTTCGAGAAGTTACGGGAGATTTCAGAGATAAAAGATTTGATAGCGCTCGGCATGAAGCTCCCTGAGATCTGTTTAATAAAGCGTCTTTAGCAAACGCTATCGCATATTTTTTATAAATGCCGGCCGAGTTGAAATTCAGAAAACCGTTTCTTTTTAGGGCTTCAAACGCTTCCATTTTTAATATATCGAGACAACTGCCGTAATAAAGCGAGAATAAAAGAGCCTTTTCAGCCGCAGAGAGGGCAGAGGCAAAATCTTCTCTTTTTGCGGATAAAACCGCCTTCGCCGCAGGTATGATTTTATCAAACGGTTTTCTCCCTGATTTTAGCATATTAAAATCAAGAAGCTTTATATACTTTTCGCAGTTAACGCCGTTCTTAATTAATTTAGAACAATAGTCAAATTTTTCTTCCGAATTCCAAGAAGCTTTAAGATAAGTTAAAATATCCTCTTCGACCGGATAAAGCAATTCGCTTTCGATATCTTCCGTATACGACTCGCAGGTTCGGGGCTTTTCTTCCGTTTCGTCTTCATATTTGCTTAATTCCGAGATTGTCATCAGCAGAGAAGCAGAAGGGCGTTTTTGCTTCGCGGAGCCAAGCATTGGAAGCAGATCCATCGCTCTTGCGGAGACGACTTCGGGAAGTTCCGAATCTGACATGAACACTCTAAGCTCGCGCCTGAGCATGTCTTTCATAACAAAACCTTCGGAAAAATATTCCCGTATATAATCTTTGATATCAAGGATATCCTGCTCAGTTCCTTGTTTTATCAGTTCAAGCATAAGCTCCAGAGTCTTGGAAACAAAAGATGCCTGCAGCTCTTCTTGAGGAGTTTCTTTAATTTTTCTTAAATTGGAAGCTATCGTATCGCTTGGAGTTTCTTCAGTCTTTCGTTTTATTTCTGTTTTGTCTATGTCCGGCCTGGTATTTGCGGTAGGTATAACTACGGTTTCCAAAGTGCGGAGAGATTCGTCGTATTTGAGAATATCTTTGGAATATGGCGCCTTGCGGATCCGGGGAGGGGACGAATTGAGGTTATATGACGGCAAAAGCGATTTTTGTTTTTCTAATTCATTTGAATGGGCCAAAGACGTCTGTTCTTTGCTAAGGTTTTCCGCTTCCGGAACCAAAGACGTCTGTTCTTTGCTAAGGTTTTCCGCTTCCGGGGCCAAAGACGTTTGTTCTTTAACGAGGTTTTCCGCTTCCGGGGCTAAAGACGTTTGTTCTTTAACGAGGTTTTCCGCTTCCGGGGCTAAAGACGTTTGTTCTTTGATAAGGTTTTCCGCTTCCGGGGCCAAAGACGTCTGTTCTTTGCTAAGGTTTTCCGCTTCCGGAGCCAAAGACGTCTGTTTTGTTGCGGATTTCGATATATTTCTATTGATTATTTTTTTTTTTTTGATTCTTCTTCCCGCTTTTTTTGCATGTCGATTTTTATTTGTTCAAATCTTGACATGCGTCTTTCTTCTTTAGACTTACGTTCTTCGGATGCGGTTTCTTCAGATGACGGCCCGTTTTCTTTTTCGCCTGATTTGTCATCTTGAGATTTTAGATGTTCAAGAACAGAAATATCTTTTCCGGCTTTTTTTAGAAAGTCGAGCATATTTGCGTTCGAGGCATATTCTTCTTTGCAAAGAAAGGCTAGAAGTTCTTCTGAAATTTCAGATGTATAATTTTCTATCAATTTTACGGCGGACGCTACTCCGTAAGGATCTTGATTTTTTACGATTAGTTTAGCGATTTTTGCGAAGGCGTTGGGATTTTTAGTAAGCTCGTATCTATATAGAGTTTCATTTAAGGCCCATGCCAAAGGACTTAGAGCCAATTCGTGTTTTTCGGCCCTGAAAAAGCCCATTTTGGCCAAAGCTTTTCTGGCTCTCTGCCTGGGAACGCCCGGAGAGTTGTTCCTCATGTAGCTGAATAGACTGCGTCTAAGCATTTCTGAAAAACGTCGGTCTTGAATTTCGGAAAGAAAGTCAAGCGGTAATTTCGTTTTTAAAACGTAGAAACATGCCGCTTTTGCCGAAGCAAAAATTAAATCCGGATTGCCGGAGGTTATATTATATTGAAGATAAAGCTTTATGCCTTCAATGTCTTTTTTTAGAATAAGATCTTCAAATTTTGTATTGTCGAACATATTCACGCTCCGATTAAATTTAATTCCAGACTCTTCTTACATTCCGAAGTTCTGTATAATCTGATAGATGGGAAGCATAACGGCCAAGACTATAGAGAGTACGAACGCGCTCATGAATACTATCATGAAGGGTTCCATAAGCGTAAGAGATTTTTGAAGCGCGGAAGTTAAATCAAGTTCCAGCATTTTTGCGGCGTCCTTAAGACATGCCGAAATGTCTCCCGTAGCTTCGCCCGCGGCTATAAGATTAACGCTGGTTAAGGGCATAAGTCCGGTTCTTTTCATGGCGTCGGCAATAAAGATACCTTCGCTTACGGCGTCTATTATGGGATAAACTAATTTTTGTTCCATAAAGCTGTTGTTTGCTATTTTTCCTGAGATAAAGACGGCTTCTTGAATCGGCACTCCGTATTTTATGAGAAGACTGAGCGATCGGCAAAATTGTTCGGCATAGCGGCATCTGTTAATATATCCTACTATAGGCAGTCTCAGTTTAATAAAATCATAATTATATTTTCCTACCGGAGTAGATATGTAGCATACGATTTGATAAGCCGCGAATATAACCATAACTAACGTTATGATTACAAGATAAGGATTGCACAGATAATCCATAAAAACCATAAGAGCTTGAGTTATCCAGGGAAGTTTGACGTTTAAATCGGCTATGACGACTACTATTTTAGGAAGCACGAAGACGAATAATCCTATATTGAGAACCAAAGACAGAAAAAACGTAATAGTCGGATAAGTCATGGCGGCGGATATTTTTTTCTTCAGAGAAACTTCTTTTTCAAGATCCTCAGCCAGAGATTTAAACGCGTCGGCTATCGCGCCGGTGTTCATTCCCAAAGCTACTACGCCTCTGTAATTAGCCGTGAAAATATCCGGATATTTTTCCATGGATTTATCCAGGCGTTTGCCTTCTTTAATGCCTTTCAGCAAGTATTGAAGAGGTTCTTTTAACGGGTCTTTTCTGTCTGCCGAATCGATAATAACATTAAAGGCTTCGGCTATCGTGATCCCTGCCGCCAGCAAAGTCGCCAGCTGCCTGGTAGCTATCGCCAGGTTCTCCGAATAGTCTCGTTTTCTGAAAAAGCTCGCGAAGTTTTTAACGGACGCGCGGATATTATGCGAAGTTTCCGTTATCTCTTCAATTGATATAATAGAATACCCCTGCGTTAAGAGGGAATCTATAATTTTTTGCTTTTCAGGAGCTTCTCTTACTATTTTTTGCTTTTTTCCATCGGGAGCAACGCTTTGTATGACAAAAGTCGGCATAAATTATAATCCGCATATCTTTAAAAATATATATTTAAATCTATATTTCTTCACAATATTGTTTCATCCTTGTCGTAAAGAACCTTTGATTAAAAATTTAACTTTGCAATTCTTCAGTTTGAAAATTTTCAAAAATCTTATCGACGCTTTTTTGTCCGCCGAGCGTTATAGCCGCTTACGCGGCTGAGTTTTCATATGTTCGTCGTTGCCGTCTTGAGAGAGAACGCAAAACTTGAATTGAACGGGTCGTTTGGAATTAAAGCAGGCTATTTTTTTTTAAAAGCGAATAATAGCGAATAAAAATGAGCTGATGAAAGACCCGGAAGCCTTTTTATCAATTAGGAGGAGCAATTTTGAAAAAGTTATCTATACTGCTGCTAATACTTTTGGCGGCGGTTTTGCAGGGGTGCATGGAATCTAAACAGGAAGCTGAAGAGCGCTTTGAGTCTGCCTATAAATTTGAGCGGCAGGGCGAATATGATAAAGCGGCTAAAGAATATGAGGCCGCCATTAAAAATTGGAAAACTTATACCGAAGCTCATAGGCGTTATCAAGATATTGAGATAGCCCGAGGAAACTATGACGCTCTCGTTAAAAAATATGAGAAATATGTTAACGATAATCCTAAAAGCCCTTGTTTCAACTATCTGATGGGGCGTTTGGCGCCCGATTCTGAGAAGAGAATCGCTTATTACCGAAAAGCGCTGACGTATGATCCCAATTATTTATGGGCTATAGACGGTATTGGAAGCGAATATTTAAAACAGGGGAAACAGCAGGAAGCCATAAAACAGCTTAAAAAAGTTATAGAAATAGATTCGGAATTTCCTCAAGTGCATTTGAGTCTTGCCAGAGCATGGTACTCGATGGGAAATTTAAATCCCGCGTTGAGCGAAATAAAAAAATATAACGACTTATCTCCTAATTCTTACGTAGGCCTCGAGCTTATGGGGCAAATCTATTTGAAAAAACGTCAGACGGATAAAGCCGCCGAAGCTTGGATTGAAGCCAATAAAGCGGATCCTTACAGAACTTTGCCTCTTATTCGCCTGGCTGAATTATATCTTAACGAGAAAAAATACGACGAGACTTACGAGATTTTGAAGAAGGCGTATGCGCTTGATCCGAGTCATCTTGGAGCTAAATTGATAGAAGCCGAATTGGCTTTAGCCATGAACGATACCGCAAAGGCGGCCAAGCTTGCGGACGTAGCGTTGGCAAAAGAGGAAAATAACAGAGACGCTTTAATGATAAAAGCTTTGGTTCTTGCCGGAAAAGGCGATAAGGTTAAAGCTGAAAACCTGCTGAAACAGATATTGAGTATATATCCCGACGATCTGGGAGCGTTGGAGCAGTTGGGAATCATGAATTATAATAAACGCAATTTTGCGGACGCGGAGAAATTTTTATCGAAAGCGGCGCTTAATTCTTCTATGTCTTTAAACGCTAAAAGAGTTTTAAGAAATTCTCTGATGTTGCTGGATAAAATTGCCGCCGCCGAACCTTTAGCCGAACGCCTGGCCATGGAGCCCGAGCGCATAGAGAAAGATTCGCTTGCTCTGCTTGAAATTTACGCTTATTTAAATGACGTCAAATCCTTTCGCGAAACTTTTTTGAAATTTTACGACGACGGCAATATAACTAAGGCGACGGTTTTTAAAGCCTATTGTTCTATTGGCAAAGGAGACCCGAAGCCTTTTTCCGCCGAGTTCGCAGACGTTTCGGTAAGACTAAAAAGGCCTGAAGAAAGGCGGTTCATTTCTTCGATTTCCGATATTTTATCGGGAGAATATAAAAAAATATCGGCAAGATATAAGGATGCCGCCGGCCTTGACGAGTACGATTCCCTGATTTTCTCGTACGCTTTATTTAAAGCCGGCGAAGTCAAAAAGGCCCGCGATATCCTTTCGTCTCATAAAATCCGTAAAGAAACCAAGGAGTTTGCGTCTTTATGGTCTATAATGTTTACTCCTTCCGGCAATGCGAAAATTCTTGGAGCTCAGATAAAATCTCTTGAAGCGATACGTTCCAAATCTTTCGATTTCGCAGTCGTTTCGGTATCTTTGAGAGAAATTGAAAATAAGAAAGTTCAGTCGCAAAAAATGCCTCGTAACGGAAAAAATCTTAAGCCGAAAGAAAAAAAGGGAAATAAAGAATGATATTTTCGACTCCGGACTTTTTTAATAACCCGTATGTGCCCATGAGTTTTCCGGACGGTTTAAAAAGTAAGAGTCTGATGTTCATGGGATCTCTCGGCGAGAATGATTCCTTAAATTCTTTGGTCCTCTCAGGTTTAAATCAGACTTCGTCTTCTGCTGAAACCGAATTTTTGGAATTGGCTTTTAAATCTATAGGACAACCGAATAAGAAGGACGACGATCCTTCCGCTTATAATTACATGGGTATAGCCTTATCCGAACTTGGTTTTTATGATAAGGCGGAGAAAGCTTTTTATAAAGCTTTAAAGATTGCTCCCGAGTACACTTTCGCGAATTATAATATGGGCGTTATTTATTTAAAATCGGGACGTTTAAGAGAAGCCAAAGAAGAATTTATCAAACATCTTGAGGTGATGCCGGACGACGTATACGCCTTAAACAAATTAGGCGCGGTCTATCTTAAGATAAAAGAGCCGGCGAAAGCCAAATCTTATTTTCTGCGCGCTTATAATTTAAATCGGACAGACGGCATCACTCTTAATAATCTTGGGCTTATTTGCGAATCTGAAGAAAAATTAGCCGAAAGCGAGGATTTTTTCAGACGTTCTTTAATCTATTTGCCCGGATTTTCAGACGCAGGAAATAATCTGGGAAGAATTTTAGCTAAACAAAATCGTTTGGAAGAGGCTAAGATAGAGCTTTTTAAGGTTCTTTCGAGGGAACCGGACAATTCGGTTACTTATCATAACTTAGGCGCGGTATTTTGCAGACAGTTTTTGTGGAGAGACGCTTTAAATTTTTTTAGAAAGGCGGCTGACGCAGATAAGAAAGATACTTATCCCAGAAACGCCATGGGCAACGTATATATGTCCTTGGGAGATTACGCCGAGGCGATGAGGCTTTTTGACGAGGCGTTAACGTTAAATCCTTCGGACCCCTATACTCTTTTAAATAAGTCGGTATGTTATTTTAAAATGGATTTATTTGAAGAAGCTCTGACATTTTCCGAAAAAGCCGCCGAATTAGAGTCGGGAGACAGGCTTCTCAACGTTCTTCAAACTTGCGGTTGTCTGTGTATGCTGCTTGAACGTTATGACAAGGCGGAGGGATATTTTTTGGAAGGTTTAAAGTCTTTTCCGGCAGATCTTTATTGTTTGAATAACCTGGCTCTTTGCAAAATTGAAAACGGAGACGTCGATTCGGCTTTAAAAACGGCTTACGAAGCTTATAGGCTAGGTAGCGAAGACTTAGTCTCCCTGAACGGCCTCGCTCTTTGTCTGTTTCATGCCGGAAGACCGGAGAAAGCGATTGAAATCCTTCGCTTTGCCGAGACTTTAGCTCCCGAATATCCGTATACTCTTTCAAATCTTGCCTTTATTCTTACGGCGGCGGATAAGTGTGAAGAAGCCTACGCTTATTATTCCGTTATTTTGGAGGCCGATCCGAAAGATTACGTCGCTTTGAATAATTTGGGAGTGGCTTACGCTAAATGCGGCAATCTTCGCGAATCTGTAAACCTTTGGAAAAAAGCCGCGGAGCTGTCGCCTTCATACGAACCGGCAAGAAAAAATTTAGAGTTGGCATGTTGTTGCAAGAACGATAAAAAAAATTCGACAAGAGTTTTTTTTGAAACTTTGTAGTATATGCGACGCGTTTTTACGCCGTCTATTAATAGGGCAGAATCGGCAGATATACGCCGTTTGTTGCCGGATAATCACTAGGAGGTATTTATGTCGGGGCATTCTAAATGGCATAATATAAGAGAAAAGAAATCAAAGACAGACAGCGCCAGAGGTCAAATTTTTACCAGAGTTTCTAAAGAAATACATATGGCCGTCAAAGAGGGAGGAAGCAATCCGGACACTAATTTCCGCTTGAAGGTTGCCATTCAAAAAGCTAAAGAAGTCAATATGCCTTCCGATAATATTAAGAGAACCATAGAAAAAGCTTCAGGAGCCGGAGCGGCAGAGTACGAGGAATTATTATACGAAGGCTACGGACCGTCCGGAGTCGCCTTGATGATAGAGATAGCCACTGATAACAGAAACCGCAGCGCGGCGTCGGTAAGAAGCGCTTTAAGCAAACATGGAGGAACTCTGGGAGAAAGCGGTTGCGTTTCTTATATGTTTTCAAAAAAAGGAGTTTTCTTTATTTTAAGCGAGAACGCTTCGGAGGATAAGCTTATGGAAATAGCTCTCGAAGCCGGAGCCGAAAATATTGAAAATGAAGACGAGGGTTTTGAGATCACGTCCGCTCCTTCCGATTTCGCAAGCGTTAAAGACGCGCTTGATTCCGCCGGAATACAATGCGAATCCGCTGAAATAGCATGGGTTCCCGAAACTTATATTGAAGTTTCCGAAGAAATCGGACTTAAAATAGCTAAATTAATAGACGCTCTTGATTCAATAGACGACGTACAGAACGTTTATTCAAACTATGAGGTTAAATAACGGCTGTGATTATACTCGGAATTGATCCCGGAACGGGGAGAACAGGCTTTGGATACGTTGAAACTCGTCCCGGCTCAAATCCGGCAATGCTTTCATGCGGCTGTATAACTACGCCGAAAGATGCCTCAAGAGCGCGTAGGCTTGAACTGCTTTTTCTTGCGCTTGACGAAAAATTATCTGAGCTGAGACCTGACGTTATGGCTATAGAACAGTTGTTTTTTAATAAAAACATAACTACCGCCATGAACGTGGGAGAAGCCAGAGGCGTTATTCTTCTTTCGGCCGCGTTGAACGCCGTGCCGGTCGCGGAGTATACTCCTTTACAGGTAAAGGAAGCTTTGTCAGGGTATGGAAGAGCTTCTAAAAGCGAAGTAAGGGAGATGGTTAAGGTTTATTTAAATATCGATAAAATAAAGGGGCCTGACGACGTAGCCGACGCTTTGGCGATAGCTCTGTGCCATTCGTTCGCGCTTCAATTGCAGGATTGTTTATGATTTCTTATATTAAAGGTATATTAGGCGAAGTCGGAGAGGGGTTTGTAGTTATCGAAGCCGGGGGATTGGGATACTTTCTCTCTACTCCGGCTTCAGGCGATTATAAAAAATTGAAGCCGGGAGACATGGCGACGTTTTATACGTCTTTTTGCTTGGGAGAAAAAAACGTCGAATTATCCGGATTTCTCTCTCGCGAAGAAAGAGATCTTTTTGTCGCGGTAAAATCAATTTCTTCTTTTGGCTCTAAATTGTCAATGACGATATTATCATCCTTGACCGTTAAAGAATTCGCCGACGCAATAGTTAACGAAGATAAAAAGATTTTGAGGAGTATCCCCGGTTTGGGAGATAAAAAAGCGGATCGTCTCGCTCTTGAGTTGAGAAAAAATCGCGTAATTTTAGCTTTGGCTTCTCTTTCGGCGGAAGCTGAAGAAGATAGGCATGGCTCCGTAATTTTCGACGAGAACGCCGAAAACGCCGCGGCCGCTTTGGAAAGTTTCGGATGTTCCGGAGCGGAGGCTCGTAAAGCCGTTGAGAAAGCTCTTGCCGAACATGGACCTCTTGCTTTTGAAGAACTTTTCAGCAAGGCTTTAGAGGCGATAAAATGAAAATTGTCGGGAAACGCAAAAACGAATTGCTGTCTGACGGCGCTTTATCGGAAGACGTTATGGGAGACGAGAGCGTTAGACCTATGTATTTAAAAGATTATATAGGTCAGGACAACGCGCGTGAAAATCTCAAGGTTTTTATAGAAGCGGCCAACAAACGGGAAGAACCTTTGGAACATATTCTTCTTTACGGCTCGGCCGGCTTGGGAAAAACGACTCTGGCCGCGATAATCGCAAGAGAAACCGGGCGCAGATTTAGAGTAACTTCAGGCCCCGCAATCGAAAGGCCGATAGATCTTGTCATAACTTTAAAAACGCTTTCCGAAGGCGACGTTTTGTTTATCGACGAGATTCACAGACTTAGAAGGCCTATAGAAGAGATTCTTTATTCGGCTATGGAAGATTTTATGCTCGATCGGGTTATAAACAAAGGCATAGGATCCCGTCCGGTCAGAATTCCGATACCAAAGTTTACTTTAATAGGAGCCACTACCAGAAGCGGAAATCTATCTTCGCCTTTGAGAGCCAGGTTCGGAATAATGTTGCCTCTTTCTTTTTATTCCGAAGAACAGTTGAAAGAGATAATCGTTCGTTCCGCAGGTATTCTTCGCGTGCGTATTACGGAAGAAGCCGCTTTTGAAATAGCCGTTCGATCGAGAGGCACTCCAAGAATAGCTAATAGACTTTTGAGAAGAGCCAGAGATTTTGCCGACGTTGAAAACGACGGTTTTATAGATATTCAAACGGCCGATTACGCGCTGTCATGCCTGGAAATAGATCGCTGCGGTTTAGATATGGTCGACAGAAATATTTTAACGGCTTTGGCGGTTAATTTTAAAGGGCGGCCGGTCGGTCTTGGCACGTTAGCCGCTTCCGTTTCCGAAGAGCCTGAAAATATAGAAGAGGTATATGAGCCGTATCTTTTAAAAATGGGATTTATCGAAAAGACAAATAAGGGACGAATGGCTACTTCCGCAGCTTACGATTATCTTTCTTTGAAAAAGCCGGAAACATGAAATAAGGAATCGTATGAATCGTTTTCCGCTTTATTTTTGCCGCCTGACCGCGCCGACTCAATTCGTTAAATAGACAAATTGCAATTACCTTATGACCGCCTCTTGACTATTATAGAAAAAAAGTATAAAATAAACGGGATAATTCGTAGGAATATGCGTGTCCTGAAGCCTTTCCCTTTTATTGGCGGTTTTCTTTTCCGCGGTGAAAATTGCGGTTTTGCAGGATGTAATTTTACTGCGTATTTATTTTTGCCTTTACGGTTTCAGCGCGATTATCGCTTTGCGACAGCTTCGCGTTATTTTTTCGATTCGGCATGATCTTTTGACAGCTCGGTTATTTTTCCGTCTGAGCCGTAGTAATTAAAATAATATTTTTCTGAAAGAGGATATTTATTATGAAGAGAACTTTTCAGCCTAATAATTCAAAACGCAAGAAAACTCATGGCTTTTTAAAAAGAATGTCTACCTTAAGCGGCATTAACGTTATAAAAAGAAGAATGAAGAAGGGGAGAAAGCGTCTTACCGCGTAATGCCTCGTCTTCGCGTAATAAAAAGCTCGAGAGAATTTTCTTACATAATAAAAAATGGCTCAGGATTAAACAGTCCATTTTTTATTTTTTATTTTAAAAAAAGCGATAGACCTTCGGAATTTGGCGTCTGCGCCGGTAAAAAACTCGGCGGAGCCGTCGTGAGAAATCGAGTTAAGCGAAGATTGAGAGAAATTTTAAGATTTTTTTCCCCTCGTTTAAATTTTTCCGGCTCATTGATTATAGTCGCCAGAAAGGCGGCCGTAAACGCTGATTTTTTAACTTTGAAAAAAACTTTTTTAGATTTAGCCGATAAGCTGGGGATTATCAGCTCGTCGAGATGTGAGAATTTATAAAATTGACCGGGCGAAGCGGTTATTTATTCCTTTCTCTTGGACAAGCCCGTAAACCCCGGCTTCAGCTATGGGAATCCAAGGACGGTTAAAATTAAATCCGCGCCGTAAATCATACGGAAAAACGCTATAATTCGGCTTTGGCGGAGTCGCGTAAATAATTTGAGCTGCGCAAAGCCTCGAGAAAACGCGGGGCGGCGAGTAAAGCTAGATGCCTTCGCGCTTTAATCTCGGAAATGTCAAGACAGAGAATATTTATCGCGGTTAAGTTTTTCCGGTTGATATCTTTCCTCGTTTGTTTGCTTTTTCTTTGATAAGCCGTTTAATTTATGCCAGTTGTTATAAATCAGGAACTTTTAATGGCTGTTAAAATTTGCGTTTGGTTAATTGAATTTTATCAAAATGTCAAAAAAGGCTTTCCTCCCGTCTGCCGCTTTATTCCGAGCTGTTCCCAATATACTAAGGAAGCCGTGATTAAGTACGGCGTGATAAAGGGAATTTTTAAAGGTTTTATGCGTATATGCAGATGTCATCCTTATAACGGCGGCGGTTACGATCCCTTAGACTGATTTGAGCTGAAGTCTCGGCTGGAATGGAGTTTTCTTTTGTTAGATTTTTTTAGCGGAATTATAATGTCTTTTATTAACTATCTTTTTGAGTTGACCGGCAATTACGGCTGGGCTTTGGTTTTGCTTGCCGTAGTGATAAAAATAGTTCTGTACGGTCCGACCAAGCAGCAGTTTGAATCGATGAAAAAACTTCAAGAGATTCAGCCCAGCATGCAAAAAATTCAGGAAAGATATAAAGACGATCAGGAAGCGGCAAGCAGAGAACTTATGAAGCTTTACAAAGAAAACGGAGTCAATCCTTTGGGCGGATGTTTGCCCATGGTAATTCAGCTCCCGATTTTGTGGATTATCTGGCATGTAATCATGAATTATCAGAGTATTTTTGAAAGCTCTTATTTTCTATGGCTCGGCTCGCCTCTGGCATATAAATATCCTGAATTTTTAGGCAAAAGCCTGGCCGGTCAGGACGCTCTCCTTATACTTATATACGGATTCAGCATGTATTTGACTCAAAAAACGGCTTCGGTTTCTTCCGATCCTAAAACCGCCGGTCAGCAGAATTTTATGGGGCTTTTTATGACGGTATTTTTTACTTTCATGATGTGGCAGTGGAAGATTCCATGCGCGCTGATTATATATTGGCTCGTATTTAATATTTTCAGCATAGTACAGCAAATACTTATAATGAACGCCAAGCCTCGGCCCAAATCGGAAACGTTGGAGAAAAAAACTGAAGTTGCCGCGGCAAATTAACCGTTATACGGTTTAAACATAAATAAAACGGAGGCTTTTATATATGAAAGTCCAAGAAGAATATGCCAGAACTGTTGAAGACGCAAAGAAAGCTGCTATAGAAAAATTGGGAGTGGACGAGAATGATCCAAGTCTGGAAATAGAAGTGATCGACGAAGGTTCCAAAGGCATTTTCGGCTGGGGAAATAAATTTGCCAGAGTCAGAGCTATCTTGAGGAACGACGCCGAGGACGTTATCGACGAAACTTTACATAGAATTCTTGCATATTTTGATTTAACCGGGCATGTCGAAAAAGAGCAGGACGGCGACATTTTAAGATTTAACGTCATAGGCGGAGATATGGGGCTGCTTATAGGCAAAAGAGGTCAGACTCTTGATGCGCTGCAGTTTTTGCTCAGTTTGATTTATAACAAAAAAAGAAAAGATAAAGCTAAAATTATTCTCGACGTGGAAGGATACAAGCAGCGCAGAGAAAGAACTTTGCGAGATCTTGCGATTAAATCGGCTGAAAAGGCTAAATATGAGAGGAAAAATATTTCTCTGGAGCCTATGACTCCCAACGAACGGAGAATAATACATATGGCTCTTCAGAACAATCCCGACGTAGCTACTTTTTCGCAAGGCGAAGAACCGTCAAGATATATAATTATAACTCCTAAAGATAAAGAATAAATTTTGTTTTGCCGCGCTGTAGATTATATGCTTATTTTACGGCGTTTTTTCGTTTTATAAGCGGCAGTTTTTTTAAAGCGACCGCGTATAAAACGAAAAAATCTTTGCGCGGTTTAGCTCCGATTGTTGAAAATTTGTCCGTTTTATCTGAGAATAGAGGCGGAAAATAAGTCGGATAGTCTCTTTTGAGCCGTTTTAAACGGCTTTTTTAGTCTTAATTTAAGGCGTTCGCTCAATAGTTTGAGTTTTCGTCAATATTTTAAGGGTTTACAGATATGTGCGAATTGTATATTCATGACACAATAGCGGCTTTATCCACTCCTTATGGAGAGGGAGGCGTCTCGATTGTTCGAATAAGCGGGAAAGACGCCGTAAAAATAGCGGAACAAGTTTATTTAAGTCCTTCCGGCCGCAGAATCCGGTTTTCGCATTGCCATGCCGCGTTCGGATACGCGGTCGATCCAAATAGCGGAACTAAGATAGACGAAGCTATTTTCCTGCCTATGCTGGCTCCTAAATCTTACACCAGAGAGGACGTAGTTGAAATTCAATGTCATGGCGGGATGGTTGTCGTTTCGAAAATTTTGGATCTTATATTTTCCCTGGGAGCTCGTCAGGCTGCGCCAGGAGAGTTCACAAAACGGGCTTTTTTGAACGGAAGAATAGACCTTCTTCAGGCGGAAGCCGTTATGGACGTTATTAAAGCGAAAAGTTCCGAAATTTTGTCTTCGGCGATGGATAAGCTCGCGGGTAAGTATTCTTCTGAACTGGCCGTTTTTAAGGAAAAAATTCTTTCCTTAATCGCAAGTCTGGAAGCTCCTTTGGATTATCCTGACGAGGATTTATTTTCCTTTGATACGGAGACTACGATCAGTTCTCTGTCCAGTTTGGCCGAAGAAGCTGAAAATATGCTGAAATCTGCTTCCGACGGAAAAATTCTTGAAGACGGATTAAAAGTTTCTCTTATCGGCAAGCCTAACGTAGGCAAATCTTCGCTTCTAAATATGCTTCTGGGAGAGAATAGGGCTATCGTTACCGAAATCGCGGGCACCACCAGAGACGTAATAGAAGAGTCATGCCTTATCGACGGCCTGCCGGTCAGGTTATGCGATACCGCGGGGATTCATGATACCGACGGTAAGATAGAAAAATTGGGCATAGAAAAAACTAAACGGGCCGTTGACGAATCGGATTTTCTTATGGTCGTTTTAGACTCCTCCGCCCCTTTTTCCAAAGAAGACGAGACTGTTATGGATATCGTTTTAAACAGCGGCAAAAATTTTATGGTTGCGCTTAATAAAAACGATCTGCCTGAAAAAATATCTTCCGCTTTTTTAGCTTCTAAATATTCTTGCGAGACTTTTAGCATATCGGCTAAAAGTTCTTACGGAAAACAAGAGTTGAGAACGGCTTTGGGACTTAGGCTGAAAACGGTTTTTAAAATTAATTTTTCTTCTTGTTTCTGGGCTTCTTCGCGTCATCGGGAAGCTTTGTCGTCGATATCGGCCGATCTGCGTTCCGCATTGGAAACGGTTAAGCAAGGTTATTCTCCGGATATGCCCGTTGTATTTCTGAGAGGGGCTTTGAACGCTCTCGAAGGATTGACGGGAGAAAATTACGACGAGGAGATTTTGGATAGAGTTTTCAGTAATTTTTGCGTAGGCAAATGATACGGGAGGAGTTTGACGGAGATGATAGAAAGGCTTGCGAAGAATCTTGACGATTACGGCGTGTCTTTAAGCTCTGCCGCTCTCGGCGGTTTTGAAAATTATCTTGATAAAATCATGTTTTTTAATAAATCCGCAGGTTTGACCGCTTACAAAACGGAAAATGAAATTATCGATTTTATGTTTCGAGATTCTTTAGCCGGAGGGCTCTGCAGAGAATTTTTAAGGGGAAGAATATGCGATTTCGGAACGGGAGGAGGCTTTCCGGGTCTGCCTCTTAAATTAGCCTTTCCGGAATTAGACGTCACTCTTCTGGACGCTTCCCGAAAGAAATGCGATTTTCTTGCGCAGATGATTAAAACTTTAAAGATCGACGGCTGTAAAGTTTTATGCGTTCATGGAGATGCATGTTTGGAAAAATTCGACGTTATTTTGTCCAGAGCTTGCAAAGAATTGCCCGAACTTATAAGCCTTACTTTTCCTCATCTGCATTCGGGAGGTTTTCTTGTCGCCTGGAAAGGCCCCTTATGGCGGAAAGAGTTAAAAGCAGCCGGAGCAAATTTAAAAAAGTACGGCGGAGAATTTGTTAAGAGCGCGCCGTATTCGATTAATGATATGCAAGCGGAAAGAGCGATTCTTATAATAAAAAAGAATTAGTTTTTATCGTTTTTCATATAATATTTCAGCAAGGAATAACTTACCGTTTAGGCAGAATAGATACCATAATATATATTTTTTAGCATACCCGGCGGGAGATTTTAGTTATGGGAGATATGTCTCTTTACAGAAAATGGCGTTCTCAGACTTTTCAGGATATAGTGAGTCAAAAGCATATAACCAGGACTTTAACCAACGTAGTTAATAATCCCAGGCTTTTGGCTCATGCTTATTTGTTCGCCGGTCCCAGAGGAACGGGAAAGACAAGTATGGCGAGAATATTCGCAAAGGCTTTGAATTGTCGGGGAAACGAGTCTGTTCCTCCTTGCAACGTTTGCGATAATTGCGTATCGATAACCGAAGGAACTTCAATGGACGTGATGGAGATCGACGCGGCTTCTCATACTTCGGTAGAAATGGTACGAGAATATATTATTAATAAAGTAAATTTTGCGCCTGTAGACGGAAAGTATAAAATATATATTATAGACGAAGCGCATAAGTTATCCAATTCTTCTTTTAACGCTTTATTGAAAACTCTCGAGGAGCCTCCGGGACACGTCGTTTTTATTCTGGCGACTACGGACGCTAACGATTTGCCGCCCACTATTATTTCAAGATGTCAAAAATTTGATTTTCGCCGTATTTCTCACCAGGATATAGTCAGACGTCTCAGGCATATTTGCCAAGTCGAGGGATTTGCGGTTGCCGAGAGCGCTTTGAGCATCATAGCCTCTCTATCTTCCGGCTCTCTTCGCGACGCTATCGTTCTTCTTGAACAGGCCGCTTCTTTTACTGACGGAGAAATTACCGCCTCCAATATATCTTCGCTTTTGGGATTATCCGATCTTAGCGCGTTATTTTCGCTTAGTCAGCTGATAGCGGAAGGTAAAATTCAGGAGCTTCTGATTTTGGCGAACAGAATCATAGGAGAGGGAAAGGACATAATTCAGTTCGCTAAAGATATCGTAGAACACTATAGAAAAATTTTGTTGGTAAAGGTTATGTCCGACGCCAATAAAGTTTTAGATCTGCCGGACGAAACGTTTGAATCCTATAAGAAGGCGGCGGAGCTTTACGACTCGTCCGATATAATGCGCGTGACCGATATAATGAAAACGGCGTTCGAGTTATCAGCCGGCTTAAAGGATGCGTTTTGTCAGCGTCCTTTGTTTGAGATAGCCTTGATTAAGATGGCTATTCCTGAATCGGAGACTTCCATATCTTCTCTTTCCGCCAGAATTGACAAGTTGGAAACGATAGTCGGGAATTTGCGCCGCCCCGTTTCGCAGGATTCCGACTCGTCTCAGACAGGCGCGGCGGTTGCCGTCGAAGCAGTTTCGGATACGGCTTCGGACGCAGGCTCGGACGCTTCGGAAAAAATGAAGATTAGAGATTTATGGCCAAAAATAATGCAGTCCATAAAAGCGGAAAAGATGTCTCTTCATGCTATTTTGGCGGATCCGAACGTCAACGCTTCTTTTAAGGATTCGGGAGAGATACTCATAAACGTAAAGCCGGGCTACTCTTTTCATAAAGAACAAATAGATAAGAATAAAGAATTTCTTAAGAGTTTAATATGTAAAATAGTCGGCGAAAAAGTCCAGATTTCCACGGCTTTTGCGCCGCCGTCGAAAAGCAAAATTCCTTCAAAGGAACAGAATGCCGTTCAGGAGGATATGTATTCCATCCAGCACAAAGAACTTGTGGAAGAAGTGATGGGTATATTTCAAGGAACGACGATACGCTTATAAAAGGCGTTCCTCTATGCAAGTTAACTCATTCGGCCCTCTGAGGCGGGGATTAACCGCTTGAGCGTAGTACGGAGGCGATGTCGAACCTAAACCGGCCGTTCTTCGGGAGCTAAATGAAGCTCCCGCCTTTTGGGCTGAGAGGATGTCACTTAATAATAAGACAAGGAGATTTAAAACATGTCAAGACAATTTAGGCGTCAGCAGCAAAAAAATTCTAAAAGCTCTGTTCCTTCAATGCCTAATTTAGGGGCTATGGGCAATCAAATGGGCAATATTATGAAAATGCAGGAGATGATTCAGGAGGATTTGGCTTCTAAAGTCGTAGAAGGAACGGCCGCAGGAAATATGATTAAAATTGAGATGAACGGCAGACAGGAAATTTTAAGCGTAAAGATAGATCCTTCAATTGTAAATCCCGAAGAAACGGATATGCTTGAAGATTTATTATTAGTCGCGTTTAAAGACGCTCTTTCTAAATCTCAAGAGCTTGGAATGGAGTCGATGAGTAAACTTACCGGCGGTTTACATATTCCCGGACTTTTTTAAAATATGATTTATTCCTTTGCAAAACCGGTCGAAAATTTAATAAGAGAATTGATGAAACTTCCTTCCGTCGGCCCTAAATCGGCTCAAAGATTGGCGTTCCATTTTATAGAGAGGGATAAAACCGAAATCGAGACGCTTTGCCGGGCTTTGCGCGACGTAAAATATAAACTCAGAGTTTGTTCTGTCTGCGGCAATCTTTCCGAGGAGGAAGTTTGTCCCGTTTGCCGCGATTCGTCCAGAGACAGAAGCATGATATGCGTAGTTTCTGACGTCGGAGATTTGACGGCTATAGAAAAAGCCGGAACATATAAAGGCTTATATCATGTTTTAGGCGGTCTTATTTCTCCAATGGATGGAATAGGGCCGGAAGATTTGAATATAGATTCTTTAAAAAATCGCGTTTTAGCCGGGACGTCCGAATTGATTATCGCCACCAACCCTACCGTTAACGGGGAAACCACCGCGCTTTATATCGCTCGAGCTTTTTCGGGAAGCGGAGTGAAAATCACCAGAATAGCTTACGGTCTGCCGGTCGGCTACTCCTTGGAATATGCTGACGAGATTACTTTATCCAGGGCTATAGCCGGTCGAAGAGAAATTTAAATAAAAAAATATAATCTGCCTATTGATTTTTTTATATGCCTTTGCTATAATAAGGAAAGTTTAGCGGGGTGTAGCTCAGCTTGGTTTAGAGCACTAGCATGGGGGGCTAGGGGTCGGAAGTTCGAATCTTCTCACTCCGATAAAAATAAAAAGAGTTTCAAAACGTTTTGAAACTCTTTTTATTTTTATCGCGTCGTTCTTTTGCGTATTACGCTTTTTCGATATTTATAAACGTGTCATTTTCCGTTTATGGTTTTAGGAACTTATAAAATAACGCTTCGGGCTTTATAAAGCTCGAAGCGTTATTTTATATTTATTTACGCGCCTTTTAGGCTAATTGCGGCTTACGGGAATATGCCGCGTTCTTTAAATACTATCTCGAGTCTTGCGAGCGCTACGATATACGCCGCCGTTCTCCAGTCTACGTTATATTTTTCTGCGGCCGCTTTTACTCTCTGGTAGCCCGCTATTATTTTTTTGTAGAGTTTTGAGTCTACTTCTTCAAGATCCCAGAATTCGGAACGTTTGTTCTGAAGCCATTCGAAATAGCTTACGATAACGCCTCCGGAATTGCATAGAACGTCCGGAATTAAATCTATTCCCTTTTCTTTTAGAATTTTATCTCCGTTGACGTCCGTAGGACCGTTCGCTCCTTCGGCGACCAGCTTGACTTTAAGTTTGCCGGTCGTTTCTTCCGTGAGCTGACCTTCCAGAGCAGCCGGAATAAAGATGTCGGCTTCGATCGACAGGAAGTCTTTGTCGTCTATTTTTTCGGTTCCGGGGAATCCTGCGACTCCTCTCTTTTCCGCGACGTAATCGGCTAATTTTTCGGCGTCGATGCCGTTTTTGGAATATATTGTTCCGGTGTGATCCTGAACCGCGATCAGTTTAGCTCCATGTCTGGCTACCAGCTTCGCGCTCCAAGAGCCGACGTTGCCGTAGCCCTGAACGATGAAGGTAGCTTTTGAAAGATCAAAATTATGATCTTTTGCCCACTGCTCTATGCAGAAACATACTCCCTGACCCGTCGCTTTGTTTCTTCCTACGCTGCCTCCCGCTTCTATGGGTTTGCCGGTTACTACATGAACGGAAGCATGACGCATCTGCGGAGGAACCGTGGATTGGAAAGTGTCGAGTATCCAAGCCATAATTTGCCCGTTCGTATTGACGTCAGGAGCCGGAATATCGTATTCCGGACCTATATTTGAGCCTAGCGCGTAAGCGAATCTTCTTGAAATTCTTTCGAGTTCCGCCTGGGAATATTTGCTTGGATCTATTTGAATGCCGCCTTTGGCTCCTCCGTAGGGAATATCCGCTATAGCGGATTTCCAGGTCATCCAAGTTGCCAGAGCTCTTACTTCGTCAATATTGACGTTCGGGTGGAATCTGAGACCTCCTTTGTATGGGCCTAGAGCGTTGTTGTGCTGAACTCTGTAGCCCGTGAACATTTCAACTCTACCGTCGTCCATTTTTACGGGAAAATTGACGATGATTTCGTTTGTTGTCTTCGAAAGAATGGATCTTACGTCCGGATCGAGCTTCATAATATCCGCGGCGTTGTTAAACTGCCTAATGACATTTTGATAAACGCTGTGCTTTTCAGCTTTTGCTGCTGACATCCTAAAAACTCCTTTCCAAAACACTTTTTAGCGGTTTTTCCGCTTTTAAAAATTAAAATGTTGGCAAAAATACGCCCCGAAGCTTTTCCGAAAGGAGAGAATCAGGACGTTTTCAGCCAGGCTTTTAGTATTCTTCTCTACCGTTTTTTTTTATCCTTCTCCTTTGATTTTTCTTTTCTTAAGTCTTTTTTTGCCGCTTTTGCGTTTTGCCTTATATGTCTAATTGGCTTTATTTGGCGATATTTTTAGCGAATTTCAACGATATTAGATTTGGTTGAAGAAAAAGGAGAAGCTTTTCTATGGCAGGAATTTAAGCCGTCGTGAAAAAATGCTTTATTTATGTTTGATTTCATGTTTAACTTCGGCGTTTTTAAGCTGAGACGATGTATTTTTATACTTTTGGCCGCAGTATTTTTTTTAAGTCTTTCGGGATGTTCGAGGCCTGAGCCTCCGGGCGATATTTTAATATATGCCCTAAAGTCGGATCCGATTTTTCTGAATCCCGTATTAGCTTCCGAAATTCCCTCTAAGACGGTTAATTCCGTTATTTTTGGGAGTCTGGTCAAATATGACGAAAATTTGGAGATAGCTCCGGATCTTGCCGTCTCTTGGCATTCCGATCCTTCGGGCAAAATATGGACTTTTAATTTGCGCGAGGGAGTAAAGTGGCATGACGGCGCAGAGTTTACTTCCAAAGACGTCGTTTTTACTTTTGAAAAACTTTTCGATCCTTCTTCCAATACTTTTAACAGAGGTCTTTTTACGGTAGATTCTAAGCCTTTGAAAGTATCGGCTAAGGATAGGCATACTATTGAAATAGAGCTGCCTAAGCCTTTCGCGCCTTTTATCTCGAATCTTCCTTCTTTAGGCATAATACCTGAACATCTGCTGAAGGGAAAAGATATAAACAGAGATCTTTTTAATTGGCATCCCGTTGGAACGGGCCCGTTCAAGTTTAAGGAATGGCAGAGCGGAGAGAAAGTTTACGTTGTGAAAAACGAGGATTATTACGGTTCCGCTCCTCTTTTGAAAGGTATAATGTTTAAGGTTATTCCTTCCGCGGAATCTCGGAGAATAGCTTTAATAACAGGCTCCGCGGATATCGGCGAGGTTTCTCCCGAAGATTTAAAAACTCTTGAGAAATACTCCCGTTTGAATATTTACAAGTGGGATCAATTTTTATATTGTTATATGGGATTCGATTTGTCAAATCCGTTATTTTCCGACGCGAGACTTAGGAAAGCCATAAATTATTCGGTCGATAAAGACGGCATAATAAGAGCGGTCTTCAAAAATAACGCCGTTAGAGCGTTGGGGCCTATTTCTCCGGCTTCGGAATATTATTCCGAAGATTTGAATAAATACGACTGCGATCTTGCCGAATCCGAGAGGCTGTTAACTTTAGCCGGATGGAGCAAGGGTAGAGACGGCATTATGGCAAAAGACGGCGTTAGGCTCTCTTTTGAAACTTTATATCCTTCCGGGAACGCCGCTTTTGAAAAAGCGGCCGTATTTATGCAGGCTCAAATGAAAAAAGCGGGGATTGAAATGAGGCTAAAATCTATGGAATTTTCCGCCTTAATCGATCGGTGTTATCCCGGAAAATTTGAAGCGGTTATTTTTGACTGGGCAGAAGGCGTAGATCCTGATTCGTATACCGTTTGGCATTCGTCTCAGCGCGGAGACGACGGAATGAATTTTATGTCTTACTCCAATGATGAAGCAGACAGACTTTTAGAAAAAGGGAGGACAACATATAAAAAAAACGAAAGAAAAAGTATTTACGGCAGTTTTCAAAAAATTGTCGTCGAAGATTCGCCTTATCTGTTTTTATGGACTCCAAAGGGAATAGCCGCAGTTAACGAAAGAGTCTCCGGACTCTCTAAGCCCGGAGCGGCTGGACTTCTTCTGCAAGCTGAGAAAATCTATATAAAAGGAGATAAAAATGACTAAACTTGAAAAGTTGAAAAAAGCCGGACAAAGCCCTTGGCTGGATTTTATCAGCAAAAGGATTATTGACGACGGCTCGCTTAAGAAGCTAATTGAACAAGGTCTTTCCGGGTTAACGTCAAATCCTTCGATTTTTGACAACGCCATCAGCAAAACCGACGACTATGACGATGAAATAAGACGTCTTTCTCAGTCGGGAGCAAGCGCCTTCGAAATTTATGACGAGCTTACCGTTACGGATATTCAAAAAGCTGCCGATCTTTTTATGGAAACATATGAAAAAACGAACGGATCCGACGGTTACGTTAGTCTTGAGATAAATCCTAAACTGGCTAAAAATCTGGAGGAGACGATTAAAGAAGGCAAAAGGATTCACGCCAAAGTAAACAGACCTAATCTGATGTTGAAAGTTCCCGCGACCGAAGAATGTTTCGCGGCGATCAGAGAGTTTACGGCCTGCGGCATAAACGTTAACGCCACGCTGATTTTTTCTCTCGAACAGTATGAAAAAACCGCTCTGTCGTATATACAGGGAATAAAAGAGGCTAAAGAGAAAGGGCTGGACGTTGCTAAGATTTATTCGGTAGCAAGCGTTTTCATAAGCCGTATAGACGTCGCGGTAGATAAACTGCTATCTGACGACGACGATCTTCGAGGAACTGCCGCGATAGCGAACGCCGCTTTGATTTATAACCGTTTTAAAGAACTTTTCAAATCCTTTAAAGGCAATATTCAGCGGCCTCTTTGGGCTTCTACGAGCGTTAAGAATCCCGATTACAGAGACGTTAAGTACATAGAAGAGTTAATAGCAAAGAATACGGTTAACACTATTCCTCTAAACGCTTTGGAGGCGTTTGTCGATCATGGCGAAATAATGCCTATGAGATATACGTATTCTCAGGCTATGGACGTCTTTAGAAAATTTGAAGATATGGAGATAAATATCGATAAAATTTGCGGCAAGCTTTTGGAAGACGGCATAGTTCTTTTTGAGAAGGCTTTCGAATCGCTTATGAAAAGTATAGACGATAAGGCCGCGGCTCTTAAGGATAAAGTTATCGCCATAGGCTCTGATCATGCCGGATTTCAGCTTAAATCTTTCATAGCCGGTTTTCTTATGTCGCTAGGATATAAAATCAACGATTTGGGAGCGTATTCTCAGGATATAAGCGTAGATTATCCCGATTTAGGGGAGGCTGTCGCTAAAGAAGTAGCCTCCGCAAGAGCCTGCCGCGGAATCGTAGTATGCGGATCGGGAATAGGAATATCTATCGCGGCCAATAAAGTTAGAGGCATACGCGCCGCTTTGGTTTCGGACGTAGAAGCGGCCGTTCTTTCAAGAAAGCATAATAACGCCAACGTTTTAGCGCTTGCGGGACGTCCTTATAATCCTGAAAGAGCCGCCGAAGCCGAAAAAATTATAAAGGCTTGGCTTTCGACAGACTTTGACGGCGGAAGACACCAGCAGAGATTAGACAAGATCAGCGCCATTGAGCAAAGACAGCTTTCAGGTTTATGAAAAGTTAGTTATTAACTATCATATTAAGAGTAAGTAAATTAACTAAGATGAATATAGTATAGGAGACAGTTATGGAAGGTAGAAAACTTGCGATTCTGGTAGGGGGAGGTCCTGCTCCCGGAATCAATTCGGTTATAAGTTCGGTTACAATAGAGGCTATAAAAAAAGGGGCCGCCGTAGTCGGTATTTACGACGGTTTTTCTCATCTTGAAAAACGCCATAAAAACGTCGAATTTCTCACTATCCCTAAAGTCAGCAGAATTCACATTACCGGCGGAAGTATTTTAAGAACTTCAAGAGCTAATCCCACCAAGAGCGAGGAAAAATTAAAAAACGTCGTTGAAATGTTGACTGAGATGGAAGTGGATTACCTTGTGACCATAGGCGGAGACGATACGGCCTTTTCGGCGAGAAAGGTAGCCGAGTTCGCCGGTAAAATGGGATATGAGCTTAAATGCGTTCATGTGCCAAAAACAATCGATAATGATCTTCCTCTTCCGGCCGGAATAGACACGTTCGGATATGAGACCGCCAGATCTGAGGGATCCAGAATTATTTCCACTCTTATGGAGGACGCGCGCACTTCCGGAAGATGGTTTATCGTTACCGCGATGGGCCGCAAAGCCGGACATCTTGCGCTTGGCATAGGAAAGGCCGCGGGAGCTACTTTGACTTTAATTCCCGAGGAGTTTTTCTCATCCGGAAATCTTTCGATTGAATGCGTTATAGATTCCATCGCCGGCGCTGTCGTTAAGAGAAAAGCTGCCGGTTACGGGTACGGAGTCGCCGTAATTGCCGAAGGTTTCTTTGAATTTTTTAAGGAAGAGGACGTTCTAAATTATATAGGCAAGGAAATCGAAAGAGACGAGCATGGTCATATACGGCTCGCCGAAATTAATATAAGCGACGTGATAAAGTCGGGAGTTAAGCGTAAATTGGCAAAATTTGGAATAACTCCCACGATCGTAGATCAAAAGTTGGGTTATGAACTCAGATGCGTGGCTCCATGTCCTTCGGATATCGAATACACCAGAAATTTAGGATATGCCGCCGTAGATTATTTAGCTCAGGGCGGTTCCGGAGTTATGATCACGATTCAGCATGACAGAATAACTCCTATGAATTTTGAGGAATTAGTGGATCCTGAAACAGGCAAGACCAGGGTGAGGCTCGTGGATATTAATTCCATAGCTTTTACGATCGCGCAGGAATACATGATTCGACTCAAAAAGTCTGATTTTGCGGACGACGAGAAACTTCTTAAATTAGCTAAGGCGGCTAATACTACGCCGGAAGAGTTCCGCAGGGAATTTGAGGATTGCGTTAGGTAGAAATACGTTAAAACGGAGGGCGGTTAATCCGAACCTTCCGTTTTTTTGTTGCAAGACGGCGTAATCGGCAAAACTTTAGACCGCATGAAAGAAAAAATGAAGCGGCGTAGAATAATATATGATAGACTGACATACAAAGAGTTTTACTTGTTTTTGTGTCGGTCAAGTTATTTTTTATCAAGGAAGGTTTTTATTGCCATATGCAACCAGATTCTGTACAAGATGTTCCCGTGGACTCAGGCGACCTTATAACGAACCTTGTTATGTTGGGAATATTGCTTACGGTTATTCTTATTTATTTTTTAAATAATCCTCTTAAGCATGCTAAAGATTTTAGAATAAGATGTTTTTTAAATTGGTTTCCTCTGGGTCTTACTTACGCTTTTTTATATATGGGAAGATACAATCTTACGGTAGCTAAAAGTTCTTTGGGCGATTTAATTCCGAATCAAAGTTTCGGCGATATTTTTGGTTTAGGCTCGGTCGTATACGGCTGCGCTTTTTTGTTGAACGGCCCCATAACTGAAAAAATAGGCGGTAAGAAAGCCATATTAATCGCTTCCGCCGGTTCTCTGATAATGAACGTGTTAATGGGAGTTTGTTTATACGGGGTTTTGAACGGTCTTCTAAATCCGGACGCGTTAGTGATTTCCTTCATGGTTCTTTACGCCGTAAATATGTATTTCCAGAGTTTTGGGGCCGTCGCCGTCGTTAAAATTAATTCCCACTGGTTCAACATAAAAGAGAGAGGAGTTCTCGGAGGTATTTTCGGCACGCTGATTTCTCTTGGTCTTTTTTACGCTTTTAACTGGGGCGATTTGATCGTAGAGGCTACGAAAGCGAAACCCGACGCGTCTATGGGAGTCATAGAGGGAGCTTTACGCTCGCTTCTTAACGTGAATGGAAACATAGATCAAATTTGGTACGTATTTTTTATTCCCGCTTTTATCCTGGTTATTTTCTTTTTTATAATTCTATTTTTCATCAAGGATTCTCCGGAAGAAGCCGGTTTTGCCAATTTTGAATTGGGAGACGCTTCAGAAAGCGATCATAAAGACGATCTGGAAGGTTTGGCTCTTATAAAGAAGCTTATTGCCAATCCGATCATTTTAACCATAGCCTGTATTGAATTTTGTTCCGGCGTGCTCCGCCAAAGCGTCATGCATTGGTACAAAATATTCGTAGAGGATTTCGGATCTCTTCCGGGCAACGTGGAAGCTTTTCAGCCCGCTCAGTTTTTCTGCGATAATTGGGGGCTGTTGCTTTGTTTTGCCGGTATTCTCGGAGGAATGTTCGCCGGTTTTATTTCCGATAAGCTTTTTGGTTCCAGACGCGGCCCTTCAGCCGTATTTTTATATGCGGTTATGTTGATTTCCGCCGCAGTTATGGCTTTTACTCTTAAAGGGAATCAATTCTTAGTCGGCTGCATAGTCGTTTTGATGTCTCTGTGCGTTATAGGAGTTCACGGCATGCTTTCCGGCACCGCTACCATGGATTTCGGAGGTAAGAAAGCGGCCGCTACCACTACCGGTCTTGTCGACGGGTTCGTATATTTGGGAACGGGGTTTCAGGCTTTCGCCTTAGGAAGACTGACCACGATAGACTGGGGATGGTGGCCCGTATTTATGATTCCTTTCGCATGTATAGGCCTGTATTTCTCTTTAAAAATATGGAAGGCTTTTCCTGGAACTTCCAAATAATCTTAAATTTTTTTAGGCGATAAAGATTATGAAATACTACGAATCGGAAGCCTTTTCAATAGGCGAAACTCCTTTGGTTAGAATAAGGCGCAAAAGTAGAAATATATTTTTGAAGCTGGAGTCAAGGAATATGTCCGGGTCGGTTAAAAGCCGTTTGGCTTGCGCTATGATTACGGACGCTTTTTCCGAAGGACGTTTATCCAAAAAAACTACGATTGTGGAAGCCACAAGCGGAAATACCGGAATAGCTCTCGCTCAGATTGCCAAAGCTCTTGGATTTAAATTAATTATAGTTATGCCTTCTTCTATGAGTTACGAACGGCAGAAAATAATAAAAGCCTTCGGAGCTAAACTGATTTTGACCGACGGGACTCTTGGAATGCCTGCTTCCATAAAAAAAGCTTTTGATATAACGAAAGGGAAAACTGATTTCGTTACGCTTGATCAGTTTTCCAATCCTGCGAATATCAGGATTCACCGTTTAACTACCGGTCCGGAAATTTGGAATGATCTCGACGGGCAAGTAGACGCTATTGTCGCGGGAGTAGGCACGGGAGGCACCATAAGCGGCATAGCGGAATATATTAAATACGATAAAAAGCGATCGATAAAAGTTATAGCGGTTGAACCTTCGTCGTCTCCGGTTATTTCTCAGACATTGAACAATGAAAAGCCGACTCCCGGAATTCATAAAATACAGGGTATCGGAGCCGGGTTTATTCCCGCCTCTTTGAATTTAAAGGTAGTCGATGCCGCCGAGACGGTAACGGACGAAGAAGCCGTTTGGCATACCCGTTCTCTGGCTCGTGACTACGGCGTTTTTTCCGGTATTTCCGGAGGAGCGGCTTTTGCCGCGGCCGTTAAAATTATTGAAACTTTGCCGAAAGGCTCCAACGCCGTTGCGATTATACCGGATTCCGGCGAACGTTATCTCTCTTCCGACTTATTTTAATTGATTGTTCGCAGGAAGATGTTTAAAAATTGCAGAAAATTTACCAAATCAGCATATCGCCGTATACGAAAGGTTTGCCTTTATGAACGTTAACTATTCTGGTCCAGATTCCGAAGTTCAAAAAGATATGGAGAACAAGATATCCGCTCTTATCAGAATAGCGGATATAGCTAAGCAGGATAACGAGATAAATATTCTTTTCGAGCAGTTTTTGGATATACTTATCGAGATGATCGGAGTCGACAGCGGCCTTGTTAAATTTTTGGAGCCGCGAGGCAATTTTTTTATGAAGCCGGAGATATTTCATGGAGTTTCGCAGAAGTATCTCGATAAAATTTCAAATATGCCGTCCGGCGGATGTTTGTGTTCTATCGCTTTGGCCTCTAAAGAACTTGTTTTTTCAAGCGATATAACCAGAGACAGAACCTTAAGCTGTCCTCATTGCAAGAGCGAAGGGTTTAAATTTGTCGCGGTTATTCCTTTGCTGCGTAATGACGACGTTATAGGCGTAGTTCAGCTCGCTTCTTATAAAATAAAGAAAATTAAGCCGGTGGAAAAATATCTGATGTCATGCGCGGGAAAGTTATTCAATTACGCCATGAATTATTATGATATGAATAACAGTATTAACTTATGTAAAAATTACCATGAGTTTTATTTGAAGATTTCGCAGCGTCCCATCATAATTGTCGATACAGAATGGCGGATTAAGCATATCGGCAGTTATGCGGTAAAACTTTTGGATATTCCGGCTGAAAATCTGATTGAGGCTCCCTTGTCCGATATAATGCCCAAAGAAGATATAGAGAAGATTCCTCAGTTCGCTTTCGAATCTTCTCCGCCTTTGACAACGTCTCTTAAGGGTATCAAATCTCCTATTGAAGTTTCGGCTTCCGTTCATCCGGTGAGAGAAGCGATAAATAATTCCGTTATCAGATATATTCTTGATATGGAATGTATTCAGAAAGAAGAATCCATTCAGGAAAAATTTGATAAATTCAAGATGAAATCCAACGATTTTCTTGAAATAGTGGCGAATCTTGACTTTAAGACCACGGTTCAGGATTTCTGCGATTCCTCAATGGCAAAAATATCGGGACTTCTTTCGGTCGATCCTTCTAAATATCTCGTCTATTTCTTTGATTCGCTGTCTCAGGAGTTGACTTTGATCGCTCATTCCGGTTATTCGGTCGATTTTCTGGAAAGTCATGCCGTCGTTTCTTCGGAAACTTACGAATATAAAACTGCTCTTAATACTCAAAAGCTTTATTCTTCTTCGTCTGACGGAGAATGGAACGTTATAGTTCCTCTTATTTACGGAGGTCAGTCTAAGGGGCTTTTTATCCTGAATTCTCCTTTGGAGCCTTCCGATAGTCTTTACGAAAGAAACAGATTTACGGCTATAGCTACTCTTATCGCCAGTATGATGGAAAAGCAGGCTTTATATGATTCTCTTTCTCAGAATTCTGACGCGATAGCGGATATAAATGCTAAAAGCGAGATTTTATCTTGCGCTATATCTAATGATTCCTTGGAGCCGGATGATAAAATTCGGAAAATATTTGAAGCTATGCTTGACATTTCGACTTGTTCTTTTGTTTCCGTTATGATCAAAAAAGACGGGGAAATGGCCGTTTATTCTATGCATAGCGGAAGCGGTTTATCCTGCGCCGTATCTCCTCCGAATTTCGATTCCAGAGAATCGTTTGTTTTTGAAAAAGCTCAGTCTCTTTTCTATCCCGATTCTTCCGGATCTCAAACTCAGTTTGACGGCGACGAGAAACTTGAGGGCAGATATGCCGCGGTTATGCCGATTATATGCGAAAGCGGCGTCAAGGCGGTTGTCCGTCTTGAAAACGACGCAGCCGTGAACGAGCTTCCTGTTAACGTTTTATCAATTGCGGCTAAGATTTTCTTATATTATTTGGAAACCGAGCGTTTAGCGGAAAATATCGCCGGCCTGAAGAGAGATAATGAAGACGCTCTGGGACGTCTTTCGGCAAAGCAGGCGGAATTTGAAGAGGAAGTGAACAAGAATTCCGAATTGGAAAAAAATAACGCCATACTTATGGAGGAGCTTCAAGAAGTTCAAATTGCCGAAGAAGAGAGCAGAGATCTTTTAGAAGACACTCAAAAAGTTTTAACCGAAACCGTCAAAGAAAAAGAAAATTTAGAAAAAGAGAGACAGAGTTTTATCGATAAGATTAATCTTCTGGAGGAGAACGAACGGAACCTTCGCCTTAAATTAGACGCGAAACAGGACGAGATCATACGGGAACGCAGCAGGGCTAAATTGGAGGACGACAGATTAAGGGAAGAGATCCAGAAGATTAAGAATGACGCTTTGAATGAAAAAGAAAAATCTGCTTTGTTAATAGAGCGTTATTCTTCGGATTTGAACTCGTTAGCTCAAGATCTGTCTCGGGAAAAGCAGAAAAATTTGGAAATTGAGAAAGTTATGCGGAACGAAGCCGATATGCGCAGGCTGGAAACTTTATCTCAAGAACAAAAGTATAAACGTCAGATCGAGGATTTGGAGCAGGATCTTCTTTTAGGTCAAGCGCGTCTAAAAGCCGCGGAGGCTGAGGAACAGAATTTAAAAGATAAAGCCTTGAAGATGGAAGAGAAGAGTTTCGCTTCTTCGGAACTTATCAAATTTGCGTCTTTGGCTATAAAGCGGATCCTTGAAGCTTCGTATAAGGATTCGATAGTCGACATACTTCAGGATTCGGCTTTATACCTTACCGGACACAGGGTTTCTCTCGTTTCTTCAGATCTCGTTTCTCTTCGTTCTTCTTTAAAGTTGGTTTCGTCTCTAATGGAGGAGGGCGGAGTTAAAAAGCTTGTTTGGGAGTCTGTTTCGGACACGGCTTTAAAGCGCCTTCATGAGTTTTGCATTATGCTTAAGATTTCGGACGTTTTAAGTTCGTAGCGCGTTATCGTTATTTAATCGGACAGTTTCCTTAAAAGGGACTGTCTTTTTATTTTTTTAAATATGCACGGTTTTTTCTTTCTTTTAACAGGTAAATAAACGTTTTCGGAAGAAATTCTTTTTATGAAATACAATGAAACGAGAGGTTTTTATGTCGGAAATAGTATTAGATTATTCAAATACTTGCGATTGCGTTACAGAGAGCGATATAGACGCTATAATACCCGAGGTTCTTGCGGCTAAGGAGCTTGTCGATTTAAAAAGCGGACAGGGCGGCGATTTCCTGGGATGGTTAGATCTTCCTTCGTCCGTTTCGGAGGAGCTTATTAAGGATATTGAGGAAACGGCGGAGAAGGCTCGTTCTTTATGCGATCTGTTTATAGTGATCGGCATAGGAGGTTCTTATTTGGGAGCCAGGGCCGCGATATCCGCTTTAAAAGGCGAAGGATTAGCCGAGTTTGAAAATAAATCGGGCAACTCTCCCGATATTTGTTTCGCCGGTTTTAACATGTCTTCTTCAAGCTTGTCTTCCCTGCTTGATTTAATCAAACGCAGGCGCGTTTTCGTCAACGTAATTTCCAAATCCGGCACGACTACCGAGCCTGCCATCGCCTTGCGGGCCGCGTATGAAGCGATGAAGGAGAAGGTGGGAAGGGAAGAGGCTTCGAAACGTTTCGCAGCCACTACCGATAAAGCGAAGGGAGCTTTGAAGACTCTTGCCGACAGAGAAGGCTGGAAAACCTACGTAGTGCCTGACGACGTCGGCGGCAGATACAGCGTTTTGACTCCCGTAGGTCTTCTTCCAATAGCGGCCGCCGGCCTTGATATAAGGAAAATGCTGGCCGGAGCCAGGGCCGCGAAGGAAAACGCGGCTGTTAAAGACGTCAGACAAAATACGTCTTGCCTTTATGCCGCTATCAGGAATATTTTATATAGAAAAGGCAAAAAGATAGAGATTTTATCTAACTTTGAACAATATTTGCATTATTTCGGCGAATGGTGGAAACAGCTTTACGGAGAGAGCGAAGGAAAAGACGGAAAGGGATTATATCCCGACAGTCTTGATTTTTCGACTGATCTTCATTCTATGGGGCAGTATATTCAAGAGGGGGAAAGATTATTGGCCGAGACTTTTATAAACGTCTTGGAATCCGATAAAAAGATTTTCGTCCCTCATTGGGAAGACAATCTCGACGGTTTGGGCTATCTTGAAGGAAAATCTCTGGATTATATAAATTCCATAGCTTTAAAGGCCACTGCCGAAGCGCATTTACAGGGCGGCGTTCCTAATATGGAATTTAAAATTCCGCGTTTGGACGAATATTTTATCGGTTATATGTTTTATATGTTTGAGTATGCATGCGCAGTGAGCGGATATATTTTGGGAGTAAATCCTTTTAATCAACCGGGAGTGGAAGCTTATAAACAAAATATGTTCCGTCTTCTCGGCAAGTTTAAGTAAAGGAGTATATGTATAAAATGGCTGCTACCGTTACTTTAGAACAGATTTACAGCGTACTGTATGCGGACTTATCGGATCCTTTTGATATTCTGGGAGCGCATATAGTTGAATTTGACGGAAATAAGCTTGTGGCAATACGTTGTTTTTTCCCTGACGTCGATAGAGTTTTTGTGATTGACGTCGCTTCGGGCAAAGAATACGAAATGGAGAAGATCCACAAAGACGGCTTTTTTGAAAGAATTTGTGAAGACAGAACGACCGTTTTTAAATATAAGCTTAGAAAATGCTTTAAGAATGGCGGGGAACAGGTCGTTTACGACAAGTACAGTTTTTTGCCCGTAATTTCCGAGGACGATTTATATCTTTACAATAAAGGCGATCTTCATTACGCTTATAATTCTTTGGGGGCGCACATCGTCGAAGCGGACGGAGTACGGGGCGTATTGTTTGCCGTCTGGGCTCCTACCGCTCGCAGAGTAAGCGTAGTTGGCGATTTCAATAATTGGGACGGCCGCGTAGATATTATGCGTATGCGCGGATCTTCCGGCATTTGGGAATTGTTTGTTCCCGAGCTTGACGAGGGCGAAATTTATAAATATGAGATTTTTACGCAAAGACGTCAAATTATCCTTAAAATGGATCCGTTTTCTTTCAGCGCCGAACTTGCTCCCAATACGGCTTCATACGTTTATAATCTTGACGATTACGAATGGAGCGACGGAGAATGGATGGCGAACAGACGTGGGCGCGATTATAAAAAAGAGCCCGTTTCGATTTATGAAGTTCACTTGGGTTCGTGGATGAGAACTGCCGAAGGCAAGAACGAGATGCTTCCGTATACCGAATTGGCGCGAAACCTTGTCGATTACGTAAAAGATATGGGTTACACTCACGTTGAGCTTCTTCCCGTGGCAGAGCATCCGTTCAGCGGTTCCTGGGGCTATCAGGTTACGGGTTATTACGCTCCTACAAGCCGATTTGGCGAGCCGGACGAGTTTATGTATTTTGTAAATTACTGTCATCAAAACGGCATATCCGTAATTTTGGATTGGGTTCCGGCGCATTTCCCGAAAGATATTCATGCGTTAGCCTGTTTTGACGGAACTTGTCTTTACGAACATCAGGATCCGCGTCAAGGCGAACATATGGATTGGGGCACTTTGATTTTTAATTTCGGCAGAAACGAAGTTAAAAACTTTTTGATTTCTAACGCTCTTTTCTGGCTTGACAAATATCATATAGACGGATTAAGAATCGACGCCGTCGCCTCTATGCTATATTTGGATTATTCCAAGAAAGAGGGTCAATGGATTCCTAATAAGTACGGCGGCAAAGAGAATCTTGAAGCCATCGACTTTATTAAACAGCTTAATCAGGTAGTCGGCAAATATGATCCCGAGGTTATGATGATAGCCGAAGAATCGACGGCATGGCCAAGAGTGTCCTCTCCCGTTTACATGGGCGGATTAGGTTTTGGCTATAAATGGAATATGGGTTGGATGAACGACATGCTTCGATATATGTCTCTTGATCCGATTTATAGAAAATATAATCAAAACATGTTGACTTTCAGTATTTTATACGCTTTTTCAGAGAAGTTTATTCTTCCTCTTTCGCATGACGAAGTCGTACATGGCAAGGGGTCGCTAATGAATAAAATGCCCGGAAGTCCTTGGGAAAAGGCGGCTAATTTGAGACTTCTTTTCTCATACATGTTCGCTCATCCCGGCAAGAAGCTGATATTTCAGGGCAGCGATTTCGGTCAGCCTGCCGAATGGAATCATGACAAGAGCGTGGATTGGCATCTTTTGAATTACGAGCCTTACAGCGGGCTTCAGCAGTTTATGCGCGATTTGCTTCGCGTTTATAAGTCCGAGCCGTCTCTTTATGAGGTTGATTTTGACTACAAGGGTTTTGAATGGATAGATTTTAACGATAATTTAAACAGCATCGTTTCTTTTATCAGGAAAGACGAATCGGCTAAAAAGCTGATAATCGCCGTATTCAATTTTACGCCGGTAGTGCGCAGAGGTTATAGAATAGGAGTTCCCGCAAAGGGTTTTTACAAGGAAATTTTCAATTCCGATTCTTCCGTATACGGAGGCGCTAATTTTGGCAATTTGGGAGGCATTTGGTCTGAAAATATTCCTACTCATGGCAAAGAATTTTCTATTTCTTTGACTCTTCCGCCTTTAGGAGCTTTATATTTTGGAATAGACGTTCCGGAAAAAGAACTTTCCTCGGCTTTTTCCGAGAATGTAAAGGATGAGGGAGAAACTTCCGAATCTATGGGCGTTAAAAAGGTTATAGCTCGAAAAAAAGCGGAAAAAAATAAGACTGATATATAAAAAGATTGCAAGCCGAGTATTGATCTTTCAGCGTTTCCAGCTTTAAAATGATGCTCGGCTTTTCTTTTTTATATTTATTGACGCGGAGGCTTTATGAAGAAATTTGTATTATTTATTTTTTTATTTACGTTTATGTTTTCATATTCTTACGCTTTTTCAAGACATATCAGGCATGATATGGTAAGAATTGATCCGGGATTGCGGACCACGTGGCAATACGGAAGGACTTACGTTAAAGAATATTCCGGAATTGTCGTCAGGATAGACACTGCGGTAAAATGGGACAGATATTTGGATCTTAAGCGCGAAAACGGCGAAACCATAAAAATAAAACTTGACTCAATGACCGATTATAAACCTTCATGGTCGGCTTTAAAAGAAGGAAGTTTTATTAAAGTTAAGGCGGACGCAAATAATTACGCGTCTTATATAGAAGTTTGTTTCGGGAAAGATATCAAGCTTAAAGACTAAAGAAATCCGTTTTAGATTATGGAAAATTAATCCGTTTTTTACAATCGAATTTTATAAAGGGAGTTATATTTATGAATAAAACTGCGGCCCTATTAGCGGTTTTTATGTTTTTTGCGCTAAGTTTGTTCGGTTGTTCCGATAAGAAAGTTTCAGAATCGGAAGAGTCGAAAAAAATAAAATCGACCGTTTCGGGAAGAGTCGCGTTAAATAAAGTTTACGGTTTTATTGATAAAAACGGCAAACAGGCGATAGACGTTAAATTCAGCGAGGCTAAATCTTTTTCTGAAGGTTTGGCCGCCGTTGAGCTTGATTCATCTTGGGGGTTTTCAGATAAAAGCGGGAATATCATAATAGAGCCCGAATACGACGACGCAAGGAATTTTTCCGAAGGTTTAGCTCCCGTCAGAAAAGGCGGACGTTGGTTTTACGTTGATAAAGACGGAACTTCCGCTTTAGATATCGAGGGCATGACCGACGCTTATTCTTTTAAGGAAGGTCTTGCAAAGGTTTTTATAAATGATTCTTGGCATTTTATCGATAGGAAGGGCAATTTTATAATCGATCTTGACAAGAACGTTTATCCTTTGGATTTTTCTGAAGGTTTAGCGCCCGTTAAAATTAACGATCTTTGGGGTTTTATCGATAAAAAGGGCAAGATGGTTATAGAGCCTCGTTTCTATTATAAACCTTGGGTTAGAAATCTTAGTTTTTCGGAAGGTTTTTTCCCTGCGTTTTCGCTTTCCAAATGGGGTTTTATCGATAAAAAGGGCAAGTTTGAGATAGAAAGGAAATATGATTTCGCCTTAAATTTTTCGGAAGGGTTGGCGGCGGTAAAATTAAACGGCAAGTGGGGCTATATCGATAAGAAAGGTAATTTTGCGGTTTCTCCCGAATATGACTTGGCTTTAAAATTTTCCGAGGGTTTAGCCGCGGTTATGTCTAACGGCAAGTGGGGCTATATCGATAAAAAGGGCGGCACGGTTATAGAGCCTTCGTTTGATCTGGCTTTTAATTTTTCCGACGGAGCCGCCGTAATAGTTCTTAACGAAAAATACGGTTTTATAGATAAGTCGGGAAAATTTATTTATCCCGCCGAACTTAATTTCGCGGATAATTTTTCGGAAGGCTTGGCCGCAGTCGTCCCGGAGTAAATAATTGAGGCGTAAATATCGCCGCGATTATTTGAACGCTGAGACGACTTTTTGATTTTGGAATCGGTTAATAATTTTATTATGAGCAGACTTGAAGAATTGATACGGGAACTCTGCCCCGACGGGGTGGAATATAAGAAGCTTGAAGAATGTTGCATGGTTTTAGATAATAAAAGACAACCTGTGACTAAAGCTCTCAGAAATGCTGGAGAATATCCATATTATGGCGCAAATGGTATTCAAGATTATGTTTCTGATTACATATTTGATGGGGTTTATGTACTTGTAGGGGAAGATGGAAGCGTAATGACGGCCAACGGCAAACCTATTGTGAATTGGGCATATGGAAAAATTTGGGTTAATAATCACGC